>NZ_JBVIGX010000030.1:0-79200 GCF_055570595.1 Streptomyces sp. NPDC031132
CCGCGAGGTCGGCCGTCTTGTCGCCGGCCCACTCGATGGCATCACCGACCCCCTCGACCGCGTCCTCGGCCACGTCCTCGACCGAGTCGGGTATGAAGTCGCGCCAGCCCATCAGTTACCGCCCCCGTTGCCGTTCGCCTGGTCCAGCAGGTCCTTCAGCGAACCGATCTTCCCGGTCGAGGTCACCGTGTCCTTGGTGTCCGACCAGGTCTTCTTGATGTCCTCGTTGCTCTTCTGGAACGACTCGACGCTGTAGTCCGGCTTGTAGACGTCGGCCCGGAAGATGTCGCCCCAGCCCTTCTGCTCGATGTCGTCCTCGCTGGCGTGGGGGTTGCCGTACGCCGCGTTCGCCGCGACCTTGAAGGCGCCGCCGATGTACTGCTCCTCCTCCCACACGGTGCCCGCCGCGATGCCGAGGTTCCCGGCCAGGGTGGACGCGTCCTGGATCAGGGAGCGCACGCCCCACTCCCAGCGCTCGCAGAAGTCCTCGAAGTCGGTGGCCAGTCCCGCGTGCCCGGCCTCCATCCCCGTCATCGCCAGATCGCTGAACCCCGCACCCTGGGAGGCCCCCGCGGCGTCCGAGGACTCCCGCAGCTCCGAGATCGCCGCGCGCAGCCCCTTCTGGATCGACGCGACCGCTTCCGGAGAGACCTCGAGGTCCCCGTCGCCCGCCATCAGGCCACGTCCACGGCGTCGACGGCGCAGGCATCGGGGACGATCCCGGTGACCGGCGGGAAGAACATCGAACCGTCCGGATCGGCCACGTTCACGACCACCCCCGCCGGCCCGTCCGCCATCGGAACCACGGCATCCACGAGACGGGCACCCAGGATCGCGAGGTAGGTCCACTCCCGGCCGGCAGCGCCGCGCGCCTCGGCGAACCGGGCCAGCGCCTCCTCGTCCGTGAACGCGTACAGCCAGCGGATGCCGCCCTGGACGGCGGACATCAGGCCACCATGAGAACCATCGGAGTCGGCGGAACCGTCGGCTCCGCCGGCGATCGGCACGAGCAGCACGGCCCGGCGGAACTCGCCCACCAACCGCGCCGGATCACCCCGGCCGTCCCGGACGGCTGCTATCTCCCCCGTCAATTCCACGCTCTCGTCCCCCTCAGGTGCTGGTCAGTGGCCGAAAGGAAACCGTACCCCGGGCGGTTGATCCACTTTCAGGGGGATCTCCACCACGCCGCCGAGGCGGACGACTTCCTCGACGCGGGCGCATCTTGTTCTTGAATGGTTGCTCATGTATTTTCAACCCATGCCCAGACCTCGAGAGTTCGAGCCCGACGCCGTGCTGGACCAGGCGATGCTGCGGTTCTGGCTGCGCGGGTACCGGGCCACGTCCATCGAGGATCTGGTCAAGGCGACCGGGGTGAAGCCCGGCAGTCTCTACAGCGCATTCCCCGGCGGCAAGCGCGCACTGTTCCTGAAGTCGCTGGAGCGCTACTCCAAGTTGGTCGTCCCCCAGAAGCTGGGCGAGCTGGAAGCGCCGGGCGCCTCACTGGCCGAGCTCCGCGGGTACTTCGACGGGCTGGTGCGCGATCTCCTCAGCCCGGAGGGCCGGCAGGGCTGCCTGCTGGTGAACACCGCGATCGAGCAAGCGGCCGAGGACGACGAGGCCGCCGCCGTCGTACGCGGCCATCTGGCCCGCCTGGAGCAGTGCATGGCCACGGCCCTGCGGAACGCCCGCAGCGCCGGGGAGGTGCGCGGCTCGGTCGATCCCGTCGGCAGCGCCAAGCTGCTGGTCGCGACGTGCCAGGGGTTGATGGTCGTGGGGAAGGCGAATCCCGACGAGACGGTCCTGCGCGCCATCACGGACAACGCCTTCGCCGCCCTCGCCTGACGACCGGACCGGGAGCCACCCCTGCGGTGGCTCTTTTTTCAGAGCCAATAGTTGAACCACCGTTCAAGAACGGAGTCTGATCCATGAAGGCCATCGTCATCTCCGCCTACGGCGGTCCCGAGGTTCTCCGCATCACCGACCTGCCGGACCCCGTGCCCGCAACGGGCGAGGTACTGATCCGCGTCAAGGCATTCGGCCTGAACCACGCCGAGGCGTACATGCGCGCCGGCGCCTGGGGCGAGGTCGCAGCCGTCCCGGGGATCGAGTGCACCGGAGTGGTCGAGGCGGACCCCACCGGCCGGCTTCCGGCCGGGACCAAAGTCGTGGCGATCCTCGGCGGCATGGGCCGCACCCGCAACGGCAGCTACGCCGAGCTGGTGACGGTACCGGCGGCCAATGTGGTCCCGGTGCGCTCATCGCTGGGTTGGGCCGAGCTGGCGGCGGTTCCCGAGGTGTACGCGACGGCGTGGAGCGGGCTGTTCGGCAACTTGGACCTGCGGCCGGGAGAGCGGGTCCTGGTGCGAGGAGCGACCTCCTCCCTCGGCCAGGCCGCCGTCAACCTCGCCGTCGACCACGGCGCGACGGTGCTCGCGACCACCCGCAATCCCGCGCACGCGCCGTTGTTGAAAGAGCTCGGAGCCGACGAGGTACTCATCGACGACGGCCGTCTGGCGGCGCAGGTGACCACGCGGAAGATCACCGCTGACGCGGTGTTCGACGTCGTCGGCAACAACGTCCTGCGCGACTCCCTGGCCACGGTCCGCCCCCGCGGACGGGTCTGCCAACTCGGCTTCCTCGGCGGCTTCGAGCCGGTGCGGGACTTCGACCCGATCGCCGACCTCCCCACCGGAGTGCAGCTCAGCTTCTTCGGCAGCGCCTTCGTCCTGGGCAGCCCCGAATTCCCGCTCGCCGACGTTCCGCTGGACGCGATCTACGCCAAGGTCGAGTCGGGCGCGATCCCCGCGAGGCCCGTACGCGTCTTCCGGTTCGACGAGATCGTCGAAGCCCACCGGGCCATGGAGGCCGGTGAGGCGCTCGGCAAGATGACCGTCACCGTCGACTGAGCCTCCACACGGCCCGGCGCCCCCCTACGCCAGGCCTTGCCGGTCAGCACCGTTCCCCGGGCTCAGCGCCAGGTTCTTCCGGCGGGCGGGTGAGATCCCAGGTCTTCACCGTGTGGTCCGCGCCCGCCGTGACAGCTACGGTCCGGCCGTCCACGACCGCGGTGGCCACGTCCCAGACCTGGCCCGTGTGGCCGGTGAGCGGTGCTCCCTCCTGCTGCCGGGTCGTCATGTCCCACACCCGTACCGTCCGGTCCAGGCCGGCGGTGACGGCGAGAGTGCGCTGATCGGCGTGGGCTGCGGTGACGGCCCAGACGCGATCGGTGTGGCCGCCGAGCGGCCGGCCCACGGGCCGCCCGGTCGTCGCGTCCCGTACCCGTACCAGCCCGTCGTCCTCGGCGGTGAGGGTGACCGGTTGCCCGTCCAGCACCACGCTCTCCGCGGCGCCGGTCGAGCCGGCCGGGCCGGCGCTGCCGCCCAGGTGCGACCGGGTGTCGCGACGGCCGGTGATCAGCTCCCACACGCGTGCTTCCCGGTCGTCCCCGACGGCGGGGGCGAGGTGCTGTCCGCTCGGTGCGAGGGTCTCCACGACACGTACGCCGTCCGCCCCTTGACGGGCGGTGGCCAGGTCCCAGATGCGCAGGGTCCCGTCGGCGCCGGCCGCGAGCGCGACGCGCCGGCCCCCGATCACGGCGGTCTCGACCCCGCGCGCGGCTGCGCCGATCCTGAGGCCGGTCGTCACGTCCGCGAGGAGCGTCCCCTCTCCGGTGTCGACCGTGACGGCGACGACTCGCCCGTTCACCACCGTCACCGCCGCCACGTACGGGATGTCCTCGGCGTCCGGATCCTGCAGGTCCGCGGGGGCGGTCCCGGGGTCGTCGAGGGGGTGGCCGGTGGTCAGGTCCCACAGCCGCGGCGCCCGGTCCGCCCCCTCCGTGAGTGCGAGCGAGCGCCCGTCGAGCGATACGGCGCTCACCACGTCCAGGGACTCCCCCACCTCGCGGCCGGTGGCCACGTCCCATACACGGATCGTCCCGTCCGCTGCGCAGGTGAGCACCACGGACAGCCCGTCCAGCACCGCCGTGTCCGTCACTTGCGCGAATTCGCCGACGCGGCGGCCCGTCGCCATGTCCCACAGGCACGCGGTCCCGTCCACGCCGCGCACGGTCTTGTCCCGGCTGCCCGTGACGGCGACGGGCCGACCGTCGACCACCGCCGTCGCCACGGCCCGCACCGGGCCGCCGTGGCCGGTCAGGGAACGCAGGAGTCGATGGTCACGGGGCAAGCCCTCAGAAGACTCGATCATGCCCTGAAGAGTAGGACGTGTCCGGCCGATCATGTGACTACTCCCTTCCCAGGTCGTTGCGCTGGGCACGGGGCGGGGCGATCGGACGGATGCCGGCGGCACATCGGGACATCGGTACATCACAAAGGAACCCCTCACCCGCAGGCGGACGAGCACCGCTGCTCGACCGCCGACAGGCCGATCAGCAACCCGTCGCCAGTACCAGCTGTGAAAACAGCCCACGCCGTGACGCCCACGCCGCCACGGACGGGTGCCGGATGATCGTAGGTCGTATGGCGTGACGAGCTTTCGCCCGGAACGGAAAAAGTTTTCCGCAACCATCTATCGAATGGTCGTTCGTTGGGAATGCTGCGTGTAATCTCCCGCCTCCGCTCGACGCTCCGTCTCAGCGTTCCGCCCGGGCGGGCCTTCCGTTCTGAGCCTTCGGGAGGTAACACGCCATGCAGAAACTCCCCACTTCGCCGTCGGTCCCCAGCCGCCGCGACCTCTTAGCCGGCCTCGGCCTGGCCGCCGCCACCCCGCTCCTCCTCGGCGTCACCCCTGGCCCCGCACTCCGCGACCGCTCCTCCCGCCCGCCCGCTCCGGGTGGCCGTACGGTCCTGCTGCGCGGAGCCTCACTGGTGCTCACCATGGACCCCGCCATCGGCACCGGCCCCCTCGGCGCCGTAGCGAACGCCGACGTCCTGATGCGGAACGGCACCATCGCCGCCGTCGGCACGGCACTGCGGACACCGCCCGACGCCTGGGTGCTGGACGCCTCGGGCAAGCTGGTCATGCCGGGGTTCGTAGACACCCACAACCACCTCTGGCAGGCGGTGATCCGGGGAGGTTGTACCGACCGGGACCTGTTCGGCTGGTTCCAGGGGTGCACCGACCCCCAACGCGGACGGCTGACGCCCGCGGCAGTCCACAGCTTCGTGCGGCTCGCGGCCCTCGACGCCGTCCAGTCGGGTGTGACGACCCTGGTGGACTGGGTGGACATCTTCTCGTACGACCTCATCGAGAGCTATGTACGGGCCCTGGCCGACACCGGGGTGAGGTTCACGTACGCGATGTTCCCCCCGGCGCCCGACGCGGTGCTGGTCAGAAAGGTGAAGAAGGAACTGGTCGACCCGGTGCCGCTGGGTTCCTTCCAGGTCGCCACACATGCGGCGCGGGCGGTCCAGGACCACAACCGCGCCCACTGGGAGGTCGCCCAGGACCTGGGGGTCATGCTCAACTCCCACGTCCTGGAACGCCCCGAGCAGCGCGCCGACGACCCCATCGGGGTCCTGACCGACATCGGCGCGCTGGGGCCGCGGCTCCTGATCAACCACGCGATCCACCTGACGGACGCCGAGATAGCCGCCGTCGCCGAGCACGACGTACGCGCGGCCCACTGCCCGCTCAGCAACATGCGGCTGGCCTCCGGGATCATGCGGCTGTCCGAGCTCGGGCGGCGGGGCGTCAAGGTAGGTCTCGGCCTCGACGGCGGCACCAATGACTGCTCCGACTTCCACGCGCTGATGAAGACGGCCATCGGGCTGCAACGCGCCAGCACGACCGAGGTCGAGGTCTTTCCGCAGGTGACCGACGTCTTACGGATGGCGACGCTGGGCGGAGCCGAAGTCCTCGGCCTCGCGGACCGGGTGGGTTCCCTGACCCCCGGGAAGCAGGCCGACCTCGTGGTCATCGACCCGGCCGCCTTGAACTTCGCACCGCGCTTCGACTGGGTCGGCCAGATCGTCTTCAACGGGCGACCCGAGAACATCGACGCCGTCTTCGTGGACGGGCGGGCACTGAAGCTCGGCGGCCGGCTGGTCGACGTCGACACGGAGCGCGTCGTACGGGAAGCCGAGGCGGCTGCCACCCGCCTCCGCGCGGCCGGCTAGGGGGTGTCCGTAACGTCGTGCCGTTTCACCCGAGGCTCAGAGGGTCTCGCTCAGAGAGTCCGCCAGCCTGCGCCGCGCCGTCCGTGTCGCCGGTACCAGCGCCGCCGCCACGGCGCCCAGGACCGCCGTCGCGACCACCGTCAACAGCACCGGCAATGGCGGCAGTTGGGCTATGCCCGCGCCGATCCCGCTCGACGCGCCCTGGGTGTCCACCAGCCAGCTGCCGGACAGCGCCCCCACCGTCGTCCCCACCACGGCGGAGGCCAGCGCGGTCAGTCCGGCGGCGGTCACGATCATCGCGCCGATCTGCCGGGGCGTCAGCCCGATCGCCTTCAGCGCGAGCAGGTCCCGCCCCCGGTCGCGTACGCCCGTGCCGATCAGCGTCAGCAGTTCGATCAGCCCGATCAGCGCCAGCACCGCGATCAGGGCGGCGATCACTCCGCGCGCCGGCTCCAGCCGGTCCACCGGATTGGGCGTCTCCCGGACCTCCAGCGTTCCGCCGGCCGCCGCGGCGAGCGCGGCGCTCACCGCCCGCGGGTCCGCGCCCTTGCGCAGCACCAGGGCGTGGTAGTCGGGCCGCAGCCCCGGATCACGTTCCCGCAGTGCGTCGACGGTCGTGGTGATCACCCGGCCCCCGGATTCGGGCTCGATGGTGCGGCCGACGAGGTGCAGGATCTGCGGCCGTCCCTCGACGGTCATCCGCACCCACGCGCCGACCCGCACCCCGAGGAGGTCGAGCAGCCCCTGCCCGGCCACTGCCTCGTCCGGACCGCCGGCCGCGTGCCCTTCCACCACCTTGGAGGGGTACGGGTCCCGGGCCGTGCCCAGCCCGCGGAGCGTGATGGTGCCGGTCTGCCCCGGTACGAGCGCCGCCATCTCGGCGCCCGGATGGACCGCGGCGATGCCGGGAATCTCCGCGAGGGTCTTCTCCACTTCCGCATCGGACGACGCGGCGGGCTGTTCGGCCCGTACGGTCAGCGCCGCGGGCAGTCCCATCTGCGCGGGCCGGCTGCGGAACTGGTCCAGCGTCGACCAGGCCACGAGCGCGACCGTGATGAGGACCAGCGGCAGGGCGAGCCGGGCCACCGGTACGAGCGTCCGGCCGCGGCGCGGAAACGCCGCCCGCCACCCCAGGACCAGTGCGGGAGGCACCCGTATCCCCAGGGCCCGCCGGCCGAGCGCGGTCATCGGCGCGGCGGACGGCAGCGCCGCGCGGGCCACCGGCACGGGCGGTACCCGTCCGGCCCGCCAGGCCGAGAGCCCGGTGGCGGCCGCGATCAGCAGCACCGCGCCGCAGGGGACGCCGATCATGAGCGCGGTGTGGCCCGGCAGGTCCTGCCAGACCGCCGCCGCCTCCCCGATCCGTCCGGGTATCCGGGCGCCGAGCAGGGCGATCGCGGCCGTGCCGAGGGCCACGCCGAGGAGCGCGAAGGCCAGATGCTGTACGAGGAAACCTCGGGTCACCTGGCCCGGGGTGAAACCGACGGCCTTGAGGACGGCGATGTCCCTGAGCTGGCCGCGTACCCGCGCGCCGACCGCACCGGCCGCGGCGAGCGCCGCCGCGAGCAGCGCACCGAGCCCGAAGACGGCGAACATCTGGCCGAGGAGCCGGTCGTCGCCGCCCGCCTCGGCCCGGGCCTGCTGCCATTTGGTGACCTGGGCCACCCGGTCGGCGCCGAGGAGGGTCACGGCGCGCTGGACGATGAAGTCGGTGTCGTCCGGATCCTCCAGGCGCAGGCCCACGCTCTGCCCAGTGTCTCCGTGGGCGATCCCGTCGAGGGTGCCGGAGAGCACCCAGCCGGTGCCGGGCCCGCCGCCCGGGTGGTAGCGGGGCTCGGCCACCTCGGCGATCCCGCTCACCTGCAGTACGTGCGGGGCGCCGTCCGGCCCGGTGACCCGTACGGTGTCGCCCGGCTCGGCCCAGAGCGCCCGCGCGACCGAGGCTTCCAGCACGACGGCGCCCGTGCCGGCCCCGGTGTCGTTGTCGGCGCGTACGCCGTCGTCCGGCCGCGGGAACCAGCTGCCGGCGGTGACGAGCGGCCGGCCCGTCTCCGGGGGCGCCTCCGAGGCTGCGCGCAGCGTCACCCCGACCCGCGCGCCGCGCGACTCGACCGTCGTCGTCGCGGTGCGGTAAGGCCCGGAGAGGGCTGCGACCCCGTCCACGCCGGACAGGGCGTCCATGTCCGCCCCGGCGCGGGTCTGGAGCCAGATGTGTGCGCCGTGGGACTGGTTGAAGATCCGCTGCCAGGGGTTCGCGGCATAGCTGAACAGTGCGCCTGCGAGCAGGAGCGAGGCGATGATCCCGGCGCTGGCCAGCACCACGAAGAGGGCTTCGCCGCGGTGTGCGCGGAAGTCGGCGTGCGCCCAGCGCAGCGTGGCCCGCACGGTCACCGCTTCGGTTCCAGGTCCAGGTCCAGTACGCCGGACACGCCGCGGGCGGGGCCGCGCCGACCGCCGCCGTCGAGCTGCGCGTCGTCGGCTATGCGGCCGTCGAAGAAGCTGATGACGCGGTCGGCGGCGCTTGCCATCCGGGCGTCATGGGTGACCATCATGATCGTCTGACCGCGCTGGTGGAACCGGGAGAGCAGCCGCAGCACCTCGCGGGTGCCCTTGCTGTCGAGGCTGCCGGCCGGTTCGTCGGCGAGCAGCAGCGTGGGGTGGTTGACCAGGGCACGGGCGAGCGCGACCCGCTGCTGTTCCCCGCCGGACAGCTCGCCGGGCATCGAGCGCTCGCGGCCTTCGAGGCCGAGTTCGGCGAGCAGTTCGGCGCGGGATGCGCGGGCGGCCTTCGGGGAGGCACCGGCCAGCAGGGCCGGCAGTTCGACGTTGTCGGCGACGGTGAGGTTGGAGACGAGGTTGAAGAACTGGAAGACGACCCCGATGCTGCGGCGCCTGAGGACCGCCCAGCGGGCCTCGCGGTACTCGTCGACCCGCTCTCCCCCGAGCCACAGCTTCCCGCTGTCGGGCCGCTGGAGGCCGCCGATCAGATGCAGCAGCGTGGACTTGCCGGCTCCCGACGGCCCGGTGACGGCGACGAACTCGCCCGGCTGGACGGACAGGTCGACCCCGCGCACGGCGTGCACCGGCACGCCCTCGCCGTGGTGCGTCTTGGTCAGGCCCTCGGCGCGCACGATGGGCGGCGCGGGCACGGCAGGAGCGGTGGTGGCGTCGGTGGTGGCGTCGTCGCTCATTCCAGCTCCTCCTGACAGCGTTCCAGCCAGTCGAGGTCGGCCTGCAGGTGCAGCATGGCGCCCTCGATCAGCAGTTGGGAGATCTTGTTGTCGCGGTCCTCGGCCGCCGCCAGCTTGGACAGGTCCCGCATGGTGTTGAGGTACTGCCGCCGCTGCTTGTTGATCAGCGCGATCGGGTCGGCCAGACCCGACTGCGGTGCGAGTGCGAGCTTCATGAAGAACTCGTCCCGTACCCGGGGCTCCTCGGCGGTTTCCTCGAACCAGGCCAGCACGGCCTCGCGCCCGGCGTCCGTCAGCCTGTACGTGCGCTTGTTGGGCCGGCCCGACTGCTCGACGTCCTCGCCCTCGATGAGGCCGCTCTTCTCCAGCCTGCCGAGGGTGACGTAGATCTGGCCGACGTTGGGCTGAGGGTACGCGGCGCCCAGGAGCTTCTCAAGGTCCTGCTTCAGCTCGTAACCGTGCGCAGGGCTACGGGTGAGGAGCGCAAGGAGCGCCAGCCGCACTCGCTCCCCCTCCTTCCCGCTCCGTAGTCAACGGTTCACTCGGCAGCGGACCGGTGCAGCCGCCGTACGCCTCGTCTGCCTGGACGTCTAGTATCGCCCATGCCTAACGGGTATATATAGGCCACGATGGTCGGCAGCGCAGCCGGATCGTGCACTGGGAGGAATCTATGCGGTGGATGCGTGCCGCGGGTAGAGCTCTCCTGGTCGGGGCGGTGGTGCTGGCGGGGTACGCCGGTTTCGGCGTCCGCGCCGACGCGAGCCTGGCCGCGGAGGGGCGCGGTCCCCTGACGCTCGTGACGGCGGGCGATCTGACCGACTACCTCTCCCCGCTCCTGGACGACTGGAACGACGGCCATCCCGGCGAGCGCGTCACGCTCGTCGAGCTGCCCGATTCGGCGGACGAGACCCGGGCCCAGATGATCAGCGAACTGCGGTCGGGCCGCGACCGGTTCGACGTACTGAACATCGACGTCGCCTGGACGTCCGAGTTCGCGGCGGCCGGCTGGATCTCCCCGCTCGAGCGCGACCGCTTCCCCCTGGACGCCTTCCTGCGGCCCGTCGTCGACACCGCGACCTTCGACGGCCGGCTGTACGCGGTCCCGTACGTCACGAACGCGGGGCTGCTCTACTACCGCAAGGACATCCTGGAGCGGGAGGGCGAGCAACCGCCGCGCACCTGGGCCGAGCTGGTCCGCCAGGCGCGCACGATCGCCCCGAAGTACGGACTGGACGGCTATGCCGGCCAGTTCCTGCCGTACGAGGGGCTCACCGTCAACGTCACCGAGGCCGTGCACTCGGCGGGCGGTTCGATCCTGCGCGACGACGGCGCGCGCGTGACGGTGGACTCGGATGCGGCACGTGCCGGACTGCGGTTCCTCTCGGACGGTGTGCGGGACGGCTGGATCTCGCGCGAGGCGCTCGGCTACAAGGAGGAGGAGTCGCGGAAGGCGTTCCAGGACGGCCGGCTGCTCTTCCTGCGGAACTGGCCGTACGTGTACGCGGACGCCGGCGCGAGCGGGTCGAAGGTCGCGGGCAGGTTCGGCGCCGTGCCGCTGCCCGGACCCGACGGGCCCGGCACCAGCGTGCTGGGCGGCTCCAACCTCGCCGTGAGCAGCCACGCGCGGCATCCGGCGTCGGCGGCCGACCTGATCTCCTACCTCACCAGTGAGCGGGTCCAGCGGCAGGTCCTCACCGAGGGCTCGCTGCCGCCGGTGCGCGCCGCGCTGTACGAGGACCCCGAGCTGATCCGCGCGTATCCGTACCTGCCCACGCTCCGCGAGAGCGTGCTGTCGGCGGTGCCACGCCCGAAGAGCCCGCGCTACGACCAGGTGAGCCTGGCCGTGCAGGCCGTGGCGCAGGACGTGATGGCGCTGCGCCAGACGCCCGAGCAGGCGACGGCGCGGCTTGCGCGCGAGCTCGGGCCCCTGTCCCGCAAGGGCTGATCGCACCACTCTGCTTCCTCCGCTTTCCCCATCTCTCCCGAGGGCATCTACTTACATGTTAAGTAGATGCCCTTCGTCGTGCATGTGGGCACTTAGGTACAAACCACCCCAGCTTTTTGCTGTTTCTGGACACATCGTTGACACCTTCCGGTCGCTGATACTTAACATGCATGCATAACAGCGCACCGATCCGGGGCGCTCTCGCATTCAGCAGAACAGGTCGACGCGAGATGCTCAGCACCCTTCCGGCCGACACCGGCCACTCCTCCCGCACCACCACCCCGGCTGCCCCCTGGTGGCGCGACGCGGTGATCTACCAGGTCTACGTCCGCAGCTTCCTCGACAGCACCGGGGACGGCATCGGCGACCTGGCCGGCGTCCGGGCCGGGCTCCCCTACCTGCGGAAGCTCGGTGTCGACGGCATCTGGCTCAGCCCCTTCTACCCGTCGCCGCAGCACGACCACGGCTACGACGTCGCCGACTACTGCGGTGTCGACCCCGTTTACGGCGACCTCGCCGAGTTCGACCGGCTGGTGGCCGACGCCCGCCGGCTCGGGCTCAAGCTGCTGCTCGACATCGTTCCCAACCACTGTTCGAGCGAGCACCCGTGGTTCCTGGACGCGCTCGCCGCGGCGCCGGGCAGCGCGCCGCGCTCCCGCTTCCACTTCGCGCCCGGCCGCGGCCCGGACGGGGCCGAGCCGCCCAACAACTGGCACGCCATGTTCGGCGGTCCCGCCTGGAGCCGGACCACCGGGCCGGACGGCACCCCCGGCGAGTGGTACCTGCACCTCTTCACGCCCGAGCAGCCCGACCTGAACTGGCGCGACCCGGTCGTGGGCGACGACTTCGAGCAGGTGCTGCGCTTCTGGCTGGACCGCGGCGTCGACGGCTTCCGCATCGACGTCGCCGCCGGACTGTTCAAGCACCCCGATCTGCCCGATTCGGACGACCCCGGAGCCGACGAGCGCGCCCGGGACGCCGTCAACCAGCTGGCCTGGAACCGGCCCGAGGTGCACGACGTATGGCGCCGCTGGCGCTCGGTGTGCGAGGAGTACACCGCCCGGGACGGCCAGGAGCGGCTGCTGGTCGGCGAGGTGTCCGTGCCCACCGCCCGCGAACACGCCGCGTACGTCCGCCCCGACGAACTGCACCAGGCGTTCTTCTTCGACCTGCTCAGCGCGCCCTGGGACGCCGACGCCTTCCGCGCGACGATCACCGAGGCGATACGCGACATCGCCGGCACCGGCTCCACCGTCACCTGGGTGCTCAACAACCACGATCAGGTCCGTACGGTCACCCGGTACGCGGGCGAGCCCGGAGTGGGAAGCAGCGGGCTGGGAGCCGCCCGCGCCCGCGCCGCCGCCCTGCTGATGCTCGCACTGCCCGGCGCCGCGTACGTCTACCAGGGCGAGGAGCTCGGCCTTCCCGAGGTGCTCGACCTGCCGGACGAGGTCCTCACCGACCCGATCTTCCACCGCACCGGCAGCCGCAAGCACGTCCGGGACGGCTGCCGCGTGCCGCTGCCCTGGTCGGGACACGCCTCCCCGTTCGGCTTCAGCCAGGACGTGGCCGGCGCCAGACCGTGGCTGCCGCAGCCCGAGTGGTTCGCCGAGCACGCCACCGACCGCGCCCTGGCCGACACCCGCTCCTTCTGGCACCTCTACCGGGACGGCCTCCAGCTGCGGCGCAGCCTGCCGCAGCTCGGCGAGGGCGCCCTGCGCTGGCTGGACGCACCCCCGCAGGTGCTGGCGATCGCCCGCGGCGACGGCCTGATCTGCGCGGTCAACTTCGGCACGGAGCCGGTGCCCGCGCCGGTCGCCGGACCCCCGCTGCTCGCGAGCGGACCCTGCCCCGACGGTGTGCTCCCCGCGGCGACCGCCGCCTGGTGGACGGCCGAGTGCCCAACCCCCTGACCCCACCCGCCGGCCTCCCCGGCTGCCGGCCTCCCACGTACCGACCTCCCGAGAAGGAGCTCATCATGCGACGACCCAGCAAGACGACCCGGCGGACCGCTGCCACCGCATCGGCGGCCCTCGCCCTCGCCCTCGGCGCCACCGCTTGCGGCGGCGGCACCACCGGACCCGCGAGCGGCGGTGAACTGAGCGGCCAGACCGTGACCGTGGCCGGTGTCTGGACCGGCAGCGAGCAGAAGAACTTCAAGAAGGTGCTGGACGCCTTCACCGAGAAGACCGGCGCCAAGACGGTCTTCGTCCCCTCCGGCGACAACGTCTCCACCTTCGTCGGAAGCAAGATCGAGGGCGGGAACGCACCCGACGTGGTGATGGTTCCCCAGGTGGGCGTGCTCCGGCAGTTCGCCAAGGAGGGATGGCTCCTTCCCCTGTCCGACCAGGCCGCCAAGACGGCCGCCGCCTCCCTCGCCCCGGTGTGGGAGAACTACGGCAGCGTCGACGGCAAGTACTACGGCCTGTACTTCAAGGCAGCCCACAAGTCGACCGTCTGGTACGCCCCCGAAGCCTTCGCCCAGGCCGGTGTCAGCGAGCCCAAGAGCTACGCCGACCTGCTGAAGGCCGGCCGTACGCTCGCCGACTCCGGCCGCCCGGCCTTCGCCGTAGCCGGCGAGGACGGCTGGACCCTCACCGACTGGTTCGAGAACATCTACCTCTCGCAGGCCGGCCCGGAGAAGTACGACCAGCTCGCGCAGCACAAGATCAAGTGGACCGACGACAGCGTCGTCAAGGCGCTGACCACCCTCGGCGAACTGTTCAAGGACAAGCAGCTCGTCGCCGGCGGCGCCCAGAGCGCGCTCGCCACCGACTTCCCCTCGTCGGTCGAGCAGGTCTTCGGCCCCGAGCCCAAGGCGGGCATGGTCTACGAGGGCGACTTCGTCGGCGGGGTCGCCAAGGACCAGTTCGGCAAGAAGCTCGGGGAGGACGCCAAGTTCTTCCCGTTCCCCGCGGTCGACGGCGGCACGACGCCGGTGGTCAGCGGCGGTGACGCGGCCGTCGTCCTCAAGGACGCCAAGAACAACAAGGCCGGCATGAAGCTGCTCGAGTTCCTGGCCGGGCCCGAGGCGGCCGAGGTCTGGGCCGGCGCGGGCGGCTTCCTGTCCCCGAACACCCAGGTCGACCTCGCCGCGTACGGCGACGAAACCACCCGCAGCACCGCCAAGTCGCTGGTCGCGGCGGGCAACTCGGTCCGCTTCGACATGTCCGACCAGGCCCCGGCCGCGTTCGGCGGCACCAAGGGCGCCGGCGAATGGAAGCTCCTCCAGGACTTCCTGCGCGACCCGTCGAACCCGCAGGGCACGGCCGCGGAACTCGAGGCCGCAGCCGCCAAGGCGTACGGGAACTGAGGCGGCCCACCATGGCTGACACCCTGACCGCCCACACCCGGACCGCCCGCGCCGCGGCGAACCCGCGGCGCCTGGCCCAGCGAAGGAAACGCCGCCTCGCGATCGTCTTCGTACTGCCGGCCTTGCTGCTGCTCGGCGCGCTGGTCGTCTATCCGGTCGTCTTCTCGTTCTGCCGCAGTCTCTTCGACGCCAGCGGCGACCGTTTCGTCGGCGCCGGGAACTACGCGGCGATCATCGACGACCCGGCCACCCTCAAGGCGATCCGCAACAGCACCATCTGGGTCGTCGTCGCCCCTCTCCTGCTGACCGGACTCGGGCTGATGCTCGCCGTGCTCACCGAGAAGGTGCGCTGGGCCACCGCCTTCAAGCTGGTGCTCTTCCTGCCGATGGCCGTGTCGTTCCTCGCCGCGGGCATCGTCTTCCGGCTCGCCTACGAGCAGGACCCGAACCGGGGCGTGCTCAACGCGGTCGTCGTCGGCGTCCACGACACCTTCGACGACACCGCCGCCTATCCCACGGCCCGTGCCCGCGAGGGCCAGGGCCTGACCGGCAGGGCGGGCGGCCCGTACAGCACCGAGCAGACGGTACGCCCCGGCGGTTCCGTCAGCCTCGGCTTCGTCGGCGTGGCACCCGGCGCGATACCCGCCGACGCGAAGGCCGCGGCCGCCGCGGCGCCCGGTGCGGACGGGATCGGGGGCGTCGTCTACCTCGACTTCGCCCCCGGCGGCGCCGGCACACCGGGCAAGGTCGACCCGGGCGAGCGGGGCCTGCCCGGCATGACGGTCGAGGCCGTACGGGACGACGGCCGGGTCGCCGCGACCACGACCGCCTCCGCCGACGGGTCGTTCCGCTTCACCGGGCTCGCCGACGGCGCGTACACCGTACGACTGCCCGCGGCCAACTTCGCGGCGCCCTACCAGGGCGTGAACTGGCTCGGCCCGGCGCTCGTGACGCCGGCCATCATCGGTGCGTACCTGTGGGTGTGGACAGGCTTCGCGATGGTCCTGATCGGCGCCGGGCTGGCGGCGATCCCGCGCGATGCGCTGGAGGCCGCGCGGATGGACGGTGCCAGCGAGGGCCAGATCTTCCGCAGGATCACCGTGCCCCTGCTCGCACCCGTGCTCACCGTCGTGTTCGTGACGCTGGTGATCAACGTGATGAAGGTCTTCGACCTCGTCTACATCATTGCGCCGGGACCGGTCCAGGAGGAAGCGAACGTACTGGCCACACGGATGTGGCTGGTCTCCTTCGGCGGCGGCAACGACCAGGGGCTCGGCAGCGCCCTGAGCGTGGTGCTCCTGCTGCTGGTCGTCCCGGCGATGGTCTTCAACATCCGGCGTTTCCGAAGGAGCGGAGCATGAGCAGCCACAGCACCATCGAGCGCCGGCGGTCCCGGCGGGCCACACCACCGGTGAGGTCCGTCCCGGCCCCGTCCGCGCAGGGACCGCGCCGCAGGAGCCGGCTGTCGCGCCTGCTGAGCAGCTCGGTCGTCCAGGGCCTGCTGATCCTGGTCGCCCTGGTGTGGATCACCCCGTTGGCCGGGCTGTTCCTGTCCTCGATGCGCTCCGAGCGGGACAACGCCTCCGACGGCTGGTGGACCGCGCTGACCGACCCGTCCCAGCTGTCCCTGGACAACTACGGCGCCCTGCTGAAGGACTCCGGCATCGCGGAGGCGTTCGGGAACACCGTACTGATCTCGGTGCCCACCACCGTCCTGGTGGTCGGCATCGCGGCGCTCGCCGGATACGCCTTCGCATGGCTGGACTTCCCCGGCCGGGACGGCATCTTCCTGGTGGTCGTCGGGCTGCTGGTCGTACCCGTGCAGATCGGGCTGCTGCCCGTGGCCAAACTCTTCGGCGCGGTGGGACTGTTCGGCACGATCGCCGGAGTCGTGCTCTTCCACGTCGCCTACGGGCTGCCGTTCGCGGTCTTCCTGCTGCGCAACTACTTCGCCGAGATACCGCGCGAGATGCTGGAAGCCGCCCGGATGGACGGCGGCAGCGAGTGGCGGATCTTCTCGCGGCTCGTGCTGCCGCTGGGCCGGCCGGCCATCGCGAGCCTGGCCATCTTCCAGTTCCTCTGGGTCTGGAACGACATGCTCGTGGCGCTGCTCTTCGCGGACAGCGGGTCCCAGCCGCTCACGGTCGCACTGCAGTCCCAGATGCGGCAGTTCGGCAGCAACATCGGAGTCCTCGCGCCGGGTGCGTTCCTTTCGCTGGTGGTCCCGCTGGTCGTCTTCTTCGCCTTCCAGCGGCACTTCGTCCAGGGCGTGATGGCCGGCTCGGTGAAGTGACGGACTGCGGGGCGACTACGAAGCGGCCGGGGCCGGGGTGCGGGGCATGATGCGCATGCGGTCCCCGTCGAACGCCACCGTCTCGCCCGGCAGGATCAGCAGGCCGGATTCGCCGTCCTGGCAGACGCGGCCGATGCGGCGGACCTGGACTGCCGGGCCCAGCACTCCGGCCATGAAAATGGTCGGGTCGACCTCCCACCCCCGCGCGTCGAGCCAGCGCTCCAGTGCCTCGCTGTCCGCACTCTCCGCTCCGCGCGGCCAGTCGTACGTGCTCGCCATGCCTGCCCCCTGTAGCTGGTCTGATCACCGCGCCAGATGGTGCCACCCGCCTCCGACAGCCGCACGGCAATACCTGGGCTCCCCTACTCGGCGGTACCGGCGGAGCCCGCGGGATCGATGGCGGTAGCCGGGACTGCTCTGGGGATCGAAGGCACAGCCCCGATTCGCCTTGATTTCATCAACGCCCCCTGTGAGCGACACCACTGACGGCCTGAAGGGCATCCGTTCGGGGCGAAGTCACGTGCGTCGGCCGCCGCACACGTGACAGAGACGACAGGAGGAGCAAACTGGTCGGAGCCCTGCCGCTGCATGCGGAACTGGAGGGGCCGAGGAGAGGCGAGGTGGCCGACGGGGCGGAACCATCGGCGGACGCCGAGGGCGGCGGGGGTTCCGTCGAGCTCTGCTGAAGCGGACGCTCGGCTCCTTTCAGGTGTTCGCGATCTCGTTCGCGTTCATCTCGGTGGCGGTCAGCATCTTCGCGACGTACGACGACGTGCTGCAGAGCGCGGGGCCGGTCGGGATCTGGCTCTGGATCATCGCGGCGGTGGGACAGACCCTGGTGGCGCTGGTCGTCGCACAGTTCGCGGCCCGTATCCCGCTCAGCGGCTCCTCCTACCAATGGGCCTCACGGCTGGCCACCCGAAGGTCGGCTGGGGGTTCGGCTGGCTCACTTTCTGTTACCTGGCGATCGCCGTGGTGGCGATCGACAACGCGCTGGCGAGCCAGGCGTTCATGCCGCTCGTCGGCCTCGCACCGGACGAGGGCACGGCGCGCCTGATCACGCTCGTGGTGCTGTTCGTCCAGGCCGTGGTCGCGGTGGCCTCGACGCGCATCGTCAGCCTCATCAACTCGGCCGCGGTCGGGCTCGAACTGGCGCTCGTCGTGGTGGTGGCGATCGCGCTCGTCATCGCCGTGGCGGTCACCGGCGACGGGTCTGCCGGCAACCTCACTTCGCGCGGTGTCGCCGAGAACGCCCCCGACTATTTCGCCGTCGGCGGCGGTCTGATGATCGCGATGATCATGGGTCTCGCGACGCTGGTCGGCTTCGACTCCGCGGCGAACCTGGCCGAGGAGGCCAAGGACCCCTTCCGTACCGTGCCACGCGCGATCGTGGGATCGGTCGTGGCGGCCGGAGTCCTGGGAATGCTGTTCCTGATCACGCTCACCGTCGCGATCGACGACATCCCCCGGGTCTGCGCGAGCGGCTCGCCGGTCGCGGCGATCATGCGGGACCAGTTCGGTCCGGTGATGGAGAAGACGCTGCTGGTCGGGATCACGTTCGCGTTCTTCGGCGCAGGGATCGTGGTGATGGTCGCGTGCTCGCGGCTCATTTTCGCGATGGCGCGCGACGCACGCTTCCCTGCGCACCGGTTGATGCGGCGGGTCAACCCACGGACGCAGACGCCGATCCCTGCGACGGTCCTGATCTTCTCCCTCGGGGTCCTCCTGATGGTCGCGCTGCCCGGCGCCGCGCTGCTGGAACTGATCACGGCGTCGACGATCCTCCCCGCGATCACCTACGGCTCCACGATCGTCCTCTACCTGGCGGTGCGCAAACGGCCGGGGCGCAAGGAAGGCGCGTTCGACCTCGGGCGCTTCGAGCTGCCGATCGCGATCTGCGCACTGGTGTGGACGCTCATCGCGCTGTTCGTTCTGGTGACTCCCGAGGAGGCGCTGGTCTCCGTGGTCATCGTGGTCGGACTGCTCCTCGCGGGCGGGCTGTTCTTCCTCGTCATGCTGAGATTCGACCGCGAGGCGCTGGAGAGCGAGCCGGGGGACTCGAGCGCCTTCATGCACTGACGCGAAAGTCTCGTTGTCGGTCGGGCGTGCGACGATCCGGGGCATGATCGTCTCGCTGGAATCCCTGCTTCCCGTCACGGGCCCGCACGCTTCGACCACGTACGCCGACTGGGTCGCGGCGCACGACCCGGACGCGGTCGACGTCGCGCGCGACCTGATGGAGGGAATGCGCACCGAACTCGGCCGGTCCTGGACCAAGCCCGGCCGGTTCGTCGACACGATGGCGGCGCGGGCGCGACGACTGCCGGATGCGCATCTGCCGTGGTTCTGGGACACCGTGGGCCACCGGTTGATCGGCTACGGGAGCCGGCCCGGCGGGAGGGCTTACGCCGCGGCGCGGGCAGCCGAGGCCCAGCACGGGCTCCCGGTGGATCCGGGATACCGCAGGGCCAATGCGCTGCTGTTCGCGGCGGGCGGGGCCATGCCGGCCAAGGAGTTCGGGGCCCATCAGCGGTTCCTCGCCGAGACGCTGGAGCCGGCCGCCGCGCACACGGCGCTCGAGGCGTTCCTGACCGCATGGGCGGGATCGGCCGCCGACCTGCCGGCGGATCTGGTGCGCCGGGTGCGGGCTTCCGCCAAGGCTGCCGGGCACGGGGAGGCGGAGATCGCGCGGATGGTGGGCGCGCTCCTGTCGGTCACGCGGAAGAAGTCCGTGCCGGAGGCTCTGCTGGACGCCGCGGGCCCGGTCCTGGCGGCGCATCCGCCGACGGACGGGACCGCGGCCGGGCTGGTCGAGGTCTTCCCGGACGGGGTCACCGACGGAGGGGCCTGGCTGCGGATGCTGATCGGCTGCGGCGCGGCCGGGGCCATGGCGGCCGGGCGGGTGGTACCGGAGGGCGGACTGCACCACTGGGTGGGGCACTTCGTGCACATGTACCAGTACGCGGCGCAGTCCGGCGGCGGAGTCGCGCGCCAGCAGCTGCCGGTGGAATTCCTCGACCTGGTGGGCGAGTTGGGTCCACGGCTGCGTGCGGAGGGCGCTGCGGTGACGGTGCACACCACCCGGCACCACTACCAGGGTTTCGACGCGGACGTGTTGGACGCCTGTCTGGCGGCCGGGGTGGCGGTCGTCGACCCGGGCCCGGAGACGCGGATGCGCTTCTGGGCCGAGCGGTCCCGGCGGGACCTGTCCGCGCTGGCCGCCGACCCGGTGTTCGGGCCGCGGCTGGAGGGGACCGTACACGCGGACCTGCTGCCGCGGTGGGCGCCGCAACGGCGGCGCCGGGCCGGGTCGGCGGTCACGCTGCTGCCCGGCAACGAGGGCATCGCCCGGGAGGTCGCGGGGCGCGTGGCCAAGCTCGTCGACACCGTCGCGGGCGGCGGCATGGCCGGAGCCGAGGAGGCCGTGGCCGAGCTGGAGACGCTGCTGGACCGGCCGACCGTATCGGCGCTCGGCGGGATCTGCGACGCCCTCGCCGAGGCGGGAGCGGCGGGGGCGCTGCGGCGCTCGCTCGTGGCCGGTCTGCCGGAGGAACTGGCCTGGCCGGTCCTGGAGTCGGTGTACGCAGAGTTCGCGGCGGGCGCAGGGGCCGAGGAAGCGGACGGGGTGCTGCCGGGGGTGGCGGGGGTGACGACCACCTGGCCGGTGCTGACGGTGTTCGGGCGGGACCGGGCGGTCGCCGTCGACCCGGACGGGGTGCGCGGGTCCTGCCGTTTCACGGTGCCCGACGACTCGACCATGTACGCGGTCCACTACGTGGGCGGCTCCTTCCTGGTGAGCTGGACGGTCAAGCCGAGCCCGTACTACTGCGACACCGCCGTTTGGGCCGACCGCCCCACGGAGCCGTTCACGCCGGACGAGCTGGGCGGGCTGGTGCCGTTCGGCGGCAGCCTCGACGGGGCGTACGGATTCCAGTTCGAGACCGCCGACGGAGGCGGGCGGCACGGTGGTCGGCGGGTGCTGCGTCCGGGCGGCACGGAGGGCATCGACCGGGACGAACTGCAGCTCGGCGACGGGACGCGGATCTGGACCAACGCCGTGTTCGGGCGCCGGCCGTGGGAGCTGGTGGACCCGGTCACCGGGGAGCCGCAGGGCGCGGTCGCGCTGCCGGACTTCCCGGGCCGTCCCGCGCGTACCGATCCGGCCGCCGGGCCCTCCGAGGTCGGCATGACCCTGGCCGCGGAGGCCCTGCAGCTGGCAGCGCTGCCCGCCGGTCTGGCCGGCTCCCCGCTGGGCAGCCGGGACGGGCTGGTCGGGACCCGGGTGCTGTTCCGCACCCGGCACCGCGATCACGCGCCCGACCACTTCCTGGTGGAGAGCGTGGACGGGCGCACGGCCCGCTTCGACATCGACCGGCCGGGGCAGGAGCCGTGGGCCCTGTGGGCGCCGCCGGAGGGCGCGGTGGAGGACGTGGTCCTCGCCGAGGCGGAGACGCGGACGGGCGTGCGCGCGTACGCCGCCGACGGCGCCCTGCTGTGGGAGTTGGACGGGCACCACTCGCCCCGGCATCCGCGGGTGAAGGCGGTCCGGCGGGCCACCGCCTCGGGCGGTGTGGCCCTGCCGCCCGCGTTCTGGTACCTGCTGCGGACCCGGGACGCCGCCGGTTCCCGGGCGCTGCGGGCCGTGGGCCGGGATATGGCGGAGGCACTGCTGGCGGCCGCCGACGCCGATGAGGAGGTGCTCCGGGCAGCCGTGGCCCGGGAGTTGCCGGAGGTCACCGACCCGGTGCTGGTCGAGGCGGTGGTGGCGGTGGCCGCCCGGGCCGCCCGGGTGGAGGGGCGCAGGCTCGCCCTGCACCGGCGGGTCACCCTGCTCGCCGAGGCGCCGCCGGCCCTGCCGGGCCGGTCCGCGCCGGACACCGAGCTGCTGCCCGCGCTGTTCGGGCTGGTCTCGGACGGGGAGCGGGACCCGCGGCGACGGAGCCCGGTCGCGCCTTTGGCCGCGACGCTGACCGCGTTGGCCTCCGACGGCGCCTGCTTGGCGGGAGCCCTCGGGGAGGAGGTGCGCCGGCTCTCGCCGCCGGCGCCGCCGCAGGACTGGTCGCAGCTGATGGGCGCGATCGACGCCGCAGCCTGGCGGGCGGCCGTGGCACCGACCCCGGACGGGGCCCGGGCCGCCCTGCTCGCGTTGCTGGACACCTGGGCCGAACAGCCGTTCGCCCGTACGGGCACCCGGTGGTGGGTGGGCCGTGCGTCGGCGGAGCTCCTGGACGGGCTGCGCGAGGGCGGCACCGCGGTGGCGTCCTGCGCGGTGCGGGCCGGCGGGTCGGAGTGCTGGTTCGTGGCGGCCGCCGCCGAGGACCCGGCCGGCGACCCGGTCCCGGCGGCCGTGCCGCAGGCGCGCTGCGTCCGCGTGGAGCGGGACGACGCCGCCAGGCTGCGGGCCCTGGTCGCGGCGGTCGAGGCGCACGGGCCCGTCCCCGTTCCGGAGTCGGCGGCCGCGCGCTTCGCCGAACTGACGGGCGTCCGACGGGCGGTGGCCCGGCTGGTGGTGTCGGGTCTGGTCGGCCGGCCCGACCGCGACGAGGACCGGTCCCTGGTACGCAAGGCCCCGTACAAGGCCACTCCGATGACGGCCGAGTCCTACGATCGGCTGCGCGCGCAGCTCGGCGGCGCGGGCCGGCGGGCCGTCCTGGCGGCGGCCCTGCCCGAGGATCCGGCGGAGCTGTGGCGGCCCGGCGGGGTCGAGGCGGCGGTGGAGCGGATGGCCGAGGTGTGGCGGGAGCGCATCGGGGAGCAGCCGGCCGTGTACGACGAGGCGGCCGACGCCCTGGAGGCGGAGCTCGAACTCCCCGAGGTGTGGGCCCGTCGGCTGGCGGGCGGGTACGGGGCGGCTGCGGACGCGACCGTGGAGGCGGCCGGCTGGGAGCTGGCGGCGACCCGGTACGGCATCGGGGTCGAGGTCCGGGCCGTGCCGCCGGCCGGACCGGAGTTGCCCTACCGCACCCCGGTGGGCCTCTCGTACCGGCAGATCGCGAGCGCGCTGGTGTGGGCGTGGACGGACCGGCCCGTCGGCGACCCGGCGGTGGCCGGCGCGACGGCCCTGTACGAGCGGCTGCGCGCCGAACTGGATCGTCCGGAACTGCTGGTGGCGCTGCCCGGTGGGCGGGTCCAGGACACCTCGGCGCGGATCGCGGAGCGGTTCGGGCCCGGGCAGCTGCCGGTGGCGATGGACGCCCGCAAGGAGGAGGGGCCTGTTCCGGTGACCGCGTACGACTCCGGGCCGCTGGTGGTGTGCGCGCCGGGCGGTGCCTCCTTCCTGCGGCCCGCGGCGGTGGCCGACCCGGAGCTGTGGCAGCGGGTCCTGGAGGTCACCGACCTGGCCGAGGAGCTGGAGCGGGTGGCGCCGCTGCTGACCGGCGGCGGGCTGGAGCGGATGATGCGGCGGGCCCGATCGGGAGCGGTGCCGGCCGGGGCGTACGAGGCGGACCCGCGGCAGTCCTGCCCGGAGCTGGTCGCGCGGGCGGCGCAGCAGCTGGGCGTCGGCGCGGACGCGGCGGCGCTGTACCTCCAGCTGGCGACGCTGGCCGCGCCCACCGACCGGAACGTACGGCGGTGGAACGGCTGGTCGGCCAAGCAGCACGCGCAGGCCCGGACGGAACTGCTCGGCACGGGCGCGGTGGTGGAGGCCAAGCGGTCGCGAGCGGGCCGGACGCTGTTCCTGCCCGGGGAGTGGACCGAGCTGAAGGCCCCGCACCTGCCCTTGGAGACCGTGAAGCTGGCGGCGCACGCGGTGCGCCCGCTGTGGCGCAACCAGATCCACAGCCCGTTCGGGCGGGTCTTGCCGACGGCGCCGCTGCACGAGATGTTCACGGCGGCCTGGGAGCGGGTCTGCGGTGGCGAAGGAGACGGCGGCGCGGGAGCCAGTGGCGAGGGAGGCAGTGGCGAGGGAGGCAGTGGCGAGGGAGGCAGTGGCAGCTGAGGCCCCGCAGCGACCGGCCCCGTGGGCGTGTCAGCCGAGGACGAGCGGCAGTTTCGCGGCCCGCCCGACGAGTTCGGCCTGCTCCGCTTCGGTCGGGGCCCGGCGGCCGGTGCCGATGAGGAGGGCGTCCTTGTCGGTGAACGACGCGGGGAACGCCGCGCCGGCGATCTCCTCCAGCATCGCGCGGGACCGGGCCAGACCCTCCCGGGGCGGTTCCGCCGCGTCCGGGAGGTGCACGATCAGGTCGAGGTGGTGCAGCGTCCATTCCAAGACGTACGCGGTGAGGTAGTCGCCGACGGTGAGGACCTCGCCGCGGGTGCTCACCCGTGCGCCGGGGTCGGCGAGTTCCGCGGCGCGTCCGGCGGCGGAGCCGACGTCGTCGAGGTGGAAGGTGAGCAGGCGCGGTTCCCCGTACGCGGCAGCCAGCCGGACGATCAGCGCGTCGAGCGGATCCTCGCCGGTCGGCGGCCGGTCCGCGACGTTCCAGTAGGTCACGGCGTCGACGGTCGGTTCTGCCTCGGCAGGGGTGACGAGGGTGATCAGGACGTCCTGCGCGTCGATGACCAGGTGGCACACCAGGTCCCGCACGAGCCAGCCGGCGCAGCCGGACGGCTGCGCGAAGGCCTCGTCCGGGAGCGCCGCGACCGCCGTGCGCAACGCCGTCCAAGAGCGTGAGAAGAGATCCACACCGGCACGGTAGTGCGGAGCCGGAATGCCGGACAACTCCGCATCCCCGGCGGACACTACCGGCCGATCAGCGGCAACACCGGGAAGGTGTGGTCCTGCCAGATCAGGCGGGAGCGCTCTTCCGGATAGGCGGTGACGGCCGGTCGGGTGTCGAACAGCTGGGCGAGGCGTCGACCGGTCTCGTACGCGGGCCACCCGGGGTCGCCGTGGGCGGCGAACGAGGTCCAGGCCGCGCGCATCCGGGCGGACAGGGCCTCCGCCTCCGGGGACGGCGCCTCGCCGATCAGCACGGCCGGCTGGCCGCGGTCCAGGTTGCCGAAGACGAGCGGTACGTCGAGGCCGTGGCAGGCGCCGAACGCGCCGCCCATGCCCTGGGCGGGCCAGGTCAGTTCGTAGACGTGCGCTCGGCCGCCGGCTGCCGTCTGGGCCTCGGCGAGGTGGAGCGTCGGCATCCGGAACAGCCAGTCGGAATGGACCAGCTCGTACAGCTCGTCCGGGCTCGCCGTCGGGAAGGCCTCGCGGTAGCGGCGCTCGCCGTCCGGTCCCGGGGCGAAGAGGCGGAGGGCGCCGGCCGCCTGCTCGTCCGTCACCTGGCCCAGCAGACCGTCGAGGGCGGTGAACAGGCGCTGCTCCTCTCGGGTGTGGCCGACGAGGAGTTCCACATCGCGGCCGGCGCCGTCGGTCAGGGCCTGCCACGGGGTGACGGCCAGGACGTCACCGTCGACGACGGGTGAGAAGGGGATCGACCTGTGCGCGGCCAGGCCCCAGCGATGCGCGCAGCGGTCCATCTTGGCGCTGACCGCATCACCGGCGGCGGTCAGCCGGTGCGGAGCAACGCCGGAAAGGCCGGCCACCGTGGGCCGCAGTCCCAGCTCGGCGGCGCAGGCGGCGGTGATGTCCGCGGCGAGCTCCGGCGAGAAGAACGTGCCCTGCGCGCTCTGGGCAACGGCCCGGCGGAACAGCCCCGTTGCCCGGTCCGTCGCCAGCAGCGCGGCGACCGATCCCGCCCCCGCCGACTGGCCGAAGACCGTGACGCGGTCCGGGTCGCCGCCGAACGCCCGGATGTTGTCGCGCACCCACTCGAGTGCGGCGATCTGGTCGAGGAGTCCCCGGTTCGCGGGAGCCCCCTCGATCTGCCCGAAGCCCTCGATGCCCACACGGTAGTTGAACGTCACCACGACGACGCCGCCGTCCCGCGCGAGCCGGCCGCCGTCGTACTCAGGGAGGCCCGACATGCCGATCACGTAGGCACCGCCGTGGATCCACACCATCACCGGCAGCCCGGCGTCCGGGCCAGGGTCGGGCGACCAGACGTTGACGGTGAGCCAGTCGTCGCCCGCGGCGTCCTGCGCCAGCGCGTCCATGCCGAACACACCGGCCTGCGGGGGCGGCGGACCGTACGAGACCGCCTCCCGTGTCCCGCTCCAGCCCGCCGCCCGCCGTGGCGCGGCGAAGCGCAGGGCGCCGACCGGGGGCTCGGCGTACGGGATGCCGCGGAAGACCGCCACGCCCGCCTCCCGGGTCCCGCGCAACGCCCCACTGGCCGCGTGGACTTCGGGCCCGGGCCCGGGCTCGGAGGACTCGTACGCGGCAGCGGTCATCACAGTTCCCCTCGGGCGGGTCGACAGGGCTCACGGCGGCCCCGGACCCTGCGCATCATCCGCCGTCTCCGGATGCGGCGCCAACGATTTACGCATGCCTGGCGGACACCCCCTGGCACCGCTGCACCGGCTCTCCCGCCGTCAGCCGATACCGGGCCCGGCCGTCGAGGAGCAGGGGTACGAGGGCCCGCAGGGGTTGGCGCAGCGGCACGAACGCAGCCCCGCCGGCGGCGGAGGGTACGACGCGTACGCCATGGAGGGCGAGACGGTCTCCGACCTCGGCGTACTGGGTGGCTGTGAGGCCGTAGCCGCAGGGTGGATCGGTCAGGGTCTCGTCCTCGGTCGCCGGCCGTTCGTCGGTGCCGCCCAGCAGGATCGGGCTCTCGTCCTGGTATCGGGCCAGGCGGGCGGAAGCCGTTACCGCTGCCAGGTCGCCCGCGCGCCGGGGGAGGTAGGTGAACAGGCCTCGAAGGCCGGTGAGCTGGGAGCTCACCCGGCGCCGGTGGTTGAGGGCCGGGTCGGCCCTTTCCGCGTCGCCGGCCGCTTCGATGCGGCTTTCGATCAGCAGCGTGACGGCGTGTTTGATGCCGGCCGTGTTGCGCAGGATCCGCTCCTGTTCGTCGCCTGCGGTCTGCTGGACGGGGGCGCCGGTGACGGGGTCGGTCCAGATGCCGTACGTGCCGGTGGAGTACCCGGCGGCGTGCGCCGCCTTCCGTACGAAGGCCGCGGACAGCGCGCGGGCCTGCGCGTACACCCCGGGGTCGGTGTTGAGGTTGCGCGGCCAGAGGTCGAAGAGGTCCTTGTCGTGCGTGCGCGGCGTCGACCGGTACTCGTGCAGGTCGTAGACGACGTCGGGGCGCCGGTCGCGCAGTACGGCGGCGACCGCGCGTGCCTCGGGCGAAGTCAGGGCGAGGTGATCGCGGTTGATGTCGGTGCCGTCCGCGTTGGCCCGGGTGGCGGCGGCCCGCCCGTCCGGGTTGGCGGTCGGGATGACGAGGACCGTGGTGCGCGCCAGGAGGCGTCGGGTCGCCGGGTCGGGGGCGTACGCGAGGTCGCGGACGGTGGTCAGACAGGCCTCGCGTCCCGCCGGCTCGTCGCCGTGCTGGCTGCACACCAGGAGGACGGTGACCGGTGCACGGGCGCTGCCCAGGCTCACGAGCCACAGCGGGCGGCCGCGCGGGGTGGTGCCGATGCGCCGTAGGCCCGTGCCCTGGCCGTGCCGTTCGACGGCGTCCAGCACAGCCTGCTCCTCGGCCTCCGTGGTCCAGCGCGCCCCGTGCGTGGCCTCGAACCCCGTACGGGGTGCGCCGTCGGCCGCTCGGGCAGGGACGGCCGTCTGGGGTACGGCGAAGGCGACTGCGGCGAGGCCCAAGGCCGATGCGGCGACAGCGAGCCGGTGGAACGGCACAGGGGGCTCCAGCACGGTCGAAACGGTCACGACGTGATGGCAACGGCCCTGGTGATCGATAGGTCACGCCCGCCCGGAGCAAGCCGGTGGACCACTCCTCCGGGCGCTTGTCCGGAACATCATCCATAAGTACAAACTTCGATTATTTTACCCAACCGAGATGCTGCAAGCCGTGTCCGGTAGTCGCAACTTCCGGCCTATCGGAGAAAACTGGTCCGCCATCGAGAGCCAATACGCATGTCACCGACGCAGAACCTCACCCGGAACTGTTTCAGCAAAGCAATGCGGAGGTATCACGATTGAGCTGCACCAGGACGGACAACCGAAAACCTGCAAACGGCCACCTGCCGAACCGCCGCATCGCCGCGGTGTTCACGTTCTTCCTCATAATCTCGCTGGCCAACTTCACCGGTCCCGCCGCCCAAGCCGAGGCGGCCTCACCGTACGGCGCCAGGGCCGTCGCAATTGCCGCCTCCAAGCGGGGCGCACCGTACGTCTACGGAGCGACGGGGCCGAGGGAATTCGATTGCTCGGGCCTCACGCTCTACGCCTTCAGAAAGGCCGGCCGGAAGCTTCCCCGTACGGCCGATGAACAATATGAACGTACGCGCCACATCTCGCGCGTTCAGCGCGTGCCGGGCGATCTCGTCTTCTTCCCCGCAGGCGCGACCATAGGACATGTGGGAATCTACGCCGGTCACGACAAGATCTGGCACGCCCCACGGCCGGGCACGCGCGTCCGGCTCGAGCGCATCTGGAGCGGAAACGTCCGCTATACCCGTGCCACCTGAGCAGGAGGCGGAGTGATGAGCGATGCACCCGCGCCCCGGCACTACTCACCCCGATGGAACGGCGACACCCGCACGGCTCCGCCTGACGTGGGCGGCGAGCGGGAAACGCTGAGCGCGGTCCTGGACTGGCAGCGGGCCACCTTCGAGCTCAAGTGCGCCGGCCTGTCCCCGGAGCAGCTGTCGGAGAAGGCCGTGGCGGCGTCCGCGCTGTCCCTGCACGGCCTGGTCCGGCACCTGTCCGGCGTCGAGCGCTGGTGGTTCCGCATCCAGTTCGCTCACGAGGACGTCCCCCTGCTCTACTACTCCGACGACGACCCCGACCAGGACTTCGACCGCCTGGACGGTGACGTCGAGGAGGCCTTCGCCGTGTGGCGGGCGGAATGCGACCGGTCCCGGCAGATCACTGCCGCCGCAGCCTCGTTGGACGAGACGGGGATCCGCAAGAGGACCGGCGAGCCGATCTCACTGCGAAGGATCATGGTCGACATGATCGCCGAGTACGCCCGGCACAACGGTCATGCGGACCTCCTCCGCGAGGGCATCGACGGCGCGACAGGGATGTGACCTGGCAAGCTGTCCGGGTCGGGATGCCGCTGGGCATCCCGGCCCCGAGGGGAGGTCCTTGCGTGGATGTCGGTGGAGAGCCGTGGGAACACGGCCCTGTCCCCAGGGCTCGGCACGCGCCTCCCTTCGACCCGGAGCTGGGTGCCGCGCTGGCCGCCATGGGCGAGGGGGCGAAGGAGCCGGTCACCCTGGAGGGCCTCGCGGCCAGGCAGGAGCGCGATGCCTCGGCCCGGCCCAGGCCGACGGCTCCAGAGCTCCGGGCCGGCGGCCGCTTCGAGGTGGAGGAGATACGGGTGCCGGGCCCCCGGAACGGGAGGGAGGTCACCCTCGTCAGTGCACGGCCCGCCGGGATCAGCGGGCCGCTGCCGCTCCTGTACTACATGCACGGCGGCGGAATGGTCATGGGCAATGCATGGTCCGTCCTTCCTCGGCTGCTGCGCGAATGGGCGCTGCCGCTGCAGCTCGCGGTGATGTCCGTCGAGTACGGACTGGCGCCGCAGGCGCAGTACCTGGAACCCGTGGAGGACTGTCGTGCCGGACTCCTCTGGGCGGCTGACCACGCGGCCGGGCTGGGCCTCGACGCGGACCGCATCGTCGTCGGGGGGAAGAGCGCCGGCGGTGGTCTCGCCGCGGCACTGGCCCTGCTGACCCGCGACCGGGGCGGGCCGGCCCCGATCGGCCAACTGCTCCTGAGCCCGATGCTCGACGACCGCAACAACTCGTTCTCCGGCCACCAGATGGCCGGACTCGACCCCTGGGACCGGACCTCCAACGCGACCGCGTGGCAGGCGCTGCTGGGCGACCGGTACGGCGCTGCCGGCCTTGCTCCCTACGCTGCCCCTGCGCGCGCCACGGATCTGTCCGGGCTGCCCTTCGCGTACGTCGAGGTCGGGTCGGCCGAGACCTTCCGGGACGAGGCCGTGGCCTATGCCGATGCGATCTGGCAGGCGGGCGGCGAGGCCGAACTGCACGTATGGCCCGGCGCGTTCCACGGCTTCGACACGCTGGCACCGCGGGCGGCCCTCAGCCAGGAAGCCCGCGACGCCCGCTCCCGCTGGCTCCGGCGGATCGTCGGACGATGACCCCACCGGACGTCGCGCCGCGGACCGCCCCCGCCGGGCTCCTCACGTACGCCCGATCGCGTGCCCGATCTCCGCGGCGACCTCGGAGTGGGCGAGGTACTCCTCGATGCTGTGCGCCCTGCCGTTCGCGTTCTCCACGGCCATGTCGGTGAGCTTGCCCCAGGTCTCCCCCAGCGGGCAGCCCAGGGCGACCGTGTCGGTGGGACACCACGCGTTGACCCAACGGCGCACTCTGGCCGACAGGTTGGGTCCGGGAGGCAGCAGCCGGCCGTACACCGTGTCCAGCCCCAGCGGGCTGCCGGCGCTGACGAGCAGTGAGACGTCCAGCCGCTCCGGGAGCCGGTGGACGAGGTCCATCCCGACGACCGTGCCAAGGCTGTGGGTGACCAGGACGATCTCACCGGAGGTCGGCAGGGTGTCGAGCACGCTGGTCAGGACTGCCTCACGGACGGCGCGGTCGTCCAGGTACGCATCGACGTCGCGAAACCGGGTGGCGATGGCCAACGCGTCCATGTCGGTCGTGGCGGCCAGCCAGCTCACCGCCCGGCGCAGACGTGCGGCCAGTGCACTCCCGAGGCTTTCGTCGCCCGTACCGCCGTCCTGCGGCATGCCCGCTTCCGCCGCCGCTTGCAGGAGGAGCTGCTCGTACAGGCCCGTCGTCGACTCGGCGGCGAAGGCCTCCGCGGCCGAGTGGCCGTTCAGCTCCTCGAACGGGGCGGGGGTGGAGACGGCCTCGCGGCCTCCGGCGCTCTCCCTTCTTCTGATCGCCTCGATGATCCGGTCCGCGTAGAAGGGGAACCACACGTCCGCCGGGTCGACGGTGGGGAGACCGGCGCGCGTGAGCCCGTGGTTCAGCCCTGCCGTCCAGCCACGGCGGAGCTCCTCGGGTTCGTGCTCGTGCTGGCTGCGGCCGTGGAGGAAGACCAGGTGCCGTCCGCCGGCGGAGGGAGTGCCGCGGGCGGGCAGACCGTTGCGGATCACCACGCTTCCGCCCGGGCCGGCCGCTTCGTGCGGTGAGCCCCCGACGGGGAGCGGGGACGGAGTCTCCACCGGGGCCGGGCTCGCCACCGGGGCCGGGCTCGCCACCGGGGCCGGGATCGGGGCGGAGATCGGAGCAGGGACCGGAGCGGACACGGGCGCGGCGACGGGAGTGGTGACGGGCGCCTCGACGGCGGGGCCTTGCTGGAGGCCGGACTCCGGCCCCATCTCCGCCAGCAGCGCACGCTCCTCGGGTTCCGGCTGCAGCGCGGCGAGATGTTTCAGGATCGAGCTGACACGCGCGCCCTCGTTCGCGACGTAGTCGATGGCGTCGTCGGGGTCGCCGGGGCGTGCGATGCTGCCGTTCTTGAGGAGCCTGTTGCCTTGGCCGTCCTCCCTCGCCACACCGCTGTGGTGGAGGGCCACGACCTCCCACTGGTCGTTGTACACCGGCGATCCGGAGTTTCCGCGCTCGGTGTCGGTCGTGTAGTGGAGGAACTCGGGCAGGCGGTCCTGGATCGTGTTGTCCCTGAACGCGACCTCCTTGAACCGGCCCCCCGGGTGGCCGATGACGTTCACCCGTTCGCCCAGGAGCACCTTGCCCTGCTGGATGCTCAGGCGGTTCCAGCCGAACATCTCACCCGGGAGGCGGCCGTCGGCTGCCGGCGCGACGGCCACCAGCGCGAAGTCGAGGTGCTTGTCCATGACGAAGAAGGCCGCAGGATCGAGTGCGAAGCGGACGGCCGCGTCGGGGGTGTTGTCGACGGTGTTCTGGACGTTGAACTCGACGAAGCAGCGCTGGCTGAACGCCTCGTGCAGCAGGACGTGCTGATTGGTCATCAGCAGGCGGGGCGAGACCAGGAATCCGGTGCCGTGCGGCTGCTCGCGGCCCTCCGTGCGGACGGAGATCCGGGCGACGGTGGCCGCGGCGCGGGCGCCCCGTGGCAGGAAGCTCCACGGTTGTGACTCGTTGGCGATGTTGATGATGCGCTCGTTGGCGTCCGCCTCGGTGAGCGCCGCCGCGCGAACGCCGTCCACCAGGGCCGAGGCCGGGACCCCGCCCCTGTCGATCAGCCTGCCGGCCCGCGCGGCCACGTGCTCGGCCGAGTCCGGGAACCGCGTCCCCTCGGCCTGTCGCTCTTCCACGGTACGGCGCGTACTGCTCGCGTCGCGGTAGCGCCGGCTCGCCGCAGCCTGCTGCCGCTCGAGCGCCCCGCGTGCTTCGTCCATCTCCGGCAGCTCGGGCATGGGGATCCACCGTTCCGTCGTCGAACAGGTCACCTTCCAGGGAGCAGCCGTGGGACCCGCTCCGCAACAAGTACGGGGCCACTCGAGTCGTCGGACCGGAGGGCGGCTCATGCGTACGGCCCACCCCGGATGCGGCACGTGCCGGCTCCCGGCCATGCTGGCCGAGACCCCACAGCAGGCAGTCCGAGGCCGCGCAGCAGGCGGAGGAGGAGTCTTGACACCTCTCGCGCGGATTCCGTTGGACGGCGGGGGCAGCCTTCTGATCGAGGCCCCGGCCGGCTGGGCGGGACCGGTGAAGGCCGGTCGCCTCGGTGATGTCGTCCACGAGCTGCCGGGCAGCCTGCAGGAGGCCCTGGAGCCGATCACGCAGGCGGCGCGCGCCACTCTGGATCAGCTGCGCAAGGCCCGCCCCGATGCGATCACCGTCGAGTTCGGCGTCGACCTCGCGGTCCAGGCCGGGGCCGTGATCACCAAGACCGGAGCCAACGCCCACGTGAAGGTGACGGTCCGGTGGACGAGCGAAGGCCCGTCCTCGACGAAGTGACCGGCATGCCCACCGGTCACCGGTCACCGGTGGGGCTCGGAGTGCCAGCGGACTGCGCCCGTGCCCAGGGCGATCGTGACGCGGGGCCGCATGGGCTCGTCGCCGCGGCGGGAGAGCAGGACGATCTCCTCGACCCGGGCCGGCAGGCTGCCCAGCCGGGCAGCGCACTCCTCGGCCAGACGCCGCGGCTCGTGGGTGCGGCCCAGTGACAGGTGCGGTGTGAAGGTCGGGAACCGCCCGCCGCAGAGCGGGAACGGCTCCGTCAGGGCACGCTGGAGCGCCGTCCAGGGAGCGAGGCCGGCCGCGGCGGGGTCGAGCCAGACGGTGGCGTAGGCACGGTGCCGGAAGGTACGGACCCCGCTCAGCCGGATCGCGAACGGCTCCGTCTCGGCGACGGCAGCGGCCAGCAGTGGGGCCGCCGCCGCAAAGTCGGTCTCGGGGACGAAGCCGAAGACCAGGTTCACGTGGGGCGGCCAGCGGCGGATCTGGGGGTCGTGCACCTCACGGATGCTCTGGATGACGGGCCACGACCCGGCCGGGGGCAGCCACACCACGGCGGTCCGTGGTGTGGGAGCCACCTCCATCACTGCGCCGATCAGCCGCGGCCTCCGTCCGAGGAGCTGCGCACCGGGGCCGGGCGCCACGGCGCGAATGCGCTCGCCGTGCGCGGCAGCAGGCCCGCCAGCTCGGGGCAGTGCCGCAGGACGATGCTCGTCATGCCGTTGCGCTCGATCCAGTCCATGCCCAGCGGCGTGTAGACCTCGGGCCTGAAGTCGACCGTGAGGAAACGGTCGCTCTGCAGCCGCCGGCTGGCCATCAGGATGAAGATGCGGAAGGCCGTGTCGCTGAAGCCGAAGCCCTGGGGCGGGTTCTCGGCGAACAGCCCGACCATGGTGTCGATCTGGTCCACGTCACGGTAGACCTCCTTCAGCCGGGCGACCGTGTCCGGATCGGAGGAGAGGTCCTCGAAGCGGCGCAGGCGCGGCTTGTGCAGTCCGGCCCGGAAGTCGTTGTACCGCGGCACACCGCGCCGCCGGGTGCGCACCAGGTCGACCACGGACAGATCGATCACCTCGCCGTCCCGCTCGAACGCCTGGAGGGCACGGGGGTAGTTGTGCAGGGTGATCGCGCCGGGGTGGGCGATGCCGAGCGAGTACAGCGAGTTGGCCAGGCCGGTCTTGCGGATGAGCGGCTGCGCCGCGGTGCCCTGGAGGTCGTTGAACCCGAGGGTGTCGAGCCTCCGGCCGAGCCGGTGGTCGACGATCTCGAAGTCGTCCGGCAGCAGCGGGTGCATGCGGTAGACGGTGACGAAGTCCTCGGTGAGGGAGTACGGCGCGGCGTGGTGGTCCGGGAGGGTCTTCGGGATGCCGGTCAGCGAGTGCGCCTCGAACAGCCACAGGCCCAGCTGTGTGAGCCAGTTCTCGGGCGGTCCCTGCCAGTTGGTCTTCAGCCCGATGTCGATCGTCTCGGTGGCGAGGATCGCGGGCGTCCACTCGACCGTGTGGATCTTGGCGATGAGGGCGGAGACGACGAGCCGCGCCGTGTGGTAGATGCGGTCCTCGTTCAGTTGTGGGTACTCCTGCCGCAGCGCCTCGCACACCGCGTTGTGCTCCCGGGCGAAGAGGGTGTGCATGGCGCTCAGGCCGAGCCACCAGCTCTCCGCGAAGCCGGTGAGGGGGAAGCCGTTCGGGCTGAAGGGCAGGTGTCCGTCCTCCAGGCGCAGCGCGGCTCCGCCGTCCGGCTCGCGCAGGGAGGTTCCGGCCTCCTTGGTGCCTCCGTACACCTCCGAGCCGTCCCACCAGTGCGAGGCCGCGTTGCCGAACAGGATGGGCGGTGCTTCGCCGCCGGCGGCACCCAGACTCTCGTTCTCGGCGAAGCGCATCACCGTTTCGGGCCGTCCGCCCGGGGTGTTGCTCCAGGTGACACCGGGCGGGAGCGGCACCTCGACGCTCTTCGTACCGGTCGGGTAGCGCTTGTGGTTGACCCAGTCGTGCACCTGGAACTGGATCCAGGCGGCCGCCAGGATGTTCAGCGACCGTGCGGGGATGAACGCGTCGCGCTGCAGCAGTTCCCTGCTGACGGTGACCGGGTTGGGCGTGTCGAACAGGTCGGGCCGGTAGACGGGTGGGAGGTTGCGGCCGAAGGTCGATCCGACCGCCCCCATCTTCGGCGCGGACAGGTCGTTGTAGGTGCCGTCGTAGCTCCGTGCGGTCCGCATCTGCTCGTCGACGGGCGCCGGCACCGGCTGGGCCCTGGGCGGAGCCTCGTGGACCTCGGTGTCGATGAGGTTGTGCCGGCGCAGCGCCTGCCGCAGCGTCACGAGGTTGAGCAGGCCGAGCCGGGTGGGCAGCCGGTGCCAGGGCACGAACCGGTTGAGGGCCTGGAAAGCGGCGTCCAGGGGCACGCCCAGCACGGCGTTGCGGTGCGGCTCGGTGGTGAGGAAGCGGTGGCCCAGGCGGTGGGCGCTGCTGGCCTCGTAGGCCACCTTGCGGGCACGGTTGAGGTTGCCCAGGGGACGGAATTCTTCCGTGGTGTTCCACGGGTTGAAGACCAGCTGGTCGACCCGCACCGCGGCGGCCCGTGCCTGGGCGCTGTCGATGTCCTGGCGCGGGATCGTCAGCGTCGCCACCCGGACGACGGGCGCATCCTCCTCCTTCCACTCGGCCGCACCGTCCTCGATGGGCGTCCGGCGGGCGTCCACGTAGCGCTGGACGCACAGCTCGAAGACGACGTCCGCCTTCTTCAGGCGCCGTGCGAGCTCGTGGTGCAGGTGGTCGGGGTCGGTACGGGAGGGGCTCGGGGCCGGTGACGCGTTCGAGGCGGGGCGCAACTGGTAGCGCACGGGTCCCTGATCGCCCCACAGGATGGCCCCGCGGCTCCAGTACGTCTCCAGCGCCAGGCTGCGTACGGTGCGGCTGGTTCCGGCGCGTACGTTGCGCCGCATGCGCGCGGCCGTGGACCAGCCGACCGCGAGGGGCAGGGTGAGGAACAGTGCGGACGCCTTGCGGAGCGTCGTATCGGCACCTGCCATGGCTTTGGCGAATTCGACGAACTCGCGTGCGTTGCGCGCATGGGAGACCGGGAAGCTCGTCATGAGGAGGTCGTGGGCCTCGTCCGGCCCCACCTCGATGCGCAGGGCCGCTCCCCGCAGGTCGGGGGCGTGGTCGGGCATGCGGGCGCCGTTCGCGTTGGACAGCCTGACGGTGACCGGGTATGCGGCCGCAGGACGCGCGAAGCCGGTCCGCAGGTCCTCGGGCAGGTCCCGGACGAACTCCAGCCGGGCGTTCTCCACGCCGAGGACGGCCTTCGCGTGGAAGGCCCGCTCGATGCCCGCCGCGCCGCTGCGCTTCCTGGCCTTGAGCTGGACCCGCATGAGCTCACGGGCGAGCCGCTCGAAGACGAGCCGTTCCGCTTCGGGGTCGCCGCCCACGTAGCGCTCGTACTGCCCGATCTCGTGCATCTGTGCCCCTTAGAACGGCTGCCCATGACGGTGGCCGCGGGCATCTTCGTCACACGCAGCAACTTTGACCCACCGGCGGGGCTACGTCGCGCGGAGCAATGCAGACGGGTACATCGCGGTCGCGGGCCGACCGTCGCGCTGCGTTCCCGCTCACGGGCCTGTTCACCCGAACGGACCCGTGCGATCAGCCCGAACGGGTCTGCGCGGGGAGACTGACATGCAGGATGACGGCACAGCACGGCATCGGATCGTCGTCCTCGGCCCCATGCGGCAGGGCACGGACGAGGGAGTGCCGATGAGAGTCTACGAGGCCATCGTCAAGGGGCTGGAAGGCATCGGGGTCCAGGCCGCATTCGGCGGCGCCGGCGAGAACGCCGCCGGCCTGATGCTGGCGCTGAAGCATTCGCAGCAGATCCGGCCGATCATCACGCGGCACGAGCAGGCCGCGTCCTTCATGGCCTGCGGTTACGCGATGTACACGAACCGGCTGGGCTTCTGTTTCGCGACGGCCGGGCCCGGTGCGTTCAACCTGTTCTCCGGGCTGGCCGTGGCGATGTCCGACTCCTACCCGGTCCTCGCCGTCTCCGGATACGCGTCGATGAAGTGGCAGGGATGGGGTTCTCTCAACGAGACCTCCGGACTGAACCGCACGCCCGACTCGCGGGCCATGTTCGCGGCCACGACGAAGAAGTCCTTCCTGCTCACGGATCCCGCCGACACGTGCGACGTCCTCGAGGAAGCGGTCAACACCGCGTTCGAGGGGCGACCGGGGCCGGTCCACATCCACGTACCCGAGAACCTCACCGAGCACGGCATCGAGGTCACGGACTTCCGGCACGTCCGGCTCGACGTCAAACCGGTCGTGCCCGATCCGGCCCGCGTGGAGGAGATCGCCTCGGTACTGGCGGACGCCCTCACCGGGCGGAAGCGGATCGTGGCGCTCGTCGGCTTCGGCGCCGTCCGCAGCGGAGCGGGAGCGGAGGTCAAACGGCTGATCGAGCGGTTCCAGATTCCGCTGCTGACCACGCTGGACGGCAAGGGCATCGTGTCCGAGGGGCATCCGCTCTCGGTGGGCGTCTTCGCCGACAGCGGCCACTCGAGTGCGTGGAAGGCCTTCCGCGAGGCGGACGTCGTGCTGTGCATCGGCAACTCCCTCAACCAGCACGCCACGTTCAACTACCGCGAAGACCTCTTCGAGAACAAGGTGCTCATCCATGTGAACATCTCCGAGGCCGAGTTCCACAAGGCCTACCGGCCCGACCACGCGCTGCTGTCCGACGCGCGCCTGGCGGTGGCGGCGCTCGTCGAGGCCTTGGAGGGGAAGGTCGGCGAGGTCCCGCGGGCCGAAGTCGACGGCCGGGACTACGAGGCCCGGCACATCACCCACCTGACGGGGCACATCCACCCCGGGGAGCTCGCCCAGGCGATCGGCCGGATGCTGCCGCCACAAGCCGTCCTGCTCGCCGACGCGGGCGCGCACCTGGCCTGGCTCGGCTACTACGTGGAGCTCGAAGAGGGGCAGCACTTCCGCAAGGCCGGTTCGTTCGGACCGATGGCCGGCCATGTCAACGGCGCCATCGGCCTGAAGGTCGCGCACCCGGAGCGGACGGTCGTCGTCGGCTGCGGCGACGGGTGCTACTCGCTGTCCGGATTCGAGCTGATGACGGCCGTCGAGAACGAGATCCCCGTCATCTGGGTCATCTTCGACGACCGGGAGTTCAAGCTGATCAAACTCTTCCAGCTCACCACCTACGGAGAGACGGGGCTGGTCGAGTTCCAGAACCCGGACTTCGCCGCCTACGCGCAGGCGTGCGGCGCCGACGGCTATCGCGTCGAGACGCTGGAGGAGTTCGAGAAGGCGTTCCGCGCGGCGCTGGCCTCCGGCCGGCCCACCGTCATCGACGCCAGGATCACCCGCTGGGCCGTCCCGCACTACAGCCCCTCGCCCGACGGCGTCATCGCCGGTCTCGTCGAGACCATCGAAGCACGTCTGCGCGACTGACCGCCGGCCGGCTCGGCTGCCACCGGAAGGGGCAGGAGCATGACAGACCTGACGAACACACACCGCCACACCGGGCTCGACGCCCTGCTGAACCGCCCGCTGATCACGTCGATCTGGCGCCGCCGCACCCACCGGGTCAGCCGCGGGAGCTCCGTCGAAGCCGGCTCGATGAGCTGGTCCTCCACCGAGGCGCGCGCCCCGCTCACGGAGCTCGAGGAAGCGGTCCTCATCTCCATGACGGGGTGCACCGGCCTCACCATGCCGGACCGCCCCTTCGCCGATCCCCGCAACGGCAAGCCGATCATGGCCAAGCCGAACCTCAACATGGCCGGACGGACCGCGGGCAGCCCCGACAACGCGCAGGGCACCCACTTCTTCCTGATCAACGACACCGGCACCTACTTCCTGCGCAAGCTGCCTCCCCCCGCCGATGGCTCGCAGGCGACCTTCGACGCGGAGACCCTGTGCTCGCGCGCCGCCGAGGCGAAGGTGCAGCTGCTCGACCACCGCATCGACGTACCGGACGGGAAGCGCGACTTCCCCGCCTACCTCGACTCCAACAGGTTCCTCTCGAACCTGCCGGGCACCACCGTCCTGTTCCCGGTGGTGGACCTGTCGCGGCAGTACATCAACGGCATGATGTACCTGCTCACGCAACCCGAGGGCGCACGACCGGCCATCGTCGACGACCGGAACCTCTACCGCTCGGCGGGCGTGGGCAAGTGGGTGAAGTCGGGGTTCCTGAACAAGGACATCAAACTCCCGCTGGGCGCGATCTGGGCGATGCGCACGCAGATCGAGGCCGACCTGCTGCTGCAGAACATCATGCTCACCGCCGACGCCATGGGGCTCGGGGCATGGATCCATGCCTCGCTCGCCCCGCCGATCCTGCTGGGCGACCCGAAGTTCCGCCCCACGTACGGTCCGATGCTCGGCTTCGACTGGACCACGCCCCGCTGGCGGCCGGCCGACCTCCTGCGCTGGCAGGTGCCGCTCCCGCGCTACTCCACGCTGCGGGCGACCACCGTCGGCCTGCGCCACAACGGGGAGCACCTGATCAAGGCGATGTGCCCGCCGAACTACGCCACCATGAACGACGCGGTCGACGCAGTCGTGGCGGACAAGTTCGGCCCGCGGGGCATCTACACCGACGAGGGCTTGTTCGAGCGCATCTACCGGGGCGAGTTCGGCGCCCAGTACCTGCGCGAGGCCAGCAACTACTCGGCCGATGTCATCGCCTGCACGCGCGACATCTGCACGTACATCTACGAGACCCACGGGCGGTTCCCCGCACACTGCGACACGATCCACGTCCCCGGGGTCTGGCTGCAGGCCCATCACGTCGAGACCGCCTACTACGAGCGGTTCTTCCGCGACGGGCTGACCGAGGCCCACCAGCTCCACGATCGGCAATGGCACGGCTGAGCGAAGCCGGTCCGCGAAGGATCCGGCAGGACTCCGGCTGACCGGCAGTCAGTCGGCCGGACCGAGCTCGTACGAGAGGTGGTGCGGGGCCAGTGAGCGCAGGAACGCGTGCGCGTCGAAGATCTCGCCGGGCGCGACCACCCCGACCGTCCCGGCCTGTCCTGCGAGGATGCGGCTGACCGCTTCCACGACGAGAGGCGCGCTGACGGCGTAGATGTCCTGCCCGCGGGCCACCGCACGGCGCCGGGTGCCGCCCGCACGGACGACGACGTCGACGAGGAAGGTCTGCGCCGAGCGCCCCCGCTCGTCGACCGGCTCCGGAGGTTCGGCGTCCGGGGCCAGTACGTCCTTGACGGCCTCGAGCGTCATGCAGGTGTGGATGTCCGGGGCGGACAGGTGGTGTGCGATGGTCACGCTGTCGGTGGTGGTGAACTCGCCGATCACGGGCCGGTCCCCGACCGGAGCGGGGAACGTCCACCGGCCCGTGGGCGCCTCGTCGGTACGCAGCTCCAGGCGGCCCTTCGCGTAGACGAGCCGCCGGCCCTCGCGCCGGCTGCGCGAGACCTGGCCGGACCCGCGCGTCCCGGCCGTGGGCCGCCAGCTGCTCAGGGCGAACGCGAGGTGCACCTCGTCGGCCGCCGGGGCGTCGCCCAGCGCGGCGGTGGCGAGCAGGTCGCCGAGGCCCCCGTAGAACGCCATCGCGGGAACGAGCACGATCCCGGCGTCGCGGGCCCGGTCCGCGAAGTGCGCGAACGTATCGGCGACGGCCTCCACCTCCCCCGCGACGTCCAGGTAGGCGATCCGTGCGCGCAGCGCCGCCTCGATGACCGGCGCGGCCGTCACGGCGAAGGGACCGGCGCAGTTGATCACGGCTGCGGCGCCGTCCAGTGCGCGGTCGAGCGACGCCGGATCGTCGGCCGAGGCCGGCCGGACGTCGAGCCCGGGAAAGTCGTCGGCCAGCGCCCGCAGTTTGCCGGGGTCGCGGCCGGAAAGGATCGGGGTCAGCCCCCGTTCCAGCAGTTCGGACACGACGAAGCGTCCGGTGTGCCCGTAGGCGCCGAACACCGTTACCGCTGCCGCTCGACTCGTTCCCATGAGGTTCCCCCGTCTCGTGCGCTCGCGCTTCTCTTGCTCGTGCGCGAATGATCACCGGATGCCATCGTGCCTCCGGCGGCCGGGCGGCCGGCAGTGGCGGCAACGCCACACCCCGTACACTTTCGGACATGAGCCTTGTCGCGCTGGCCGTCACATCCGGAGTGCCGCACTTCGAACTCGCCGCCGCCTGCGACGTGTTCGGGGTCGACCGCTCGGACCTCGTCGATCCCTGGTACGAGTTCACCGTGTGCGCCCCGGGCACCGTACCGGTCGGCGACCGCTTCCGGCTCGAGCCCGACGCGGGACTCGACCGGCTCGTGCATGCGGACACCGTGATCGTCCCGGCGTGCGCCGATCTGGACGCGGACCCGCCCGCCGAACTGGTCGATGCCGTGCGCGCCGCACACGAGGCGGGCGCCCGGGTGGCTTCCCTGTGCACGGGCGCGTTCGTACTGGCCGCCGCGGGTTTGCTGGACGGGCGCCGCGCGACCACGCACTGGCTGCACGCCGCCGCGCTGGCCGAGAGGTACCCCGAGGTGGAGGTCGATCCGGACGTGCTCTACGTGGACCACGGCGCCGTGCTGACCTCGGCCGGCAAGGCCGCCGCGATGGACCTGTGCCTGCACCTGGTGCGCCTCGACCACGGCTCGGCCGTCGCCAACGAGGTCGCGCGCCGCCTCGTCGTCCCGCCCCATCGGGCCGGGGGCCAGGCCCAGTTCGTCACCACCCCGCTGCCCGAGCGCCCCGACCACCCCCTCGGCGCACTGCTGGCGTGGGCGATGGAGCGCCTCGACCAGCCGCTCACCGTGGAGGACCTGGCGCGCCGGGCGAACATGAGCTCACGCCACCTGGCGCGGGTCTTCACGGACATCGCCGGCACCACTCCCCTGCGCTGGCTGCTGACGCAACGCATCCACCGCGCCCAGGAGCTCCTCGAAACCACCGACGACACCATCGGCGCGATCGCCGCAGCCACCGGCATGGGTACGGACGCCACCCTGCGGCGCCACTTCAACCGCACGGTCGGCGTGCCCCCGGACACCTATCGACGCACCTTCCGCAGTGCCCGTCCGGACCGCGTCGGCTGACTGTACGGGATCACCCCCGGGGCAGGGCCTTCTTCAGGCCTTCGTGCAGGGCCTTGGCGAGTTGCTCGTCGGAAGGCGGCTTGTCGCCCTGGAGCCGGGCCAGTTGGGCGGCGAACGTCTGGCTGAAGGCGCCGTAGAGCGGGGTGCGCGGCCGCTGGACGGCGTTCTCCAGTGCGGGCAGCAGGGTGCCGCGCGCGTATTCCGGACGGCCGTACACGTCCCGTGGCATGTGGTCGGTGCGCTCGCTCGTCGGGGCCGCGGTGGCCTGGCCGGGTGACTTCGCCGCCTCGCACTTCAGCTTGTCGTCCACGTACGCGGAGATCCTGGTGGCCGCGAACCCCGCGTCGAGCAGGCAGCGTTCGTTCTCCCTGCTGGTGAGGAACTCGACGAGCTGCCTGGCTGCGACGCTCCGCTGCGACCCCGTGGCCACGGCCAGGTTCTGGCCGCCCAGTACCGCCCGGCCGGGCAGCGGGGCCACGCCGAGATTCTGTTCGGGCAGGGACTGGTGGAGCGTGCGGTAGGCGTACGGCCAGTGGCGGAGGAAGCCGGTACGGCCGGCCGCGAAGTCGGTGAGCGTGTCCGCCTCGTCGGACTGGGCGGAAGCCGGGAGGGTGTAGGCCGCCTCGGTGCGATTGCGCAGCTCGTCCAGCCCCGCCTTCAGGTCGTCCACGGAACCGGCGTAGCGGCCTTCCTTGTCGGTGAGGGTGAAGCCGTCGGAGGCTGAAGCGGAGGCGAAGGCCTCGATGCCGTTGACGGTGAGCCCCTCGTACGACGCGTCGAGCTGCGAGGTCCAGCCCTTCTCGTAGGCCTCGGGCAGTTTCTTGCGCGCCGCGTCCAGGGCGCGGATCAGCTGCTGGACGGCGGGCCAGCCGCCGGTGCCCTTGCTCAGGTCGGTCTCCGTGACACCCGCGCTCTGCAGGTAGTCGCGGCGGTAGAACAGCAGACCGACGTCACTGTTGAAGGGGACCGCGTAGAGCTTGTCCCCCCAGCGGGCGGTGGCGGCGACGGACTTGATGACGTCGGAGTCGACCAGCTTGTCGGGAAGCTGCTGGACGAGACCCGCGGCGGCGAACTCCGGCACCCAGGTCACGTCGAGGTTGACCACGTCGTACTCGGCGCTGCCGGACTGCAGTGCGCCGAGCAGCTGGCTGCGCTGCTGGTCCGCCGAGCCGGGCAGCTCGACCAGGCGGGCCCGGTGGCCGGAACCCTTGCCCTCCTGCTCCCGGTTCCACTCCTCGATCAACTGCTGGCGGATGCCGCCCTTGCCGGTCACGTCCCGGCCGCTGGCCAGCACGATGTCGCCCGGCCGGTCGGCGGCGCCCGCAGCGCCGCTCTGCCCGCCGCCGGTTCCGCCGGTTCCGCCGGTTCCGCCGGCGTCGCACCCTGCGGCGAGCAGCACGGCGAGGAGCAATAAGGCCGCGGCGCGCCCTGCGGGCCCGTGCCTCATCCTTGATCCCCCGTTCCGGTCCTCGCGACCTCGTCCCGCAGCCGCGCGACGAGATCGCTCTTGGTGTCCAGGCAGCGGCCGCCGCTCGCCTCGGAGATGGCCGCGTCCGGTTTGCCCTTGTCGCAGCCGCCGCTGTCCAGGGAGGCCATGACCACCGGGATCCTCCTCCCCGTCCGCGCGGACAGGAGCAGAGTGCTGAGCCGGCCGCCCTCGGCCAGCCGGTTGTTGTCCTCGTCGTCCGTGATGTAGACGATCAGTTGCGGACCGCGGTCGTCGGTTCCGCGCTGCCTCATGAAGTCCAGGGCCGCGACCAGCGCCTTGCCCGGATCGGCTTCCAGGTCCTTGACCTGGGCTTTGGCGGCGATGGTCTGCTGGGCCGCGCCGCGCACTTGTTTGCCGAACGACAGTACTTCGCTGTACACGCGGGAGCCGCCCGGCTCGGTGGCAACCGCCCAGACCCCGTACTCGTCCAGCTCTCCGAGCCCGGCGAGGGACTGGGAGATGATGCCGGGGGCGCCGCCGGGGCCCTCCCAGAGGCTGCCCATGGACCCGGACGAGTCGAGCAGGAAGAGCACCCGGCCCGGCCCGTTGGCTCCCCGATAGCCCTTCAGCGCCGCGGTCATCGCGGGCGGAAGGGCGGGGCCGGTGAGCGGGCCGGGGTCGTCCAGGGCTCCGAAGTCGCTGAAGACGACACCGGTGTCGGCGGACGCTTCGGCGCCGTTGCCGAGGGGCCGGCGAGGACCCGATGCACTGCGGAAGCCGTCGCTCCCGAATACGGCGAGTCCGCCTCGGACGGCGGACCCCGAGGTCTTCGCTCCGTTCTTCGTGGCCGCCCCCTTGCCGGTCAGCCACGCGTGGAACCGCTCCGCGGCGTTGTCCCGCGCCTCCTTGTCCCGTTCGGGTTCGGGCCCCAGCCAGCGCACCCGTACGAACGTCGGGGTGAGGCCCGGGACGTCGACGGGGTACTCGGCCATCCGGCGGACACGGGTCGTACTGTCGCAGCCCACTCCGGTTCTGAGCAGGAACTCGGGTACCAGAGCGGTGGTGATCTTGTCCGCGGCGCCGTCGTCGGGCAGGGTGCACAGGAGGTCCCCGCCGGTGCGCGAGGGCGGTCCCGGCTCTGCCACGCCGTGTTCGGCGGCAGCCGGATCCTGCGCTCCCGCGCCGTACAGGCCGACGGTCGCGAGCAGGCCGGCGTCGGTGTTCTCCGGGTCCGTACGCCGTATTTCGGACTTGGGCTCGCGTTTCCGGAGCGCCTCCGTCAGGGCTGTGAGAGGACCGACCCGGTCGGCGACCGCCTCCGCCGCCGGGTCCTGCGGTACGGCGAGCACGATCGGCGAGTACGCGAAGGGCTCGGGATCTGCCTCCAGCGCGACGTAGGTCCGCTCGCTGGACGCCGTACGGGCCCGGTCGACGCTCGAGGACGAGCCCGGGATCCAGATGTCCGGCTGTGGGCCGATGTCGCGCTGCGGGTTGGTGTCGTCGGCCACCGGCCGCTGCCACGGGTCGGACTGCCGGTTGAACGCGGCGACGGCCGCAGCGGCTCCGGCGCTGTAGACGGTGATGCCCGTGTGCCTGCACCCGCCGTCCGACTCGTTCTCCGCCGACGTCAGGTACGCCTCCGCGGCCTTGCGGACGGTGGGCTCGAGGTCGGGATCGGTGAGCAGCCGGAGTTCGAGCGGCGGCTTGCAGGGGGCTCCGTCCCCTCCGTCGAGCGCGGCGATGCCGGTGGCGACGAGTCCGGCGATCGCGGCGGGCACGCCGATCGCGGCCGCGAGCCTCCGGCCGGAGAGGGGGCGGAGCCTGCCCAGCACTCCTGGTCTGGGGGTAGGGCCGGGGCCGGGGCCCGGCGATTGCGGCGAAGACGGCCGGCCGTCGGACCCGCCCGTTGCGGAGACGGGCTTCGGCGAGGGCGGCGCGTTACGCGAGCGGTCCGGAGGGGCTGCGAGCAGTACGTCGGCGCCCGAGGCGGCCGCGCGGCTCTGCGGCTCCCACCGCTCGGTGGGCCCGCGCAGCGTCGTGTGGTGCACGGACATGTGGGCCCACAGTTCTTGGGCCAGTTCAACGAAGCCGACTTCGCCGCCCTGTTCGGAGAGGCCGTCGCGCAGGAAACGCACGAGTTGACCGGTGAAGGGCGTGGGTGAGTTCTCGTCACCCGCGTCGATGCGGTTGTTGGCCTGGACGCTCATCAGCAGCGAGGTCCGCTGTCGCTGGGCGGTGCCGAGCGCGTTCCACGCCGCCGAGGCGTTGCCCGCGTAGCAGCAGTCGAGGATGACGACCACCTGCTCCGCCCGGGCGCGGGACAGTACGGTGAGGACGCCCTTCCAGGGCGCGGCGCCGAGGAACACGGACTCGTCGCCCGGGACGATCGTCGCCCGCCGCATCAGCAGCCAGAGCTCGTCCCCCGTACTGGGCACGGCGCCGTGGCCGGAGAAGTAGAGCAGGAGCAGCCCCTCGGCCTCCCCCACCGCGGTGTCCAACTGCCGGTCGAACTCGTCCACGGTGCCCGGCCGGGTGACGGTGATCCCGTCCTCGGCGAACATCCCGCCCCCGCGGAGAGCCCGCTCCAGTGCGGCGAGGTTGTGCTCGACCGCGCCGAGGTCGCCCGACACTCCGAAGGGGTGCTCGGGCTGCTTGAAGTCGTATTCGGGGACTCCGACGAGCAGCGCCCGGTTCACTTTCCCACGCGGGTCGAAGCGCGTCACCGGGCTATCTCCCGTCGCTCTCCGGCGCGACCTCGACCTCTGGGGGCTCCCCGCGTTCGACGGAACGGCGGTTCTCCCGCCATGCACGGACCCCGCTCATGACCTGCGCGAACACTTCGTCGAACAAGGTGGAGGCGCCCGCTCCGACCAGCACCAGGACGATGTCCATCCCTGTCCCCATCGGGCTGGTGGACCCGTCCTCCGTCCCCGCGCGCTCGTGGATCTCCAGTTCGCCGCTGTCCCTGCGCGCTTCGAGCTTGCGCTCCCGCTCGAGCCATGCCTTCAGCGCCGCGACGTCGCTCTCGCTGGCGCCCTGCGTCAGGCGCACGCGGATAGCCGTATTCGCCATAGCCTCCCCCTCAGCCACAACTCAGCATCATGACATGCGCGTTGTACGGAGGGGCACCCTTTGGTCACGAACGACCACGCCCGGGCGCCGGCGACTTCAGCCGGCCGCTGCCGCCCGGTAAGGGCGGAAGAACTCACGCAGTTCCGCCGCGTAGAGCTCGGGCTCCTCGAACGGTGCGAAGTGCCCGCCGCGCGGTGGCTCGGTCGCGTACACGACGTTCGCCGTACGCTCCAGCCACGCCCGCGGCGGGCGGACCACGTCGCCGCCGAAGATCGAGAAGCCGGAGGGCACTTCGACCCGGCGGGCGTGCTGGGCGAGTGGGATCGCGGCATTCGCGTGGTACATGCGCATGGACGAGCCGATCGTCCCCGTGAGCCAGTAGAGCGTCACGTTGGTGAGGATCTCGTCCTTCGTGAAGCGCCGCTCGATGTCGCCGTCGCAGTCGCTCCACGCCCGGAGCTTCTCGACGATCCACGCGGCGAGCCCGGCCGGCGAGTCGGTGAGCCCGAAGGCGGCGGTCTGGGGTTTCGTACGCTGCATGGCGACGTACGCGCCCTCGGTCGCACCCCAGGCCGCGACGCCCTCCATCCAGGCGCGCTCCTCGGGCGCGAGTTCCGCCGGGTCGCCGGTGAAGAGCGGCAGGCCCGCGTCCGTACGGTGGACGGCCACGACCCGCTCGGGATGGTCGAGCGCGAGGAACCGGCTCACGTGGCTGCCGAGGTCCCCGCCCGCCGCACCGAACCGCTCGTAGCCGAGCACCCCCATCAGCTCGGCCCACAGCCCGGCCACGGCGATGGTGTCGAGGGGTGGGCCGGTGGGACGGTCGGAGTACCCGAAGCCCGGAATGTCGGGGACGACCACGTCGAACGCGTCGGCGGGATCGGCGCCGTGTGCGGCCGGGTCGGTGAGGAGCGGGATGACCTTCGAGTACCGCCAGAACGAGTCCGGCCAGCCGTGGCTGAGTACGAGCGGCAGCACGGGCCCGGCCGGCGCGGTGGCCCGGACGTGCGCGAAGTGGATCCCGAGGCCGCCGAGCGGGACGCGGAAGCGGGGGAACCGGGCCAGCTCCGCCTCCTGCGCCGGCCAGTCGAAGCCGTCCGCCCAGTGGGCGACGAGCTCGCGCAGGTAGCCGAGGTCGGTCCCGAGCGACCAGCCGGCGCCCTCGGGCATGTCGGGCCAGCGCGTCGCGCGCAGCCGCGCGCGGAGGTCCTCGATCGCCGCGGGGGCGGTCTTCGGGGTGAACGGCTCGGGGCGGGGAGAGACGTCCGGCATGCGGGGCATCCTATGCCGTCCCACGCAGAACGAGCCGCCCCCGACGCGGCGTCGGGGGCGGCTCGTTCTGTACAGCAGGCCGGTCGGCCGATCCGGCAACCGGGCAACTGGGCAGCAACCGGTCAGTCGGTGCCGGACTCCATCGCGGCGCGGTCCAGCAGCTCGTCCTCGGCGGAGACCTCGCCGCGGGAGGCGATGGCCTCGGCGCCGCCCTCGGGCATGGCCCCGATCAGCCCGGTCGCCGCCGCCTGCGCGGCGCCGACCAGCTCGGGGTGGGCGGTGCCGACGATGCCGAGGCCGGCGTACTGCTCGAGCCGGGCGCGCGAGTCGGCGATGTCGAGGTTGCGCATGGTGAGCTGCCCGATCCGGTCCACCGGGCCGAACGCCGAGTCCTCGGTGCGCTCCATCGACAGCTTGTCCGGGTGGTAGCTGAAGGCCGGGCCGGTGGTGTTCAGGATCGAGTAGTCCTCACCGCGCCGCAGCCGCAGCGTCACCTCACCGGTGACCGCCGAGCCGACCCAGCGCTGCAGCGACTCGCGGACCATCAGGGCCTGCGGGTCCAGCCAGCGGCCCTCGTACATCAGCCGGCCGAGGCGCCGTCCCTCGTTGTGGTAGTGCGCGAGGGTGTCCTCGTTGTGGATCGCGTTGACGAGGCGCTCGTACGCGGCGTGCAGGAGCGCCATGCCGGGCGCCTCGTAGATGCCGCGGCTCTTCGCCTCGATGATCCGGTTCTCGATCTGGTCGGACATGCCCATGCCGTGGCGGCCGCCGATGGCGTTGGCCTCCATCACCAGGTCGACCGGGGAGTGGAACTCCTTGCCGTTGATCGTCACCGGACGGCCCTGGTCGAAGCCGATGGTCACGTCCTCGGCGACGATCTCGACCGACGGGTCCCAGAACCGCACGCCCATGATCGGCTGCACGGTCTCCACGCCGGTGTCGAGGTGCTCCAGCGTCTTGGCCTCGTGGGTGGCGCCCCAGATGTTGGCGTCGGTCGAGTACGCCTTCTCGGTGCTGTCGCGGTACGGCAGGCCGTGGGTGACCAGCCACTCCGACATCTCCTTGCGGCCGCCGAGCTCGGTGACGAAGTCGGCGTCGAGCCACGGCTTGTAGATGCGCAGGTGGGGGTTGGCGAGCAGGCCGTAGCGGTAGAACCGCTCGATGTCGTTGCCCTTGAACGTCGAGCCGTCGCCCCAGATCTGGACGTCGTCCTCGAGCATCGCCCGGACCAGCAGGGTGCCGGTCACGGCGCGGCCGAGCGGCGTGGTGTTGAAGTACGCACGGCCGCCCGAGCGGATGTGGAACGCGCCGCAGGCGAGTGCGGCCAGGCCCTCCTCGACCAGCGCCGCCCGGCAGTCGACCAGGCGCGCGATCTCGGCACCGTAGGTCTTCGCACGACCGGGCACCGACGCGATGTCGGGCTCGTCGTACTGGCCGATGTCGGCGGTGTAGGTGCACGGGACGGCACCCTTGTCGCGCATCCACGCGACCGCGACGGAGGTGTCGAGGCCGCCCGAGAAGGCGATGCCGACGCGCTCGCCGGTGGGCAGGGAGGTGAGAACCTTAGACATGGGAAGAGTATGCACTTAAACGCATGTCTATGCAAACGCATCCTGTCCCTCCGGCCCCGATCGGCCAGCCGGCCCGGATGCCGGCTCCTTCGTGCGGGTACCCTCCCGCACCTCCGGAGCGGCGCCACCGTGAGCCAGGCGGGCCGGAAGCATGATCGCCGCGACATCGCGAGCACGGCGGAGCCTGGACTGCGGCCGCACTCCTCCCGCATCAGGAGAGACGAGGCGAGGGCCCGCGGGCGCGGCGGGTCGACCCGAGCCCGGCCTACGCCAAGCGCGCCTGCGAAGCACCACTGCAACGCCTGAACGTCGACCACATCGATCTGCACGACCTCCACCGCCGAGACCCCGACGTTCCCCGTCGAAGACACCGTCGGCGCCCTGAGCCGGCTGGTCTGCGAGGGGAAGCTGCGCCACATCGGCCGGTCGGAGGTGAGCGCCGACACCCTGCGCAGGGCGCATGCGACCGCGCCGATCGCCGCGCAGCAGAGTGAGAACTCCCTGTGGACGCGCGGCTCGGACCGGGAGATCCTGCCTGCGGCGCGGGAGCTCGGCGTCGCGCTGGTGGCGTACTCGCCGCTCGGCCGCGGTGCCGTCGCGCCCATCTGGACGAGAATTGCGGGGCGTTGGGCCTGCGCCCCTCCCCCGCGCAGCTGGACTCGATCGACGAGACGACCCCGGAGGCCGCACGCGCCCGCGCACCCGACCTGTCCCGTCCGGAGCCGTAGCGCGGTGGCCGACAGGTACGGTTTGGCCATGGATCTTTCCGTAAACGCTACCGATGACAACTCCCCCCAGTCGGCGGTCATCAAGGCCACCGCGCGCCAACTGCTGGTGAAACTGGGCACTTCAGGGCTGTCACTGGATGCCGTTGCCGAGGGCAGCGGTCTTGCCGTCAGCGACGTGGCGGACGCTTTCCCGCACCGGGACGACCTGCTGACCGCATTGGTCATCGACGCCTACAACGACTCCGCCGCCGCGATGGAGCAGGCCGACCAGGCCGCCGGCGCCGCCGGTGCGACGGCCGGCGCGCGGCTCCTCGCGGTGACCCGCGCACTGCGGCAGTGGTCCTTCGACCACTCCGCCGAGTTCACGCTGATCTACGGCTCCCCCGTCCCGGGCTACCACGCCCCGCAGGACACCGTCCCGGCCGCCTCGCGCACCCCCGCCGTGCTGGCCGGCATCGTGCGTTCGGCACTGGCGGCCGGTGAACTGACCCCGCCCCGGCGGGCGGTGCCCGGGCCGCCGCTGCTCCGCCCGGAGGCCGTGCAACTCTTCGGCGGTGTGCCCGAGGCCCCTTTCTCGGACCTCATCGAGCGCGGCATCGTGCTGTGGAGCAATCTGATCGGGCTGCTGGTGTTCCAGGTCTTCAGCCGTACCCATGACAGCGTCCGGGACGAGTCCGCGTACTTCGACTTCGCCATCGCCGTGGCGGCCGAGGGCATCGGCCTGACGGTACCTCTGGAGGAGAACAGCTCCACGAACTAGACCGTCCGGCGCGCGCGGTCCTTCGCCGTCCCGGACGTCACCGGGCGCCGGAGGTCCGCACGCCGGCCGCGGCGTCCGCCGGGGTACGCGGCCGGTAGCGGGACACCGCCACGCCGGCCAGGCACAGCATCCCGCCGAGCAGGGTCAGCCAGGCGGGGACCTCGCCCAGGAGGGCCCAGCTCAGCAGGACGACGATGGCCGGGACGGCGTACGTCGTCGCGCCCAGCTTCCCGGCGGGCATGCGCGCCAGGGCGTAGGTCCACGTGGTGAAGGCGAGGGCGGTCGGCACGACGCCCAGGTAGACCATGTTGAGCGTCGCGGACACCGGCGCCTTCGGCAGTTCCGCGACCAGCTGCCCCGTGAAGGGCAGGCAGGCCGCGGTTCCGGTCAGGCAGCTGTAGGCGGTGATCTGCAGGGGCGTCCCGAAGGACAGCGCGGGCTTCTGCGCGATGACGCCGCTCGCGTAGGCCACCGCCGCGAGCAGGCACAGGACGACGCCGAGCACCGAGGTCGAGCCGTCGCCACCGGACGACATGGAGAGGCCGACGACCACCGCCCCGACGAAGGAGACGGCCATGCCGGCCAGCAGCCGCGGCGGCAGCGCCTCGCCGAGCAGGCGGGCCGCGAGCAGGGCCATGAGGATGGGCCCGGTGTTGACGAGGAGGGCGGCCGTACCCGCGTCGACCAGCCGTTCGCCCCAGTTCAGCGCGACCGTGTAGCCGCCGAACCACACCAGCCCGGACACCAGGATTCCGCGCCGGGCTCCGCGCGGCGGCAGGCCTTGGCGGCGGATCAGGAGCAGGGCGGCGAGCACCACCGAGGCGGCCAGCAGCCTGCCGAGGGCCAGGGCCCCCGGTGAGTACGCGTCGCCCGCGCTGCGGATGGACACGAAGGCCGAAGCCCAGGCCAACACGGTGAACGAGACGGCGGCGACCGTGAGGAGACCGGGCGGAATCGAGCGCAGGCGGAAGGTCATGAACCCCACCCTACGAGCGCAACACTTCGGTGTCCACCGAAATGTTGCGGGCGGGACGCTTCGACTCAGTTCCAGGCCTCCGGGCCGATCCCCAACAGGTCACCGAAGGCCCGTTCCCCGGCGTCGGTCACCTCCAGCCCCCGCCCGCCTGCCGCCGGCCGCACCACCCACTCCTCGTCGAGCGCCCTCGCGCACAGCCGCGCCCCGGCCAGGCCCCCCAGGTGGCGGCGCCGCTCGGTCCAGTCCAGGCAGGAGCTCGCCGGCGGCCTGCGCCCCTCACGGTCGAGGCTGACCCCGGCCCGGGCACACCACTCGCGCCCGGCCTCCGTCAGCTCGAAGACCCCGTCCGTACGGAGCAGCCCGCGCTGCTCCATGGCGTCGGTCACGGCCATCCCGAGCCGCCCCGCGAAATGGTCGTAGCAGGTCCGGGCGCGGGCCAACGGGTCGGGCGCGGCCACCACGGGTACCGCGTGCGCCGCGTCCCGGTCGGGGATCGCGTACGAGGCCAGCTCGTCGACGAGGCGGGCCGTCGCGGCGTCGGCGATCCGCACGTAGCTGTGGCGGCCCTGCCGCTCGGTGACACAGAGGCCCGCATCGAGCAGGCGCGTCAGATGGCCGCTGACGGTCGACGGCGCGACCGCGGTGATCCGGGCCAGCTCTCCCGCGGTCCAGGCGCGTCCCTCGAGCAGCGTCATGCAGATGGCGGCCCGGGTCTCGTCGGCCAGGGCTGCGGCGAAGGCGGCGAGGCGCGCCGCGGGGGCGACACCGTCGGCCGGCGTCTCGGGATGCAATGCATTCATGCTCCCCAGGATGCCTCAAGAGTTCGGTGTGCAGCGAATGATCGGGCATGATCCGCTCCGGCAGGCGGACCGTGACGGGGCGCCCTCCTTTCGTACGGGTGGCCTCCGGCCCGTACGGGCCGGAGGCCGACGCGGCAGCCGACTGACGGCGGGCCGAACGCTTCGACTAGGGTCGGCGGGACAGCGCACCACGATCGACCATCGACCACGAGGAGCAGCCGTGAGCCGGCCGGCGTCCACCGTTCTGCAGCAGGAGATCGCCCGGGAACTCCAGGTGTCGGAGACCTTCGACGCGCACCGGGAGATCGAGCGCCGGGTGGCCTTCCTGACGGACCGGCTCACCTCCTCCGGCCTGCGCTCCCTGGTGCTCGGGATCAGCGGCGGCGTGGACTCCACCACGGCCGGGCGGCTCTGCCAGCTCGCCGTGGAGCGGGCCCGGGAGAGCGGCCACGAGGCGACGTTCTACGCGATGCGGCTGCCGTACGGGGTCCAGGCCGACGAGCAGGACGCCCAGCTCGCGCTCGGCTTCATCAACGCGGACCGGGTGCTGACGGTGGACGTCAAGCCCGCCAGCGACGCCGCACTGGAGGCCGCCCTCGCCGGTGGCACCGTCTTCCGGGACGCCCACCACCAGGACTTCGTGCAGGGCAACATCAAGGCCCGCCAGCGCATGATCGCCCAGTACGCGGTGGCCGGCGCCCACGACGGCCTGGTCGTCGGCACCGACCACGCGGCGGAGGCCGTCTCCGGCTTCTTCACCAAGTTCGGCGACGGCGCGGCCGACCTGGTCCCGCTGACCGGCCTGACCAAGCGCCGGGTGCGCGCCGTGGCCGACGTCCTGGGCGCCCCCGCGGAGCTGGTCTGGAAGACCCCGACGGCCGACCTGGAGACCCTGGACCCGGGCAAGGCCGACGAGGACGCCCTCGGTGTCACGTACGACGACATCGACGACTTCCTGGAGGGCAAGCCCGTCGACGAGCGCGCCTTCGACACGATCGTCCGTCGTTACCGCCAGACCGAGCACAAGCGCCGGCTCCCGATCGCGCCGTAGCGGAACGCCCGCCACCCGCGGCGGTCGCAGGGTGGGTACGGCGCTCCTACGATGGTGGGAGCGCCTCGGGGGCTCGGGGACTCGGGGACCGTCGTCCGATCGACCCTGGGCAGAGGTGACCGATCATGGGCAGGTACCGCCCGTTCCGAGCTCGCCGGGCCCGCCGGGCCCGCCGGACGGCCGTACCCGCCGCGGTGGCGCTGCTGTTGGCCGCCCTGTGCGCGGGCACCGGCCCCGAGGCGTCCGCCTCCGTACGGCAGGACTTCGATCCCGCCACCGTGCAGGAGTTGGACGCGGCGATCACGAAGGTCATGGAGCAGACCGGCATGCCGGGCCTCAACATCGGCCTGTGGATGCCCGGCCGCGGCGTGTACGAGAAGTCCTTCGGTGTCGCGGACAAGCAGACCGGTACGCCCATGAAGTCCGACCTCTACTCGAGGATCGGCAGCGTCACCAAGACCTTCACCATCACCGGCCTCCTCCAGCTCGTCGACCAGGGCAAGGCCGGCCTCGACGACCCCATCTCGCAATACGTGTCCGGCGTCCCGGGCGGGAACGCCATCACCCTGCGCCAGCTGGCGGACATGCGCAGCGGCCTGTTCGACTACACGATGGACAAGCAGTGGCTGGCCGACCTGCGCGCCGATCCGCACCGCGCGTACACCCCGCGCCAGCTGGTGGACATCGGCATCAGTCATCCCCCGAACTTCAAGCCCGGCGCCAAGTGGCAGTACAGCAACACGAACACCATCCTGCTCGGGATGCTGATCGAGAAGGTCAGCGGGCAGGGCCTCGCCGACTACCTGCGGGAGCACGTGTTCGCGCCGCTGAAGCTGAACGACACCTCCCTGCCCACCGACAGCGCCATGCCCGATCCGCACGCCCACGGGTACACCGACCTCACGCCGAAGGGCACCGTCGCCGACGCCACGAACTGGAACCCCTCCTGGGCCTGGGCCGCCGGCGGGATCATCTCCGACCTCGACGACCTGCACGCCTGGGCCCCGGCGCTCACGGACGGCCGGCTGCTAACCCCCAAGACGCAGGCGGAACGGCTCCGGACGCTCCCGATCGAGTCCGTCCCCGGCGCCTCCTACGGGCTCGGCATCCTCAACTTCAACGGCTGGCTCGGCCACACCGGGGAGCTGCCCGGCTACGAGACCATCGCCGCTCAGCTCCCCGCCAAGAAGGCCACCCTGGTGGTCCTCGTCAACAGCGACATCGACTACCAGGGCAAGAACCTGTCCGGCCTGATCGGGAACGCGGTCACCTCCATCGTGACCCCCGATCACCTCTGGCCGGCCCCTGTGCCCACTGCCGAGAAGTAGTCCCCCCGGCCCTGCACGCCTCGGTGTTCACTCGGTGACGCGTCCGGCAGGGCCGTCGTCCGCCCCGCTACGGGACCTCGCGCGGGGAGCGGGCGGGTGCTCGTGTGACCATGGCCCCTTTGGCACATCCGCACCACATGGGGGGACCATGCGCACCCGTACCACCACCGTCTCGACCGGCATCGCCGCGGCACTCGCGGCGTTGCTCGTCCTGGCCGGCTGCACCTCGCCCGGTGGGAGCCCGAAGGAGAAGCCGAGCAGCGCGGTGGCGACCGCTCCTGCTCCCGCCGCGCCGGGCAACGGCTCCGGGTACGAAGGTCCCCGGCCCCAGGACCAGAACCTCCTCGCCTGGACCGGCGACCCCAACGACGCGGGGCACGTCACCGCCCAGTCCGCCGCCGGGGTCGGCGGACGGGTCACCCTCGTACGGATCGTGCTGCGCGAGCAGATCACCTGGTCCAACGTCTGGCTGGGGCTGGCCGGCATCGACCCGAACGCCCAGCTCTCCCAGTGCTACCTCGGCGTGTACGACGCCACCGGCGCCCTGCGCGCGTCCACCGCGGACATCTCGCCGCAGCTGATGACCGACGCGATCGCCAAGCCGCTGCCGCTCGCCAAGCCGTTCACCGCCGCCCCCGGCACGTACTTCGTCGCCCTCCTCCTCAACGGCAACTGGGCCACCAACGCCCTCACCCTCAAGTCCACGGGCGCCGGGATCTCGGTCAACGCGGGCCTGACCCCGCCGAACCTCCGCTACAGCACCGTCCTGACCGGCCAGACCTCCCTGCCGGCCACGCTGAACCTCGCCGAGCAGTCCACCAGCACGATCAACACCGGCTGGGCCAGCCAGTGGTACGGAGTCTCCTGAGCCGGGTGACCCGCTCAGGTCGGGGCCCGGCGGCCGGGCAGACGGCACCCCGCACCGCAGCGGGTGCGGCGTACGCCCGGATGGGGGAAGCTGGGGACGGGTGCAGCACCGACAGCTGACGGATGACGCGAGGAGGGTCCCGTGGACGTTTCAGGAGACGGCGGACTCGGTCCTGCACCCCGAGCGAGGGTGCGGACGGCCACCCTGCTGTGCGCGGCTGCGGCCCTCGCGGTGGGTGTCGTACCCGCCTCCGCACAGACCCGGGCCGCGCCGGAACCGGATCCCGAACCGGTCGTGGTCGTGGACTGCTTCTCCGAGGCCCAGGTACGCCCCGAGGAGTACCTGCTGGCCTGCGGAGACGGGAACAACCGCCTCGTCCGGCTCAGCTGGGACACCTGGGGACCGCGGAAGGCGACGGCCACCGGCACCGACATGGTGAACGACTGCAAGCCCTACTGCGCAGCCGGCCGCTTCCACGCGTACCCGGTCACGGTGACCCTGAGCAAGCCGGAGCCGTGGCCCGGACACCCCGATGTCCAGCGCTTCACGACCATCCGGCTCTTCTACCCGGACACCGCTCCGTCCCCGGTCCCCAAGGACGTCACGTACAAGCTCGTGTACTGAGGGACGCCACTCGGACGCTATCCGCCGAGGCGGGCGCTGATGAGATAGTCGGCCTCCTCTGACAGCCGTGCCCGCCGCTCCTCTTCCTGGGCACGCTCGAGCTCGCCCCGCAGCGCCAGCTCGGTGCGCAGGACCGTCGCCCGCGGTACGGGGATCCGCTGACCGGGCTTCTCGGTGAACGGCTGCAGCTCCGCCGCCGAGACGTGGGCGTCCTCCGACGAGCCGCGGCGGAGCGAAAGGAACACCCGGGCCAGCCAGTCGGCCGGGATCTGGACCATGAGATCAGTCATGTCCGGGAAACGACGGGCCGCCCCCAGCCGTGACTCCCCCTCCCCCGACCGGCTCAGTGGACAGCGGCCGGTCCCGGTGACTTCACGGTCACCTCGCGGTCACCGCGACGAGCTCGACGGCGTCCGGACGCGCGCAGCCCCCAAGAGCCGCAGCCGCCGCGGAACCAGTCGGTTCCGCGGCGGCTGCGTGGAGGGGAGCCGGGGGGCTCGGTCAGCTCTTCTTGATCTCGTCGATGCAGAGCACGAACTGCTTGCCGGAGCTGCGGCGGGAGCCCCTCATCTGCTCCTGGTAACCGATGTCCGACTTGCCCTGGCACTGGTTCGTGTCGAGCGTGTCGGGTATCACCTTGACCACCTTGAACTCGGCGTCGGCGCCCCCGCACTTCACCACCTGCAGGTCAGGGGTCACCGCGTTCCCCTTGTTCGTCAGGCAGTCCCCGACCTTCGCCTTGTCCGCGTCGTCGCGGCTCGCGAAGTAGCCGACCGCGATCATGATGACGACGACCACACCGGCGATGATCTTGAGGATCTTCATGATCCCCATGCCACCGCGCCGGGCGGGCGGGGCCGGCGGGGCCGCGAACTGCTGCGGGTGCGGGTACTGCTGGGGCGCCGCGCCGTAAGGGGGCTGGGCCTGCTGCTGCGGGTATCCGTATCCCGGCTGGGGCGGGTACCCCTGCGGCTGCTGCCCGTTCGGGACAGGCTGGCCGTACGGGCCGGGGCCCTGCTGAGGCGGATAGGTCATGTGGGAATCCCCCGTGAGCGTGTGCATCGTTCGTAGTTTGACGTGCGCACGCTATATCAACCTGCCGTCACCAGCCGCATTGCGCCCACGGCAACGTGGTGTCAGGAACGACGTGGTGTCAGGAACCCGCCGCGCGGAAGGCAGTGGCACGGACGCCGTTGCCGCACAGCGCGAAGTTGCCGCCGTCGCTCGGCGCCAGCTGGTACTTCCCGCCCGCGACGCCCACCACCATCGACGGTGCGACGGTGGGATCGGCTCCGGAGTCGCAGTAGCCGTCCGCCTCACCGAGAACCGGTGTGATGGTGAGCCGCGTCGAGGCCTGGTCTCCGGGCGCCAGCTGCACCGGACGCGCCTTCCCCTGACGGGCGACCTGGAGGGGCCTGTTCTTGTCCGGAGAGCCTTGGCCCGCGAGAGCCACGGTGGGGAAGCCGTTCAGGACGCACGGCTTCGAACCCTGGTTGGTCACGGTGATCAGTACATGGGTGAAGTCGGTTGGCTGCGCGCTGTCCGCAACGATCTGGCTGCTCGTGCACGGCGCCGCCGGGACCCGTCGCAGGGCGTCCGCGGCTGCCGCTGTGCCGGCACCGGCCCCTGCCAGAAGGCCTCCGGCCATGGCGCCCGCCACGAGCAGCACGGACGAGGCCTTGATCGCGCCACTTCGCGTTGCGCATGTCATGGGTTGTCCTCCACGCGTCCACGGCACGGCCCCCGTTCGGCCCTGCCTCCTCCCAGCGTCCCACCCACCCGCACCATCGGCGCGGCACGGGCCCTTTCGCCCCCGATCGACACGCCGGGCGGGGCGGGGGACGATGGGAAGGACGGACACACCGCTTTTCCCTGGCTCTCCCGGGAGGAAGCATGTTGAACCGACGCGTACGTCTGCTGGTGCTCGCCCCCGTGATGGCCGGCGCATTCATCGCCGCCCCCGCCGCCCTCGCGTGGGGCACGGCGGCAGCCGCCCCCGCGGCCACCTGCTCCATCTCCGGTGTCTTCCCCAACGGCAAGGTGCACCTGTCCGGCGGCGGATTCACACCGGGGCCCGCCTTCCTGTCCTCGCCGACCGCGGCGGGCGGGTCCTTCACGATCGGTAGCGACGGCGGGTTCCAGATGATGAACGTGGAAAACGCCCAGTACACCGTCTCGCAGGGCAACGACCGCACGGAGTGCAGCGGCTTCAACGGCAGTCAGGGGTGATCAGGGGCGACTGGCTGCGCTCCCCGTCACGCCCCGGCGTGCAGATGGGCCGCCCACAGAAGCGGAGCGCTTCTGCGGTCGTGGCCGGGTGGCAGGTCCTCTCCGTCCCGTATTTGTCGAACGGCCTCGTGCAGTGCTCGGGCGGCCCGGTCCGGGTCGACGGCAGTCGAGTCGGTCCGCAGGCCGTCGTAGAAGGCCCGGGCGATACGGACGGCGGTCTGGTCGTCGATCTCCCACAGGGTTCCGATGACGTGGGGGAATCCGGCGAGTTGGAACGCCGAGGCGAGGTGGATGGCCTCGTCCAGCAGGTCGACGGTGTCGATGGCCGCGGTTCGGCAGGCGGAGAGGTAGGCCAGCCTGACGCGGTCGAGGGCGACGGGGGCCAGGCTCCTGACGGTGAGCGGGTCGTCCTCGTGGTCGTGGAGCAGCAGCCGGCTCTGTGAGGGGTCGGCGGGATCGCTGCTTCCGTGGCAGGCGAAGTGGGCGATCGCGCAGTGGGGCAGCCGCTCCAACACCCGGGCTTTCGTCGGGGTGGTGGCCGGGTCCGGGTCTGCCTGTCCCCCGCTTTGGTCCGGCTCTCTGAGGACGACGGGATCGGCGAAGCGGGCTTCCAGCATGGCGACTTCGGCGTCGACGAACCGCAACCGGCCCTGCCCGGGCATTCCGGGCGTGGTCGGCATGGCGACGACCAGCGCCCGGCCGGCCGCGGTGGGCTGGTATCCCTCGCGCCGGCTGCGTTCGCGGGCGTAGCGCAGCGCGCGCACGGTGGGGGTGTAGGAGGAGACGGCCCGGTCCATCACGGTGCGCCGGTGCGGATCGTCCGGCGCGTCGGTGTGGTGGCCGGCGGCGTGGAGGGGCAGGAGTCCGAGCAGTCCGCCCGGTGCCCACCACACGCGTGGCAGGGCGTCACTTGCCCGTGCGGTCGTGGGAGGGGAATCTTCGTGTCCCAGGGCTTCCAGCGCGGGGCCGGCGGCGGCGTCCCAGAGCCATTCGAGGACGTCGACGAGCACGGACTGCGCCTCTTCCCGCTCCTTCGGATCCGCTCCTGCCAACGCCGTGTGCTGTGCCTGCCGGAAGGCGTTGATCCGATCGATCACCGTGGTGTATTCGAGCTGGGGCAAGGGGCAACTGGTGATGCTCTCGGCCGTGACCAGAAGTGCGTCGCTCCGGTAGCTGCTGACGTTGAACACCACGATCGGCCCGTGGGACGCCTCGGCCCTGAGTTCGTCGATGGTGGGCGGGAGGCCGAAGGAGGCGAAGCCCTCCAGGGTACGGATCTCGGCCAGGACGGCGGTGAACTCCTCCGCCAGGCGGTGCCTGTTCTGCACGGCGAGCTCCTGGCGCAGCCGGTGTGCCGTCCCGTCGCCTTCGCCGTCGGTGGCGACTTGCACGTCTGCCGGCTGGTCCATTCGGTCGCGCAACTCGGCAAATCTCTGGGCCAGTTCAGGATGGTGATCGCGCAGCTCCGTCAGATCGCCGCGGGTTTCCAGTGCCTGACCGAGCAGTACCGCGCGGCCCACCTCCAAGAGCCCCAGGGCACGCTCCGCCCGCCCGTGGTCCGTTCCACCCGGGGCCGCGAGCGCCAGTGCAGCGGCGGCACTGGTCAGCCCGGTCACGTTGCCGATTGCATACTGCTGGTCCCGGCGCTCCAGCCGACGCGGAGCCATCTGAGGCATCAGGCGTACTGCCGCATCCGCTGCTTCAGCCGCTCGTTCCGCGTCACCCGACTGCGCCAGCAGACGAGCCGCGGACAGCCCCGCCGCGATCCGGACGGTCACCGTCGACGTCGCCGCGGTCGACGCAGCCGACCAAGCCTTCACCGCCGCATCCCTGTCTGCCGGGCTGCCACCGCTGTTGAACCGGGTGATCAGCGCATCTCCGAAGTCGATGAGGTACATGGCGCGCTCGGGATGGTCGTCGGGAGCAGCCTCGACTGCCTGCCGACCCACCTCGACTGCGGCATCGATGTCCGCGCGGGAGCCGGTCAGCAGGAAGCGGGTCCTGAGCGCGGGGCCCAGGTTGGACATGTAGCGGCCACGGTCGGGGTGGTCAGCGGGCGCCGCCTCCACCGCCTGCTGAAGTCGGCCGACGGCGGCGTCCAAGTCCTCGGCGGCGCCGAGTCGGTCGAACCGGGCCTGTAGCGCTCCCCCGAGGTTCGACAGGAACATCGCGCGTTGTAGGTGACGGGCGGGTGCCTCCTCCACCGCCCGACGGCCCATCTCGATGGCGGCGTCCAGGTCCTCGACGGCACCCGCGCGCGCGTACCTGGCCCGCAACATGTTCCCGAGGTTGGACAGGAACCCCGCGCGCTGGGGATGGTCGGCCGGGATCCCTTCCACCGCCTCCTGCAGTCGGTCGATCGCGCCGGCGAGGTCCGCGAGTGCGCCGATCTGGTCGAACCGGTCCCGCAGCGCTCCCGCGTGGTTCGAGAGGAACATCGCCCGGTCGGGATGGCCAGGGGGTGCCGCGTCGACCGCCTGCCGCCCCAGTTCGACGGCGGCGTCCGCGTCCGCCAGGTTGCCGACCCGCCCGGACCGGGCCTGAAGCGCGATTCCCAGGTTCGACAGGAACAAGGCACGTCCGAGGTGGCCGTCGGGCGCCGCGTCCACCGCCTGCCGGCCCACGGAGATGGCAGCGTCCAAGTCCTCGATGGAGCCGGTCCGCTCGAAACGGAGCCGCAATGCGTTGCCGAGGTTGGACAGCACCACGGCGTGCTCGTGGTGCTGGTCGGCGCGGGCCGCGTCCACCGCCTGCCGGCCCGCGATGACGGCAGCGTCCAAGTCCTCGATGGAGCCAGCGTGTTCGAACCTGGCCCGCAGGGCGTTCCCGAGGTTGGACAGGACCTCGGCGCGTTCGGAGTGGTCGACGGGAAGCAGGTACGCCGCTTCGCGGGACAGGTCGATGACGTTGTCCAGATCCGCCACCGCTCCGGTTCGCTTGAACCGGGCGTGCAAGGCGTTCCCGAGGCCGGTCAGCACCAGCGCGCGGTAGAGGCGGTCATCGGGAGCCACTTGCATCGCCTCCTGGAGCAGGGCGACGGCGCTCTCGAGGTCCGCGACCTCTCCGGTTCGGTCGAAGCGGACGCGCAGTGCGTCTCCAAGGTTGAACAGGTACATGGCGCGGCCGAGCTCGTCGGGGGCCGCCGAAAGCGCCTCCCTGAAGCGGTCGATCGCGGCGTCCAGATCTGTCGCCGAGCCACCCCGCCGGAACGCGAGCCGTAGCAGGTTCCCCAAGGCGGTCAGGTGGACGGCACGGTGGGGATGCCGTATCGGGAGGGCATCCACGATGCGGTGCCACAGGTTCACCATGCCGGCGATCCGTACCGGGTCGCCCGACTCCCAGACGTCCGGGAACAGTTCGAACGCCTGCACAGCCGCGACTTCTGCGAGGAGGGGCAGCAGCGGCTCCGGCAGATCACCGACGCCGGCCAGGAAGCACGCCGTGAACGCCGTCACGGCATCCCGCAGGTCGGGTTGGTCCTGGTCTGCCGGTACGGGTACGGCCTGGTGGCGGAACCAGTGGAACCAGCCGAGCAGATGGTAGGCGGGGAGGCTGTCCTCGCCGTCCAGCAGCTCCGCAAGCTGCTGCGCTTCGTGGAGGGCGCCGGCCTCCAACACCGGGGCCAACTCCCGGGTTTCCACAACCCGCCGCAGGCGCACCTCCATTGCAGCCAGTCGCAAGGCTCGCTGAGGGCCCCCCGGATCGCTCATGCCGGGTGATGCTAGTCCCACGACCCGTGGAGCGGCGGGTAGTTCCTCCGATACGCTCCGCGACAGCGGGACACCCGAGCCGGGGGGGAAGCATGACCGAGACCGACGAGACGGCACGCCAGCTGGGGATCGTGTGCGCGAACGCGGACAGGATCCGCGGGCGGCTACGCCGCGGTCCGTCCGGAGACGACGCCGTGCTGCGAGCGGTGCTCACCGCGGTGCGGGACGGGCGGGAGACGGCCCGCCCGGTCGACGACCTGCACGCGGTCCTGCAGTCCCTGGGCGACAGCCAGGGCCTGTACGCGTACGGAGGGACCGGGAGCACGGCGGAGCGCGGGGTCCATGCCGCGGGTGTGCACCGTGAGCGCTCCGGCGAGTCGGTGTACCTGTGCCCCGCCAACCGGTGTACGCGCTACGGGTGGCCGGGCCACGGACCTGCGCCGGTCTGCGCCGTCAGCGGCGACCCGCTGCGTCTGGACCGGCTCTAGCCGTGGGGACCGTGCTGGGAGAACTGGGCAAGAAGCTTGCCGAGCGGTGGCTGTCCCTGCTGGTCCTGCCCGGCGCCCTCTACCTTGCTGTCGCCCTCGCGGCCCGGACGCTCGGCCAGGCCCGTCCCTTCGCCGTGGACCGGCTGACCGGACAGATCAGTGCGTGGGCCGGCGCTCCGGTCGCGCGCACCGTCGGAGGCCAGGTGGTGGTCCTGGCGGCGGTACTGGGCGGCGCCGCGGCCGTCGGGGTCCTCGCACAGGCTCTGGGCTCCGCCGCCGAACGGCTGCACCTCGCCACGGACTGGTACACCTGGCCGGCTCCGGCCCGCGCCCTCGCGCACCGGATCACCGTCCGCCGGCAGAACCGCTGGCGGACGGCGGCCGAGGCCTGGCACCGGCACCGTGAGGAAGCGGCGGACGCCCGCACCCGCGGCGAACGCGTGGACCCCGCCGGACGGCATTCCGCCCGGGCTGCGATGGTCCGGATATCCCCGGAGCGTCCGGACCGCCCCACATGGAGCGGCGACCGCATCCATGCCGCGTCCGTGCGCGTCGACCGCGACCACCACCTCGATCTGGCCACCCTGTGGCCCCACTTGTGGCTGGTCCTGCCCGAAACCATCCGGACCGAGATCACCGCCGCCCGCCAGGCCCTGACCCGTGCCACCACGCTGACCGCCTGGGCGCTGCTCTACCTGCCCCTCGCCCTGTGGTGGTGGCCCGCGGCCGCGATCGCTGCCGCTCTCGCCGTCACGGGCCGGCAGCGCACCCGTACCGCTGCCGACGGCTACGCCACGCTGCTCGAAGCCGCCACGCGCCTGCACGCCCGTGACCTGGCCGGGCCCCTCGGCATGGACCCACCCGGCCCCCTCACCCCGGAGGTCGGGGGCACGCTGGGCCGCCACCTGGCACCCAGCCCGCCACCGCCACCGCCACCGTACGACGGGGCACCGCGAGAGGTGAGCGCGATCGTCAGACCGCTTCCCGGTCCCTGACGGCTTCCGACGCCCCGGAGGCCCGCTCGTCTCCGCCGGCGGGGACGAACACGAGCCGGGTGCCGGACCGCAGCGGGGATTCCCACGCGGCCTCCACCTCGGCCATCGGCACGGCGACCGCCTCGGTGGTCGGCACCAGGTCGGGCAGCCGTTCGAGCAGGTCGCGCAGGGCGGCAGCGCGGCGGGCGCCCGAGATCGAGCCGAGTCCGCTGCCGCAGACGCTCACGTCGCCCTTGCGCAACCACGCGGACGGCATGGTCATGTCGGCCCCGGCCGCGGAGCCGACCTGCACCCACCGGAGGGTACGGGTGAGATCGGAGCGGTGGCGGAGGATCCCGTCGAGCGCCAGCTCGGCAGGCCGCTCCCACAGATAGTCGAGCACGATGTCCACGTCGGCGGCCGCCGCGCCGAAGGCGGCCGCGACGTCCTCGTCGGAACCCTCGAGCGCCACCGTACGGTGGGCGCCCAGGGCTGCCGCAGCCTGCAGTGCCAGCTGATCGCGCCCCGCCGCCACGACGGAGCCCGCGCCTTGGTCGAGGGCGAGCTGGATCGCGGCCCGCCCGGCGTTGCCCGTGCCACCGAGTACGAGTACCGAATCCCCCCTGCGCAGCCCGCTCCGCTCACGCAGCGCGATCCATGCGGAGGATGCGGGGTTCATGACGGCGGCGACGGTGACCGGGTCGAGCCCCTCCGGTACGGGCATGAGCGCGGCGGCCGGTACGGCGACCCGCTCGGCCATCGTCCCGTGCGGGGGCTCCAGCCCCGGGATGTAGACGAGTTCACCGGCTTCGGTCCGGCCCACCCCGTCGAACCCGGGGATCAGGGGCAGCGCATCGCCGCCCGTGTAGTGGCCGCCCGAGGCGAACGAGCGCACCAGCGGGTACAGCGCGGCGGCCAGCACCTCGACGACGACCTCGCCGGCCGCGGGGGCGGGCTCGGGCACGGACTCGTACCGGGGCGGCTGCCCCAGGGCGTGGACCACGGCTGCGTACATGAACTGGCCCCCAAATGGGTGATAAAGCAGCATGACGGACAGCCCGATTGTGACGGCTCTTCGCCGGACGCGCCGGCTGCGCCACGCGGCAGGGGTTCAGCGGCCCGCCGTGGCGAGGCGGTGCGCCCCGGCCGAGTGGACGAAGTCCGTCAGGGAGACGGTGTAGTCGCCCTCGTCGGGGCGGTAGGCGGTGCAGTACCGCGTGGGGTACCAGCCGGGGATGCGCCAGGCAGCGGGCTGGGGCACGGCCTCGCAGGTGCGGTGGCCGGCCGAGGTGCGGTGCCGTTGGAGGAAGTCCCTGGTGAGCATGGGCTCCATGAAGATCAGGTCGCCCGCGTACGCCCCGTAGATGAAGGTCTGGCCGGTGAGCGTGCCGGTGGACGGGGGGCGGCTGTCCAGGTGCGCGCCCATGGCGCCTTCCGCGGTCTGCGGGCTGCTCGCGGGGTAGCCGGCCGGCAGGTACGCGGCCGGGACGGGCTTTCCGGCCGTGGCCACTTGGTCGCAGGCGATCAGCAGGGCGCAGCCGCCGGTCTTGATGCCCGACCGGAGCTCTCGGGGGACGAGGTAGAAGTGCACGTCGAAGTGGGCGACGTCGTAGCGGCCGTGCGGGTTGTGACCGTGCGGGTTCCAGTTGAACAGCACCCACTGGAAGGGCAGGCCGGCCGAGGTGGCCGGAGCGGGCGGCAGCGCGAGTTCCCGGCTGTGGCCGCCGACGCACTCGTGGGTGTCGTCGAGGCTGCCGTCGGCGTCCGCGTCGTAGCAGTGCTTGCCGTCGGTGGGGGTGGTGGGCAGAGCGCTGACGGCCGGTGCGGTCAGGGAGACTCCGAGCGTTCTGGGGATCCCGTTCCGGTACTCGCCGTACGTGCGGACCGTGCCGCGGCCCAGGCGGGCGGCGGGGCCGTACGTGGAGCACACCGCGCCGCCGACGTCGTCGGCGCAGTCGGGCAGGCGCGCGGCGGAGCCGGAGGGCGCCGGCGGGGCCGTGGGCCGCCCGGTGGCGGACAGCAGCGCCGCCAGCAGCGCGGCGGAGGCGAGCGCGGCGGCGGAGGTGGAACGCAGACGGGAGCTGTTCATACGGCGACGCTCCAGGAGGAACGCGCATTGAGCGCGGTGGCGTCCACGCCGGTGACCTGGCGCGTACAGGACTTGATGCCCTCCAGCCTGTCCTCGGGCAGGACGTGGCGAATGTCGAGGAAGCCGTTCGGGGCAAGGGCCTCCACCTGGCGGAGGACCGGGTCGGGTTCCAGTCGGCGGTGTGCGGCGAGGAGGAGGGTGGTCTGCGGGCGGCGGTCCGCCTCGTACCGGGCCAAGGCCTCGTCCACGTCGTGGTGGGCGAGCGCGTACGCCAGGACGCGGGCGTCGACGATGGCCTGCGAGGCGCCGTTGGAGCCGGTCGGGTACAAGGGGTGGGCGGCGTCGCCGAGCAGGACGACACGGCCGTCCGTCCAGGCCGGCAGCGGGTCGCGGTCGATCATCGGGTACCGGCCGATGCGGGGCGCCCCGGCGATGATGCCGTGGAGGTCGAGGAAGTCGCTGCGCCAGCCCTCCACGTGGGCGAGCACCTCCTGCGGCGGTACCGCGCGGTCCCAGTCGGCCGCGCCCCGCGCGTCCTCGTCGCCGAGGCCTTCGTCGGTTCGGCTCTCCACCACCCAGTTGAGCAGGCACCGCCCGCTCCCGTCGGGCCGGGAGACGGGGTAGGCCACGGCCTTCACCCGTGCGTTGCAGCCGACGATGACCATCGTGCGCCCGTCGAGGAAGGGCGGGCCTTCGGTCACCCCGCGCCACATGGATATCCCGTTGCCGAGCGGCAGTCCTTCGTCCGGATACATGGTCGTGCGCACGGCGGAGTTGATTCCGTCCGCGCCGATGAGCAGGTCGCAGGAGAACGGGCCCGGCCGGCCCGCCACGTGCGCCCGTACGGTGGGCCGGCCGTGCTCGCGGTCCTGCTCGTACCGCACGAGGCGGTTTCCGGTGACCAGCGCCTCGGGGCCGAGCCGGTCCCGGACCGCCGACAGCAGGATGTCCTGGAGGTCCGCCCGGTGCACCGAGTACTGCGGCCAGTCGTAACCGGCGGCGCGCCCGCGCGGCTCCGACCAGATCAGCCCGCCGTAGCGGTGGTGGTACTCCAACCGGGCGGTCGCCACCGCGACGTCGTCGAGGGCCTGCGCCAAACCGAGTTCGGTCAGCTCGCGCACGGCGGCGGGCTGCAGATTGATTCCCGCGCCGACCGCCCGCAGGTTCGGACACGCTTCCAGAACGAGCACATCGTCCAGGCCTGCCGCATGAAGGCTCAAGGCCGTTGTCAGTCCGCCAATTCCGGCACCGGCGATCACGATGCGCGGAGAATTCTTTCGGCCGTACGGAGACATGCCCACTACCTCCTGGGAAAGGCGCCTTCCGTTGCAAGTGCGGTACTTCACCGATGAGTACAACCACGGTCACAAGAGGTCAAGATGCCCAGGTCAGGCATCTCCGTTCACCCGATCAGACTACGGCCAAGTGCCGCCTGATGGGTGACATGGCTTTAATCAGGTGTCGGCAACAGAAAGGCTGCGACATGCATCAAGTGACGTTCGAACCGTGCGACGTCCAGCGCCTCCAGCATGCTGTTGACTACGCCCTGCACGCCTCCGAAAAATCACTGGACGCTCTCCTGCCACCCTGGATACCGGGTGATCTCAAACGGGAAATCAAGAGCGGATGCGTTGTGTCGCATTGTGCAACGCTACTGTTCCCGGAAACAGTGGAATCCGCTCTCGAGTACTTCGAGGAAAACGGCTGGCCCGCATCGACCACCATACCGAGCGTGCTGGTGAAGCGCCGTCTGGTGGAGCGTCACTGGCTCCCGGACGATGCGGACATACGGGTGACGCGGCTGCGCGTCACGAGCGGCCTGGCGCCGGAGGTCGAGGTCTTCCTCTTCCCGCGGTGCAGCCCCGGCTACACGGAGGACGTGGGGGCGCAGGAGCGCGTCCACGGCTTCGAGAACCACGTCGGCCTGTTCATGGACCGGCCCGACGCGAGCGCGCTCGCCCGCCTGGCGGACCGCCTCGAGACGTCCGGCCGAATGGTGTACGAGGGCTCGGCACACAACCCCCACGAGAACACCACGATGCTGTACTTCGCCCCCAGCGCGTCCGTGGCCATGTCCCGGCGCCGCTTCCCGCGGTGGGAGCTGCAGTGCGCAGGCGACCTGACGGCTTTCGCCGACCGGCGCCCGGTCCGCAGGCAGGCGCTGTCCAGCGCGTACGCGGCGCTCAGGGCGAACCACGTGGACGGCGGAATGACACGGTCCGTCCGCCGGCCCGTTCCGGTGGCGGCGCCGAGAGGCTGATCCCCGCCGGTGGGCTCCCCGCCTCGGTGTGCTGCTGCGTACGAGGCGGGGAGTCCTTCGCCGTGCCGGGGCCTGCCGTGCGGCCGCTACGGAATCCGCCACTGCTGGGCTTTGCTCCCGGAGCAGCCGACCACCGTCAGCTGGTTGCCCGCACCGTTGTCCGTCAGGCATCCGCCCTGGAACGAGATGTCCTTGATGTAGTAGGCACCCGCCGTGGGGGCCTTCTCCAGGTTCCACCACACGTCTCCGGCGAACGGGCCGGCGAGTTCGACGCGAACGGTTTCGTTGAACTGAGTGAGCGCCCGCGCCATCGCGATGCCGTTCGAGCCGCACGTCGTGAAGCTGTCGTAGTTGCTCTTCTCGTGGAGCCAGCCGAATGCGGTGGTGCCGCCCATGATCACCTTGGCGTTCCCCTGCGGGGCGGAGCCGCTGAAGCCGATCTTGAGCCCGTCGCCGACGTTGGTGATGGCGCCCCAGCGCGCACCGCCGCAGCCCTGCGGCGGATTGGACCCGCCGTTGCCCGATCCTCCGGGGGTCGAGCCGCCGCCTCCGGGCGTGCCCCCTCCCCCGGCGCCGCCGCCGCTCGGCCCCGAGCCGGGCCGGCTCCCTCCGTCACCGGAACCGCCTGCGGCCGGCTGGGGATTGGGGACCGGCGCCGCACCGCCCACGCCACCCGCGGCGACCGCCCCGCCGCCGCCCTGCGCGCCCGGGTTCTCTCCCGGCGGCGGGGGCGCGGCATCGGGCGTGCCTGCTGCCGCGCTCCCCGAGGGGGACGCGCCGGGGCTCTGGCTGCCGCTGCCGGACGCGGGCGCGGACACGGACGCGGAGGGGTGCTGCCCCGGCCCGCTCGCATCGGTCTGCCGCGCCCCTGGGTCGATGTAGAAGACCGTGACCGCCACCGAGACCGTGATCGTCACACTGAACCCGATCGCGAGCGGCGCGGAGACGGACGGGGGGATGCGCAGCCGGTCCCGCCACGACCGCCGCAGCTCGGCGCCGGCCCCCGCGGCAGGGGCGGTCCCTGCGACGACCGGGCCCGCCGGTGCGTCGAGCTCGCCGAGCGGCCGTCCGGCCGCCGCGCGCCGCGCCGCCGCAGCCATCACCGAGGCGTCTGCGTACCGCTCCTCGGGGCGCTTGGCCAGCGCCCTGGCGACGAAGGCACGTACCGGCCCGGGGAATTCGGCAGGGAGGTCCGGAACCGGCTCCCTGATGTGCTTGAGCGCGATCTCGACGACCGACTCACCCGTGAACGGCGGTTCACCGGTGAGCAGTTCGAAACAGACCACGCCCATGGAGTACACGTCGGACGCGGCGATGGCGCCTAGCCCCTCCGCCTGCTCCGGAGCCATGTACAGCGCGGTCCCGAGGACCGCGTGCGAGTCGGTGATCCCGGTGCTGGCCGCGCTGGAACGGGCGATGCCGAAGTCGGTGACCGTCACCCGGCCGTCCTCGCCCAGCATCAGGTTCGACGGCTTGATGTCGCGGTGCGTGACACCCTGCAGATGCGCGGCGTGCAGGGCGTCGAGGGCCTGCCCGGCGATGTCGAGTGCCTGCTCGACGGGAAGGGGCCCGGACTGTGCGCGGACCTCGTGCAGCGTCCGCCCCTCGACGAGGTCCATGACGATGTACGCGACCTGTTCACCGGATTCGATCCGGCTCTCGCCGTAGTCGTGCACGTCGACGATGCCCGGGTGGCTGAGCGAGGCGAGGACCGTGGCCTCGCGGCGGAACCGCGCCGCGAACGAGAGGTCGTCGAGGAGCGCGGGCAGCAGGACCTTCACGGCGACCTGCCGTCTGAGCACGTCGTCGTCGGCGCGCCAGACCTCGCCCATGCCACCGCCGCCGATCCGCTCGGCCAGTGTGTACCGGTCCCCGAGGACCGTCCCCCGCCCCCACATATCTGCCCCTCGTCGTCCCGGTTCGCTGGTGGTCAGCCAAAGTCCGTCCGGCTGAGGATACTTGGGGGCCGGCGAGCTTCCACGTCCCCCTCGGGCATCGTGATCGATCGCGATCGGACGGCGCTACCCATGCCGTTCGGGGGTCCAGTTCAGTCGTCCCGTGTGGATCAGGCGGAGCTGGCGACATGCGGTGCGCGTGACCGCCTCCCACTCCTCGCCCTCCGGGCCGGCGGCCAGGTAGGCGGAAACCGTCATCACCATGTGGTCGACGTACAGGCGTGCCAGCATGAGCAGGTCGTCCGCGCTCCAGCCCGCACTCAGCGGATCGGCTCCCAGGCGCTCGGCCACCTCGTCGGCGAACGCGTCGAGCTGGCCCGCCACCGCCTCGCGCACCCTGCGCACGCCGCCGTGCCGCTCGCGCACGATGAAGCGGATGTGCCCGGGGTATTGCCGTACGAGTTCGGCCATCAGGCCCACGGTCGTGTCGATCCGCTGCTCCGCCTCGCCGGAGGCGGCGAGCGTCGAGCGGACGGTGCCGTGCAGGCTCTGCAGCGCCTCGTCCACCAGCGCGATGCCCAGCTCTTCGGTATCGCGGAAGTGCCGGTAGAAGGCCGTCGGGGTGACCCCCGCGACGCGGGTCACCTCCCGCAGGCCGAGGCTGCCCAGGCCCTGCTCCTCCAGCAGTGACAGGGCTGCGTCCAGCAAGGCCCTGCGGGTTTTGTGCCGTTGGGCCTGGCGTGCCCCGATGGTCTCACTCATGACGAAAAGTCAACCCCCGATTCCCTGAATCCGCACACTTGCATTTAGACTGAGCAGTCAGTGCACAACTGTCTCCTATTTTTTGGAGTGAGCACACGATGGAGGAAGCACGATGCTCTTCCTGATAGCGGCCCTCATGCTGATGGGGATCGCCCTGGGAACCGTGGCCCATGTGCCCGTTGACATATCCCTCGCCGCCACCGCCGCGATCGCCTGCTGGTTGCTGGTCTTCGCGGTGCGCGAGCGGACCACCCGGCGCCACCGACCGGCCGACCGACAGGAAGGACGATCATGAATGCCCCCGGTACCACGCTCCCCGCTCCCGTCCGTCAAGCCGACGGGATGGCGGTGGCCTCGTTCGTGTTCGGCCTGATCGGCCTCCTCGCGATGAACCTGTTCCTCGGGCCGACCGCGATCATCCTCGCCGCGCTCGCCCTGCACCGCGGTACGAGGCGTCCCGGACGCGCCCGGCTCGGTCTGGCCCTGGGCGTCGCCGACCTCGTCGTCCTCGCCTGGGTGGTCAACGCGGACCAGACCTGGTCGTGGAGCATCTGACCGTCACACCCTGACGCCGACCCGCCGGGCGGCCCCGCTACGGCAGCGGGGCTCCGCGGGCGGCGATCCACATCTCGTACCACTCCTCGTGCGTGAGATCGGGTTCGCGCAGCGCGGCGTCGCGGCAGGCACGGATCCGCTCGGGGCGGCCGCTGCCCACGACGGGGGCGACCCGTGCGGGATGCCGCTGCAGCCACCACAGCAGCACCGTCTCCGGCGTCGTGCCCTTCGCATCGGCCAGCGACCGCACGAGGCGGGCCGTGGCGTGCTCCTCCGGGCTCTCCTGCAGGCCGGTGAACCGGCCCTGCGCCAGCGCGCCCCAGGCCTGGAGGCGGACACCGTTCTCCCGGCAGTACTCGAGCGTCCCGGCCGGGAAGCCGTTCGCCGCCGCTGCGGCCGTGTTGACGAGGACGCCGTCCTCGAGCCAGTCCCGCCGGTCCAGGCTCATCTCCAACTGGTTGGCGACCAGCGGGAACTCCAGGTGCCGCTGGAGGGCGGCGATCTGCGCGGCGTTCATGTTCGAGACGCCGAACCGGCGGACCAGTCCCTGATCGCGCAGCGAGGTGAGGGCCGCCGCGATGTCCTCGGGGGCGGCCAGCGGATCGGGCCGGTGCAGGAGCAGCACGTCGATGACGTCGGTGCGCAGGCGGCCGAGGCTCTCCTCGACGCGCCGCATGACGGAGGGTCCGCGCAGGTCGTACATGCCGGGGCGGTCGCCGTCCGCCAGCCGGATCCCGCACTTCGTCTGCAGCACGATCCGCTCGCGCAGGCCCGGGGTCCGGGCCAGGACCTCGCCGAAGACGGCTTCCGCCTTGCCGCGCCGGTAGATGTCGGCATGGTCGAAGGTGTCGATTCCGCTGTCCAGTGCTGCCGCGATCGCCGCCTCGGCCGCATCGATGTCGGCGGGGCCGTACGCATCGGTGTCCCAGCTGCCGCCGAGCGCCATGCATCCGTACAGCAGCCGGGTGCCGTCCTTCTCCGGTGGTGTGATCGCCATACCGCCACCCTACGAGGCCGCGGCGCCGCCGCGTATCCGGGCTCCGCGCGGGGGCGTCCGGGCCGCCGGCTTCGTGGCGGGCCGGGGGCGCGGGGCTTCCACGGGCTTCTTCTGCGGCGGAGGCGTCCTGGGCGGGTAGGAGGGCGGCACCTTCGGTCCGCTCGCGCCGGTCGGCATCGTAGTCATACCACCACGCTACGGGCCGGGCCGCGTTCCCGGGCCGGGGTCCGCCACCCGAGGGGGCAGCACGGCCCACCACCGCGCGGGCGACGCGGTGGTGGGCCGGAGGACTGCTTGCGCTGCCGTGGTTACGGCGCCATCTCGTACGCGCCGGACAGCGCCTCGACACGGTCCCAGACCCGGGCCGAGCGGGCCGCATCGATGACCGGACGACGGACCGCACCCATGGCCCAGTTCTGCTGCTCCTCGGTGGCGGAGTCCTTTCCGTGCAGCTCGACGGCGTGCGCGGAGAAGTCGCGTACGAGGACCGCGAACAGCTCGTCCAGAACGTCCTCGTCCAGGCCGGTCAGCCGTGCCTGCTCCAGGATCAGCTGGCCGTGGACGACGAGCGCGAAGAGCTGGCCGACGGCGAGCAGGAGGTCCAGGTCGCGGCTCTGCTGCTCGTCGGGGGCGGCGGTGGTGACGAACGTGCACAGCGCGTCCGCCTGCTCGCGGAAGCGGGCGACGTTGGGCAGGGCCGCGTACGCGTCGAAGGCGGGGCGCCAGTCGTGGAAGCGTACGGAGCCGAGTCCGCGGGCCGGGCCCTGCCGGAAGAGGAAGTCGTCGTCGGCCGCGTCGAGGCGGGTCGGGACGGGCGCGTACTCGGCCGGGTCCAGCAGGTGGTTGCGCATGAACTTGAGGATCAGCGCGAGGTTGACGTGGACGGTGCCCTCCAGCTTCGGCAGCCCGCGGATCTCGACGGCGGCCTGGGCGAAGTAGTTGTCCTTCTCGAAGCCCTTGGCGGCGATGACGTCCCACATCAGGTCGATGACCTTCTCGCCCTCCGTGGTCACCTTCATCTTCGTCATCGGGTTGAAGAGGAGGTAGCGGCGGTCGTCGGGGCCCGCGGTGCGGAAGTAGTCGACGGCGCGGTCGCTGAAGAGCTTCATCCCGACGAGACGGACGTACGCGTCGGTCAGCTCGCGGCGCACGTGCGGGAAGGCGGTGACGGGGCGGCCGTAGAGGATGCGGTTCTGCGCGTGCGTGACGGCCTCGTACATCGCATGCTCGCAGATGCCGATCGAGGCGGTGCAGAGGTTGAACTTGCCGACGTTGACGGTGTTGAGGGCGGCGTCGAAGGCGGCGCGGCCGGTGTGCAGGACGTCGTCCGGGGCGACCGGGTAGTCCTCGAGGCGGAACTCGCTGACGTACTTGGAGGAGTCGACGACGTTCTTCACCAGGTGGTAGGCCGGGTGGCGGCTGTCGGCGGCGAAGAAGACGTACCCGTCCGGGCCCTCGACGTCGGTGCGGCGGCCGAAGACGGAGACGAGGGCGGCTGCGTTGCCGTTGCCGATGTAGTACTTGGAGCCGGTGGCCCGGAATCCGCCGTTGCCGTCGGGCTCCAGCAGCATGTCGGTGGAGTAGATGTCGGCGCCGTGCGCCTTCTCCGACAGGCCGAAGGCGGACACCTCGCCCTGGGAGAGGAGTTCTGCGGCGCGGGCGCGGGCGGTGGCGTTGTCGCTCTGCCAGACGGGGCCGAGGCCGAGGATGGTCACCTGCCACGCGTACCAGTAGTCGAGGCCGTAGAACCCGAAGATCTCGTTGAGGGCGGCGATCCGGGCGGTGTCCCAGCGCTTGTCGGCGTGTCCTTCGGCGGCGGAGGCCGGGGTGAGGAACGTGGCGAACAGGCCTTCCTTGGCGGAGAAGGCGAGGAAGTCCGCCAGCCAGGCGCGGGACCGGTAGTCCTCGATCAGCCGGCGCTTGCCGCGCGCCTCGAACCAGTCGACCGTGGCGCGCAGCAGCCTGCGGGTCTCCGGGTCGAAGTGCTGCGGGTCGTAGGTGCGCGGGTTGAACAGCAGGGCGTCGGTCATGGAGGTCCGCCTTCCGAGGGGTCGGGTCGAGGGGTGAAGGGTGCTGGTCCGGGATGCGGGGGGCGGCTCAGCTGCGCGGGCGGGGCGCGGCGAGCCGGTGGACGGTGGCGAGCACGTCGTCGAGCCAGGCGATCGTCATCCGTTCGTACGCGATGCCGCCGCGGAGCACGACGTGCTGCAGTTCCTGGCCGGCGTCGGGCGGTGCGGGCGCGTCGGGCCCGGTGAAGTCGCGCAGTTCCCCGGCGAGGTAGTGGGCGAGCCGGTCGCGGTGGACCTGGCGGTGCCGCTCGACCTCGTGGACGAGTGCGGCCGGGTCGTCGAAGGCCGCGCCGCGGATCTTCACGGCGAGGTCGTGCCGGAGGCTTTCGGGTTCGATCGGCTCGTGCAGCCACCCGGAGAGGGCGGCGCGGCCGGGGCCGGCGACGGAGTACTCCTTCTTGTCCGGCCGGCCCTGCTGCGCCACCTCGCGGACGGCGAGCATGCCGTCGGTCTCCATGCGCTTGAGGACGCGGTAGATCTGCTGATGCGTGGCGGTCCAGAAATAGCCGATGGACCGGTCGAAGCGCCGGGCCAGCTCGTAGCCTGAACCCGGCTTCTCCAGCAGCGAGACGAGGATCGCGTGTTCGAGCGCCATACCCCGATCCTTCTATGCAACTCGTTGCATAGACAAGCCGCAGCGCCCGGGTGAGACGCGGCTCACCCACGGCCGGCGGGTCGGCCCGCATCCGAAAGTGGGACCGAGTTGTCACGCGATGAGCGGACTCGGGGCTTCGGACACCGTCCGCCCGGTCGTGACGCACTAGCGTGGCCCGTACACCAACCCGCCCGCACCGACGGCTGCCCGAGGAACCCCGGTTGACAGGTCGCAGGACAACGGAAGAACCGCCCAGGACCGCCTTACCGCGCGCGCGGTACTGGTTCGACAGCGTCATGGCGCGCGGGACGCCGGTGCTCATCGGCTGGCTGACCCTGGGCTGCCTGGCCGTCGTCGTCCCGGCGAGCGTGGCGCTGGTCTGGGCCGACCGCCGGGCGCCCACCACCTGGTCGGGGCAGCTGGTGGCCGTCTGGGTCAGCGTCGGGCAGACCTTGAAGATCGGCGGCGCGGTCGGCAGCCCCCTCTACGTGCTGATCTCGGTACTGCTGGCCCTCGTGGCCCTGCTGTTCGTCTCCACGCTCGTCAGCCTGATCACCACCGGCCTCAACGACAAGGTCATGGCGCTGCGGCGCGGCCGCTCGACCGTTCTGGAGGAGCAGCACACCGTTCTGCTGGGCTGGTCCGACCAGGTCTTCCCAATCGTCTCCGAACTGATCGTCGCCAACTCCAACCAGCGCCGGGCGGTCGTCGCCGTCCTCGGCCCGAAGGACAAGGCGGAGATGGAGGACGAGATCGCCCTCGCGGCCGGCCGGCTCGGCCGGACCCGGCTGATCTGCCGCAGCGGTGTGACGACGGACCCCGCGGTGGTCGCCCTCGTCAGTCCCGAGACGGCCCGTACCGTCCTCGTCCTCACCCACGAGGGCGAGGACGGTGACGCCCACGTGGTGAAGACCCTGCTCGCCCTGGAGGCTGCCGTACGGGGGCGGGGCCGCCCCGGCGTCGTCGCCGCGGTCCGCGACGGCCGCCACCACCGCGCGGCGCAGCTCGCCGCCGGGGCGCACGGCCGGGTCCTGAACATCGAGGACGTCACCGCCCGCCTCATCGCGCAGACTTCGCGCCAGCCCGGGCTGTCCCTCGTCCACCAGGAGCTGCTGGACTTCGACGGGGACGAGTTCTACACGGTCCGCGAGCCCGGCCTGACCGGGCGCACCTTCGGCGAGCTGCTCCTGGCGTACGCCACCTCGTCCGTCGTCGGCATCCTGCGCGCCGCCGGCGGCGTCGAGCTCAACCCGGCGGTCGACAGCGTGCTGGAGGCGGACGACCGGATCGTGCTCATCACCGAGGACGACGACACCGCCGTGCCGGCGGACGGGCCGCTTCCGGTCGACGAGGCGGCGATCGTGCCGCCCGGGACGTCGGCGACGCCCCCCGAGCGCTTCCTCATGCTCGGCTGGAACCGCCGCGCTCCGCTGATCGTCGACCAGCTCGACCCGTGCGTACCGGAGGGGTCCGCCCTGGTGATCATGGCGCAGGGCGAGGAGGCGCTCCGGGACGCGGTGCGTTGTGCGCAGGCGCCCGAGCGCCGGATGCAGATCACGGTCCACGACGGGGACATCACCGATCCGCGCACCCTGGACGACCTGGACGTACTGTCCTTCGACCGGGCCGTCGTCCTCGGGTACGACGACGCGGACGACGGCGCCCCGGGTGCACTCGGCGGCGACGACCGGACCCTGGTGACCCTGCTCCACCTGCGCGCCCTGGAGCAGGCGTCGGGCCGGGAACTGGCCGTCGTGACCGAGATGGCCGACGACCGCAACCGGCTGCTCGCCCCCGCCCGGGAGGGCGCCGACTTCATCGTCGGCGGTCGACTCATCAGCCTGTTGATGACGCAGATCGCGGAGAACCGGCACCTCGCCGACGTCTTCGACGGCCTGTTCTCGGCCGACGGCGTCTCGCTCCATCTGAAGCCCGCTCCGCACTACGTCCTGCCGGGCGGCCCGGTCACCTTCGCCACGGTCGTGGAGTCCGGACGCCGGCAAGGACACTGCGTCATCGGGTACCGGCTGCACGAGGACGGCGCGCGCGGCCCCTCGTACGGGGTCCGGATCAATCCGGACAAACGCGGCCGCGTACGGTTCGGGGCCCAGGACTCGGTGATCGTGCTGGCCGGGGAACCGGTGGCCGCGGGCGACACCGACGCGAACGAACACTTTACCCGACCTTCATGGCATGCCCCGGTCAAATCTGCCAGGCTCTTCCGGCAGTCGTCCCCCTGACCCGGGGAGACACCGCACAGCAGATCTCACTCAGCGCCCGTACACACGATGCGCACAGCCCGCGGCCGCCCTCCGGCGCACCCGAGCCGACCGGGCGGCCACCGAGCAGGCCGGAATCCCGGCCGCCTCAAAGGAGTTCCGTGTGAGACCGACCCCCCACAAGGCCCTCGCCGCGGGCGCGTTCGCGCTCGCCGCGCTGGCCGCCGCCGCACTCTCCGTCACCCCCGCGGCCGCCGCGCCGCACAAGGCGCCTCTCGCAGCCGCCTGCACCCCGGCCCAGGTGGTCGCCAACGGCGGTTTCGAAAGCGGCACTTCACCCTGGACCCAGTCCCAGACCGGCCTCGTCACCAACCGCGCCGGGCAGAGCGCCCACGGCGGCACCACCTTCGCCTGGCTGAACGGTGTCGGCCGGACCCACACCGACGCGCTCTCCCAGAGCGTCACGATCCCCTCCGGATGCAGCACGGCCACCCTCACCTTCTGGCTGCACATCGACACCACCGAGACGACCACGTCGACCAAGTACGACAAGCTGACGGCGAAGATCGGCGCCACGACGCTGGCGACGTACTCGAACCTCGACAAGAACACCGGCTACGTACAGAAGTCGCTCGACGTGTCGGCGTTCGCGGGCCAGACGGTGAGCGTGGCCTTCACCGGCACCGAGGACTCCAGCCTCCAGACGAGCTTCGTCGTCGACGACGTGGCCCTCGCCACCTCCGGCGGCACGGTCCCGCCCGCCGACTCCACGCGGACGCCGGCCGCACCTTCGTACACCGTCAGCCTGAGCAGCAACACGAGCGGCACCGTCTGGACCGGCCACGAGAGCGCGACCTTCACCAACGCCTCCGCCACCCCGCTCGACGAGGTGTACCTGAGACTGTGGGACAACTACCACGGCACCTGCTCCGCCATGCCGATCACCGTCGGCAACGTCACCGGCGGCACCGCGGGCGCCCTCTCGGTCGGCTGCACGGCCCTGAAGATCGACCTGCCGACGCCGCTGACGCAGGGGCAGACCGCCACGATCGGCTTCGACTTGGGCATCACCGTGCCCAGCGGCGCCGACCGCTTCGGCTACGACGGGGCCTTCAGCTTCATCGGCAACGCCCTGCCCGTACTCGCGGTCAGGGACGCGGCGGGCTGGCACCTTGACCCGTACACCAACAACGGCGAATCGTTCTACTCGCTGGCAGCCGACTTCCGCGTGGCCCTCGACCACCCGAACACCCTTCTGGTGCCCGCGACCGGCGGCTCGGTCGACACCCCGGGATGGAGCGGCCGTACGGTCACCACGGCAACCGCCTCCAAGGTCCGCGACTTCGCCTGGGCGGCGGGCCCGTTCAGCAAGATCTCCGGCACCTCGGCCGCGGGCACCCCGGTCAACGTCTACTCCGTCTCGGGCATCAGCTCGACCGACGCGCAGTCGATGCTCACCACCGCCAAGTCCGCCGTGGACGCCCACGCGGCCCGGTTCGGCGCCTACCCGTACGGCGAGTTGGACGCCGTGATCGACAACAACTTCTGGTTCGGCGGCATGGAGTACCCCGGGTTCGTCCTCGACCTGGTCAGCACCACCGCACTCACCCACGAGATCGGCCACCAGTGGTGGTACGGCATCGTCGGCGACGACCAGTACGCCGGCCCCTGGCTCGACGAGGCGTTCACCGACTACTCCACCGACCTGGCGCAGAACAAGACCGGCACCAACTGCTGGAACAGCGTCTCGTGGGCCGGATCGGCGGAGAAGATCACCAACTCGATGGCCTACTGGGACGCCCACGCGTCCCGCTACTCCACCGTCATCTACGGCTACGGCAAGTGCGCCCTGCACGACCTGCGGCGCGTCCTCGGCGAGGACGTGATGGCCAAGCTGATGAAGGACTACGCCACTTCGCACTGGTACGGCGTCTCGACCACCGCCGAGTTCAAGGCGGCCGCCCAGGCCGCCACCACCACCGACCTGACCTCGTTCTGGACGCAGCACCGCATCGACGGCTGACCTGACGTCGGTCTTCCGGCACGGCTCGGGGGGGGGGGGGGGGGGGGGGGGGGGGGGGGGGGGGGGGGGGGGGGGGGGGGGGGGGGGGGGGGGGGGGGGGGGGGGGGGGGGGGGGGGGGGG
>NZ_JBVIGX010000031.1:0-78488 GCF_055570595.1 Streptomyces sp. NPDC031132
CCCCCCCCCCCCCCCCCCCCCCCCCCCCCCCCCCCCCCCCCCCCCCCCCCCCCCCCCCCCCCCCCCCCCCCCCCCCCCCCCCCCCCCCCCCCCGCACCCCCCCCCCCCCCCCCCCCCCCCCCCCCCCCCCCCCCCCGGTTCGTGCCCGGCCCCTGTCCGAAGACGCCCGAGCCCGTCGAAGCGCTGAGCAAGGCGCGGTGCGGTTTCCTGGAGGTCCCCGAGAACCGCGCGCGCCCCGGCGGCCGGACCATCAAGCTGGCCGTGGCGAGGATTCCGGCCGCGGCGGCCAAGCCCGCCGCGGACCCGGTGGTGTTCATGGCGGGCGGTCCCGGCGCCGACACGTTCGACGACATTCCCTTCCTCGTCGACTCCGGCCTGAACAAGGACCGCGAACTGATCGTCATGGCCCAGCGCGGCAATCTCTACGACCGGCCGAACCTCGCCTGCCCGGAGGTCGACCGGTTCAACGAGCAGGCCGTGGGCCTGGGGTACGACTCGCAGCAGGCGGAAGACATCATGCTGAAGGCGGTGAAGGACTGCCGGGCCCGCCTGACGGCCGACGGCGTCGACCTGAGCGCCTACAACTCCACGGAGAACGCAGCGGACTTCGCCGACCTGCGCAAGGCGCTGGCCATTCCCCGGTGGAACGTCTACGGGTACTCCTACGGCACCAACCTGGCCCTCACGTACCTGCGCCTGCACCCCGAGGGCATCCGCGCGGTGGCGATCGACTCGGTCGCACCTTCCCAGTACGTGACCCTGCCGTGGACATGGGGCAGCACCGCCGAGGGAATCCACAACATCTTCGACGCGTGCGCGGCGCAGCCCGCCTGCAAGAACCGGTACCCGGACCTCCCCGGCCTGCTGACGGAGCAGGTGCGCAAGCTGGAGGCCGACCCCCTGACGCTGAACGTCACGCCGCCTGAGGGCGGGAAGCCGGTCAAGACCGTCCTCGACGGCGGCGCCCTGCTGAACCTGATCGTCGCCTTCACCCCCCGACCCAAGGACATCCCGGCGGCGCTCGACGAGCTCAGCCGCGGCAACCCGGAGCGCTTCGCGCAGGCCCGCGCGGCCGGCTCGGTCCAGAAGACCGGCGAATTCGCGCACGGCCTGACGAACTCGATCGCGTGCAGCGAGTGGGCTCCGGGCCACTCGGAAGCCGACGTGCTGAAGGCGGGGCAGAAGTCCTTCCCCGGCTGGCCGGACACGGTCCTGGCCCAGGCGCCGCAGCTGCCCTTCCAGTACCCGGTGTGCGGGGTGTGGAACGTTCCGGACCGCGCGAAGATCCAGCGGGTGCCCACGATCAGCTCGGTGCCGGCGCTCGTCGTCTCGGGCACGTTCGACGTGAAGACCGGGGCGAGTTGGGCCAAGGGCGTGGCCGACAACCTGTCCCGTTCGACCTCCGTACTGGTTCCCGGAATCGGCCACTGGGTGGTTCCGCAGTCGCCGTGCGCGCAGCGCGTGCTGGCGTCGTTCTTCGCTCGCCCGACCGCTCCCGACACCTCGTGCGTGGAAGGCCTCGAGCCCGCACCGTTCACCATCATCCCGAAATGACCGGGAGGGCAGATGACGCTCCAGTACGCGCCCCGTCGTCGGCGCACCGTGCGACGACTGCAGGCCACGTCGGCCGGCATAGCGACCGGTCTGCTCGTCACCGGTCTGCTGGCAACGCCCGCTCAGGCGCAGTCCCGCACCGAAGCCAGCCCCAGCCCGCAAGCGCCGATCGGCACGACCGCCCGCACGGTGGGCGACGCCAGCTACGAACCGGGCCCCTGCCCCAAGACGCCGGAACCGATCGAGGCGCTCAAGGGGGCCCGCTGCGGGACCCTCACCGTGCCCGAGAACCGCGCCGAACCGACCGGTATGACGATCAAACTCGGTGTCGCGATCGTGCCCGCCCTGTCCGCCACACCGAAACCCGACCCCATCGTGTGGCTCGCGGGCGGACCCGGGGACGACGCGGTCGGGGAGGCGAAGCTGGCGGTCGACGGCGGCCTGAACCGCGACCGTGACGTGATCCTCATGTCCCAGCGCGGCACGTACTCGGCCGATCCCGATGCCCTGTGCCCCAACATCGACGAGTTCAACGCACGCGCGGTCGGCCTCGCCTACGACGCGCCGTCCACCGAACGCCTGCACCTCGAGGCCACGAAGGCCTGCCGCGACAAACTGGTGCGCAGCGGTATCGACCTCAGCGCCTACAACGACACGGAGAGCGCCGCCGACTACGACGACCTGCGCAAGGCGCTGGGCATCGAGAAGTGGAACCTGTACGGCATCTCCTACGGCACCAACCTGGCGCTGGTCTCCATGCGCCTTCACCCCGAAGGGCTCCGCTCGGTCGGCCTCGACGGCATCCTGCCGCCCTCCAAGGGCGGGTCGGCCTCGACTTGGAGCAGCGCCAAGCAGGGCTTCGACGGTCTGTTCAAGGCCTGCGCGGACCAGCCCGCGTGCAACAAGCGCTATCCGAACCTGCCGGCCACCTTCGAGAAGCTCGTCCGCGACCTCGACGCCAAGCCCGTCACCACCACCGTCACGCCCCCCGGCAGCGACAAGCCGGTGAAGGTCGTACTGGACGGCGGAATGCTGGTGAACTGGCTGGTCTCCGCCACGCACACGGCGGAGGCCGTACCCCGCTCCCTCGATGAGCTGGCGCACGGCAACCCCCAGCGGATCGCCCAGCAGTGGGCGGCCTGGAAGACCAACCCCAAGGGCATCGGAGTGACTTCGCACGGCCTGGCCTACGGCGTCTTCTGCAGCGAGTGGACACCGTACGAGACCCAGGAGCAGGCGCTGAAGGGCGGACAGGCAGCGTTCCCGGCCTTCCCCGGCTCGGTGCAGGCCCAGGCCCCGCTGCTCACCTTCCTCCGTCCGGACTGCGACGTCTGGAACATCCCCGCGGCACCGCGCTCGATCCGGGACGTCACGAGCGGCGACATCCCCACCCTCGCCCTGTCCGGTGCGTTCGACGCCCAGACCGGGGCGGACAACGGTCCCTACGTCGCCCGTACGCTGGGCAAGGCCAAGGTCGTCACGGTCCCCTACGAGCCGCACGTGGTGTTCGCGACCTCGAAGTGCGCCCAGGAGATCGCCGTCTCCTTCTTCGACAACCCGGCCGCACCGAAGACCGGATGCCTGAACAGCCTCGAACCGCCCGAGTTCGAGATCGGCCCGAAGCCCTGACCTCCCATGAACGCGGGTACAGCGCTGGCCGCCGCCGGGTTCGGCATCCGGTGCGCGCGACCGTCGGAATCCGGCGAGATCGCCGCGCTCCTGGCCCGCGCCTTCGCCGACGACTCGGTCATGGCCTGGATGATCCCCGACGTCGCCGACCGGGGCCGCAGGATGGCCCTCTACTTCAAGCTGGCCCAGCGCCGGCAGCGGCCGCGTGCGGGCGGTGTCCGGGTGGCCGCGACCGGCGGGGGCCGGCTGCTGGCGGCCGCCCTGTGGTCGGGGCCGGAGCGCTGGAAGACCTCCGCGGTGCAGGAGCTGGCGGCGATGCCGCGTTCTGTGCGCGTGTTCGGTGCCAGGGGCGTTTCGCGGGCCGCAGACGTCCAGAACACCCTGCACGAGGCCCATCCGGACGCACCGCACTGCCGCCTACCTGGAGTGGAGTCCGGCATCCGCCTCTACGAGCGGTTGGGCTTCCGCGTGACGGGTGAGATCCGGTTGCCGGACGGCGGGCCGGTCCTCTGGGCCGTGTGGCGCGATGCCCGCGCGCGATCCGGACCGGCTGCCGAAGGGTCCGCCGGCCACGGTGGCTGAGCCGTCCTGGGCGTCGGATTGTCAAGCCCCGACTTTCCGTGGGGTGACCGCGGCGCCCGGCCGGGGCGCAATGGAACCACGGACGACGGCACGCAGATGCAGACAGCATCCTCGCCTCGTCCGCAACCCGGCCCCCTCGACCCCGTAAGGACCCTCTCCCATGGCCGTCACCAGGACCCGACGCATCGTTCCCGCCCTCATGGTCGCCACCGCTCTGGCCGCCGGAGGCGTCTCGCTGAGCAGCACCGCCTTCGCCGCCCCCGGCGCCGCACCCGCACACCTCACCGCCGACGGCGACGACCCCGGCGCGCTGAAGCTCCTCAAGTACTCCAAGCTCTCGAAGATCTCCAAGAGCGGCGGCATCCTGACGAAGGTCCCTGCCGGCGGCGGCGCGACCGGTGGCGACACCGAGCCGCCGAAGGGTGGCAGCACCGGAGCGGCCGGGGGCGGAGACACCGAGCCCCCCACGGGCGGCGGCACCGGAGGGTCCACGGGCGGCGACACCGGCACCTCCAGCGGCATCCCCGACGACTTCGACTACGGCGTCTGGGTCGGCGTCGATCCGCCCTCCGGCCCCATCGTCAACTGAATCGTTCGAGCCGTGCGGCCTAGGGGCGTCTTGCCGATCAGGCCGGGCTCGCGGCGTCCGGCAACGCGCGCTCGCCGCGTTCTCGTCACTCGCCGCTCCGCGTCGACTCCCTCCTCGGCCTTGCGATCGCACGCACCGGACGCCGCTCCCTGATCCGGCCTGATCGGCAAGACACCCCCTAGTGACCTGAGTCGGAAGTTCTCTTCTAGATAGAACGTTCGAACCAAGCGAACCTTGCATGCTGGCAAGGAGGCCCGCCGCGACCGGAGGGCCCGGCGATCTACCAGAAAATCTCTGACTCACGTCACTAGACGACCGGCGGGTTGAGCCGGGCGAAGCCCTCCTGTCGGTGGTACGGGAAGTAGGGGTACGGGGCCGTCCGGCTGCTCGCCGCGTCGAGCCTGGCCATCTGTTCGGGGGTGAGCGTCCAGCCCACGGCTCCGAGGTTCTGGCGCAGCTGTTCCTCGTTGCGGGCACCGACGATGACGGAGGAGACGGTCGGCCGCTGCAACAGCCACCGGAGGGCGATCTGCGGGATCGCCTTCCCGGTTTCCTCCGCGATCTCGTCCAGGGCGTCGACCACGCGGTAGAGGTACTCGTCCTCCACCGGCGGGCCGTAGTCGGCGGTGTCGTGCAGCCTGCTGCCGGCGGGCAGCGGCCGGCCCCGGCGGATCTTGCCGGTGAGCCGGCCCCAGCCGAGCGGGCTCCAGACGATCGCACCCAGCCCCTGGTCGAGGCCGAGCGGCATCAGCTCCCATTCGTAGTCGCGCCCGATGAGGGAGTAGTAGACCTGGTGGGCTACGTAGCGCTCCCGTCCGCGGCGGTCGGCGGTGGCGAGGGATTTCATCGCCTGCCAGCCGGAGAAGTTGGAGACGCCGAGATGACGGATCTTCCCGGCCCGGACCAGGTCGTCCAGGGTGGACAGCACCTCCTCCACGGGGGTGCCGGCGTCGTAGGCGTGCAGCTGGAAGAGGTCGATGTGGTCGGTGTCGAGGCGGCGCAGGGCGCTGTCGACGGACGTGATCAGGCGGGACCGCGAGGTGCCGGCGTCGCCGGGACCGTCGCCCGTGGGCAGGCCGGCCTTGGTGGAGATGAGCACCTGGTCCCGGCGCCCCTTGAGGGCGGCCCCCAGCACCTCCTCCGACGCGCCGTCGGAGTAGACGTCGGCGGTGTCGAACATGGTGATCCCCGCGTCGATGCAGATGTCCACGAGGCGGCGCGCCTCTTCCACACCGGTATCGCCCCAGGCTCCGAAGAGCGGCCCCTGTCCGCCGAAGGTTCCGGCGCCGAAGCTGAGCGCGGGTACCTGAAGCCCGGACGCACCCAGTCGCCTGTACTCCATGACGAATCCCCTCTCACACACCCAGCTAATGGGGCTGTGGTTCCGTTAAGATGGCCTCAGCCTAACAAGGCTGGACAGTTAATGGAACAGGAGTCCCGTTATGGAGTTCGCGGAAGCCGAGGCCGACCCGGGGACCACCCGGCCCGGAGGGCGTACGGCACGGGTGCGGGCGGCGGTGCTGCGTGCCGCCGAAGACGTCCTGGCCGAGCAGGGCTTCGCCCATCTGGACCTGACCGACATCGCGCGCCGCGCGGAGGTCGGGAAGACGACGGTCTACCGCCGCTGGGGCACGGTCGCCGCTCTCGTGACCGACCTGCTGCTGGACATGGCGCAGCAGTCCGTACCGCGCACGGAGACGGGCTCGCTGCTCGGGGACCTGAGGGCCAACACCCGTCTGGTGCAGCGGACGCTGGCCGACCCCCGGCAGGGAGCCCTGTTCAAGGCGGTGATCGCGGCCGGCACCTGCGACCCGAAGGCGGCGGAGGCTCTGTACGGCTTCTACACGGCCCGCGTCGAGGAATGGGCGCCGTGCGTCGAACAGGCCGCCGCTCGCGGCGAGGTGCCCGAGGCGACCGACCCGCACGAGGTGATCCGCGCGGCGTCCGCCCCGCTCTACCACCGCCTGCTGACCACTGCCCTGCCCCTCGACGAGGCCGCTGCCGATCGCTGCGCCACGGCCGCGGCGGTGGCCGCGCGCGCGGGGGTGTACGTACGGGAGCCCCACGTACGGGAGGAGTAGCGGTTCGGCCGCGGTGGACGGGGCCCCCGGGCGCCGGACCCCGAGGGAGCCCTTACGGGGTGGTACGGGCCGGGAAGGTGAAGGTGTAGCCCCGCGCGGTGAGCCAGGGCAGGTACTCCTTGAGCGCGGCGACCGTCTCGCTGCGGTCGCCGCCGCCGTCGTGGAACAGGACGGTCGGCTGCCGGGGCAGCTTGCCCTCCAGCGCGGCGACGATTGCAGGCAGGCCCGGCCGGCTCCAGTCCTTGGGGTCCACGCTCCAGCCCAGCGGCCGCATCCCGCTCGCGGTGGCTATCGCACGGCTGTCGGGGGTGAAGGCGCCGCCCGGCGCGCGGTAGTAGTTCACCGCGACACCCGGCACGGCCTTCTCGATCATGGCCTTGCCGTCGAGGATCTGCTGCCGCTGGTAGGCGACGGGCTTGTGGTCCATCGTCACGTCGTGGTCGACGGAGTGGTCGCACAGCTGGTGACCGTCGGCGGCGATCTCGCGCACCAGAGCGGGGTACTTCTGCGCGCGGGTTCCGATCATGCAGAAGGTGGCCTTGACGTGGTTCTGCCTCAGCACCTTCAGGACCTGCGGGGTCCAACGGGGGTCCGGGCCGTCGTCGATGGTGATGGCGACGTTGTGGCCCGAGCCCTGGGCCAGCCGGGAGATCCCCAGCGGGATCGGGGTGGCACCCTGGGCGGATCCGGAGTTGGCCGACGACCGGCCCGCCGAGCCGTCCGTAGCGGCGAGCGCCGGTGTGCCGGCGGCTGCCAGAAGGCCGAGGACGGCCCCCGTCACGGCGCATCCCGCCCGCCGACGACGTACGGAACTGAAGATGATGCCCATGGACGCGCTCTTCCTTTTGCGCTCGGCCCCCGGATCTCACGTTGCCGATCCAGGGTAGGTCACGCGTTCGTGGGCCTCGTTCCTCCGATCGGCCGATACGGCGCAGGACCGGCGACGCACGAGCGGCAGTTCACGCCGGGCGCCTCGCCCGCTACTTGCTGTGCAGGATCTGGATCAGGTTGCCGCAGGTGTCGTCCAAAACTGCAGTGGTGACCGCGCCCATCTCGAGCGGCTCCTGGGTGAACTGCACGCCGAGCCCGCGCAGCCGGTCGAACTCCGCAGGTACGTCGTCCACGGCGAAGGCTGCGAGCGGGATGCCGTCCTTGGCCAGCCCGTCCCTGTACGCCTTCACCACGGGATGGCCGGAGGGCTCCAGCAGCAGTTCGGTCCCGTCGGGAGCCTCCGGCGAGACCACGGTCAGCCACCGGTCCTCGCCGAGCGGGACGTCGTGCTTCTTCACGAAGCCGAGCACCTCGGTGTAGAAGCGCAGGGCCTTCTCTTGGTCGTCGACGAAGACGCTGGTCCGGTGGATCTTCATGGGGTGCCCTCCGGGGTGCGGGGCCTGAGCCATCGGGTCGCGATGCGCTCGAGGGGTTCGGTGTTCAGATCGTGGAACTTGTAGCGGCCCTGGCGCCGCGAGACGACCAGACCCGCGGATTCCAGTACGGCCAGATGCTGGCTGATCGCCTGGCGGGACAGCCCCAGACCGTGCTTGGTCACCAGCCGTGCGCATATTTCGAACAGGGTCTGGCCGTCCCGTTCCACCAGCTCATCGAGGATGCGCCGGCGGGTGGGGTCGGCCAACGCCTTGAAGACGTCCTCCGCCATGACGGCCACCATAGGCAAGTGTCGGCTTGCCTATCAAGTCCACGCCGCCTTGTCAGGTGCCCTCGGAAGGGCTCGACGGGTTCAGCCAGGCCCCGATGCTCGGCAGCGCTCCGGGCCCGCTGTCGCGCTCCACCGAGCCCACGAGGTCGGCGATGGAGACCCCCTGCAGCGACGCCCGCCAGGCGGCATCGGCAGCGGCCATCACACGGGCGATGGCGCACGGCTTCGTGCAGTCCTGGGGCGGGGTCCCGAGCGGGCCCCGCTGGCGGATCTCGGTGCACACGAAGGCCGGGCTCGCCCCGTCGACGGCCTGCACCACGTCCAGCACCGTGATCTCGGAGGCGGCCCTGGTCAGGGCGTACCCGCCCGTCTTGCCCTGGACGGACGTCACGAGACCCGCGCGGGACAGGGCCTGCATCTGCTTGGCGAGGTAGCTGGGCGAGACGTCGTGCAGTCGCGCCAGCCGGGCCGCCGGCACCGGCTCGGTCGCCGCGGTCAGCACCACACAGCAGTGCAGCGCCCACTCCACTCCACCGGACAGCTTCATGCACCCTCCCGTTTGACTCGGACCCAGAATATCCGAGTATCATCTCGGACAAGATGTATCCGAGTTTGGGCCGCGACCGCTCGCGGCACTCGGCTCACGGAAAGGGCACGGCCATGAAGACCACAGTCATCGGCGGCACCGGACTGATCGGCTCCCAGCTCGTCTCCAGGCTCCGCGAGGCCGGGCACGAGGTGGTCGTCGCATCCCTGTCGAGCGGGGTCGACCTGCTCACCGGCGCGGGGCTCGACCAGGCGCTCGAAGGCGCGGACACGGTCGTCAACGTGACGAACTCCCCCACGTTCGACCAAGCCTCCCCGGACTTCTTCCGTATCACCATGGGCAACCTGCTGGCGGCGGGCGAGCGCGCGGGCGTCCGCCATCAGGTCATCCTCTCCATCGTCGGAGTCGACCAGGTGCCGCAGCTGGACTACTACCGCGCGAAGACGCTGCAGGAGGACCTGCTGCGTACCGGCCCCACCCCGTACTCGATCGTGCGCGCCACCCAGTTCTTCGAGTTCATGGACGCGGTCATGTCCTGGACCGCCGACGACCGCACCGTCCGGCTGCCCGCCACTCCCGTCCAGCCCGTCGCGACGGCCGACGTGGTCGAGGCCCTGGCCGACGTGGCCACCACCGAGCCGCTGGACGGCACAATCGAAGTCGCGGGCCCCGATGTCTTCACACTGGACGACCTCGGCCGCCTCACCCTGTCCGCCCGGCAGGAGCAGCGCACCGTTGTCACCGACGCGCAGGCGGGCATGTTCGCGGCAGTCTCGGGCGACGTTCTCCTCCCGGGCCCCGACGCCCGCCTGGCCCCCACCCGCTACAAGGACTGGCTCGACAGCCGCCGCTAGCGTCCGAGGGTCCGCAACGACCCGGCGAACGTGCCCGTCACAGCATCGGGGGGCAGGCAAGCGATTTCCTCTGCCCCCCGTTCCCACCCACCGGTTCCAGCCAAACCTCCTGTCGAGGAACCTCCGGAACTCAGCCGACGCCCGGAACGATCAGCCAACGGCGCGGAGCCGACCGCGTGAGCAGGTCGGCCAGATCCGGCTGCTCCGGCCTGCGCACTGCTGTGTACTCACTCCCTCCAGTTCCCCGGACAGCGCAGCGGCGCCTCCCCCGGCCTCGGTCGGCGGGCTGCGCCGCCATGTCCTGCACCGGGTGAACCGGGTTCCCTCACAGCCGAGTTGGAGGAGCCGCAGAATGACGCAGCAGCAGGCCGAGAAGGCGAAGGACACCGCACTGCCCGCGCCACCGGAGTTCAAGTTCACCTGGGGCCAGCACAACGAGACGATGGAACGGCTGTCGCTCGCACAGATGGCCCGCCGCGTGCCCGCCGCCCTCGCGCAGACCGCGAAGCTGGCCTGGGCGGTGAACCGAACTGCGTTCCTCTGGCTCGTGTGCGCCCAGCTGCTCGGCGGCGTGTGCACGGCCGCCTCCCTCGCCGCGGTCTCGAGGGCCATGGGTCCCCTGCTCGCCGGCGGCACCGCCGAGCAGCGCATCGCCGCCGCCACGTGGCCCCTGGTCGCCGCAGCGGCCATGACCGCCGTGGGGGCGCTGGCTTCCATCGCCTCCGGCAGTGCGGCCCGGCGCCTGAACCCCGGCATGGCCACGATCGCCGACCTGGCCATGGTCGACGCCCACATGGACGTCGAGCTGGCCGCCTACGACGCCCCCGACTTCACCGAGCGCTCCGAGGCGGCGGAAACGGGATCGGCCCGCTCCTCCATGCTGCTTCAGGACGCACTCGGCTTCACCGGCGGGCTCATCGACATGCTCGCCGTGGCGTCGGTGCTGTCCCTGGTGCACCCGCTGCTCCTGCCGCTCCTGCTGCTGTCGGTGATCCCCCGGGGCCTCGGCTCCGTCTTCGCTGCCCGCCTCGACTACCGCCTCCACAACGAGACGGTCGCCTCCCGCAACATCCGCCACATGATGCGCTGGCATCTCACGACCCCCAAGCTTGCCGACGAGCTCCGCGGCAACAGCATGCGGACGTACGCGCACCACTGGTACGCCGCAGTCTGCGAGCGGATCGACTCCAAGATGGTCAGCTCCGCCCCGCGCTACCTGGCCGTGTACCTGACCGCGGCCGCCGTGTCCGGTCTGTTCATCCTCGTGACCTGGGTCTCCCTCGGCGCCCTGGTGATCGGCGGCTACCTGGCCGTGGGCGCGGCCGGCACCGCCATCGTCGCCATGCGGACGTCCACCGCGGCCCTGTCGCAACTCGTCGTGTACGGCGCGGCGATGTTCCAGCACGCCCTCTACCTCGGCGACTACGCGGCCTTCATCGCACAGTCGGCCGAGCAGTCCGTACCGCGCGGGGCGCAGGTGCTCGACGCCCCCCAGAAGATTCGGATGGAGGGGGCCTCGTACACGTATCCGGGCAAGGACACCCCGGCGCTCGGACCGGTCGACCTCACCCTGAACCGGGGGGAGGTCGTCGCCCTCATCGGGGAGAACGGCGCAGGCAAGTCCACGTTCATCCGGCTCCTGACGGCGCTGACGACCCCGACGGCGGGCAGCGTGTCCTGGGACGGCGTGCCGACCTCGGATGCCGACCAGCGTTCGGCGTGGACCCACGTCGGGCTCGTCACCCAGTCGTACGGGTACTGGCCCTTCTCGACCCGCGAGAACATCACCCTCGGCCAGCCCGACGCCCGCGGTGAAGACGCGGTCTGGGAGGCGCTGGCCGCCGTCGGCATGAAGGAGGCCGTACGGGAATTCCCGCACGGCCTGGACACACTGCTGGCGAGGTCCCTGTGGGGTGGCCACGAGCCCTCGGGCGGCCAGTGGCAGCGCCTCGCGTGCGGCAGGGCCTTCCACAGGCGGCCCGCCCTCCTCGTCATGGACGAGCCCACGTCGGCGATGGACCCCCGCGGAGAGCACATGGTGTTCTCCGGGCTCCGGGACATGAAGGACGACCGGATCACGGTGATCGTCACGCACCGGATGGAGAACTGCCGTCTCGCCGACCGGATCATCGTGCTCGACTCCGGGAGGATCACGGAGCAGGGCACGTACGAGGAACTGGTCCGGCTGCAGGGCTCCTTCGCCGAGCTCGTGCGGCTCTCCCAGGACCGGTAGGCCGGCTCTCGCAGGGGGCGGGGGAGGTGCACCGTGCACCGCCGCGTCCCCTGCGGTCGCGCGTATTGACGGGGCGTCGGGTGTCAGGTCAGGACGACGACCTTGTGCATGCCCTTGACCGCGTGCGGGAGGCCGGTCGTGGCGTCCGGGACGAAGCAGAGGAGAACGTACGTGCCCGGCGGCAGGTTCCGGGTCTCCAGCAGCGCGGAGCGGCCGGGCGAGAGCACGCCGAGGCCGACGGGCCGACCGGTATAGGGCAGCGGACCGGGTGCGGTGCGGTCGAAGACGGCCTGGATCTGGGCGTCCGTGGTGCCGGGCGCGACGGGCTGCACCGCCATCTCGTGCAGCTCGCTCGAGGAGTTGTGCACCAGGATGCTGTCCGCGGCCCGGTCCAGGCCGTGGACGTCGAAGCGGGGGCCGTCCGAGGCATCCCGTTCGATCAGCAGGCTGTCGGCGAAGTCCGTCAGGTTCCCTGACCTCTTGTGGCCCTGAAGCTCAAGCGTGCGAGTGACCGGGTGGGCCGGGTCTGCGAGGAAGGCGCCGAAGTCCAGCAGGACGAGCTCGCCCGCGGTGATCGGAGCGGTGAAGGTCTCGGACACCGACGGGGTGACCTGTGCCCCGCCGAACAGGTCCGCCTCGTCGCGCACCGCGGATATGCCCTCGACGGTGGGGACGGGCTGGTGGCTGACGGCCTTGGCAAGGTCGGCCAGCACCTGCTCCACCGTCACGCCGGAGTGCGGCCGGAAGGCCTGCAGGAAGTGCCCGTTCGGGTCGTCGGTCCTGACGCGGAAGGACACCAGGCCCGCCTGCGCGGACTCCGGCGCCTCGATCCCCGACGCCGTGATCCGCACGTCGACCGGCCTCGGCGCACGCGAGCCGAGACCGGCCTGGCCCTGGGGGTCGCCGTTGTCTGCCGTGTCGGCGACGGCCGGACCGCCGAGGGAGGTGGCGAGGACGAGCGCGGCTGCGGCCGTCGCTCGTACCCCGTGCTTGAGCAGTGCGCTACGCATGGGTCTCCTGTCGTGGAACGGCCCCCGGACAGGGCTACGCCTTCGGGGCCCGGGCGGCGTCAGCCACGCACGCTACGGGTTCGATCAACGACACCGGCGCTCGAACTGACGTATTCGACACAGACGTTGGCCGCAATGACGGCCAGAACTGGATCGACGGCCGGGAGCGCCGCCGTGAGAGCCACGTCGGCGACGGTTGCGCCGGGCGGCCGGCCTCCCGGGCTCATTTGCGCCGGTGAGACCCTCACTCCTTCACGCTCCCCCACTTGGCGCAAGCGTCGTTGAGCTGCACCGACCATGATCAATACCCTGCCGACCGGCGCGTGATCTCGCGTCTGTCGGAGGGAAGGCGAGCGACCCCCGATGGAACTCCCGATGTTGCAGCGCGCGGCCCGGCTCACCGCGGCGACCGCGCTGCTGACACTGCTCGGCACCACCCCGGCCGGTGCGGCCGACCCATGGCAGAAGGTGGGCGGCGACGCCCGCAGCGGTGTCAGCGGCATCGCTTTCGAGAGCCGCACCGAGGACGGAGTCGGCGTACACGCACTGGTCGTGCACGACAACAAGGGGACCGGGCAGCAGCGCCTGTCCCGGATCACCCATCGGGAGGGCTCCGACGACATCTCTCCGATCACCTGGGACGGACCCGAGCGCGTCGGCCTGGAGGCCGTCGAAGCGATCCCCCAGATGCCCGGGGAGTACCTGGCCCTCGCCGGTCGCGGCATCGTCTACCGGCTGAAGGTCGTCGGCAGTACGGCGACGGTCGTCGACCACGCGCCGCTGCCGGCGATCGGGGAGGGCGACGACTTCGAGAGCTTCGCGCTCGTGGCCCAGAACGGGAAGCTCGCCGCCCTGTGGGCTGACCGCGGAGCGGGTGCGGAGCGCCCCGCAACGCTGTACTCGGCGCCCCTCACGTTCGCCCCGTGGGGACAGCCGCAGTTCGGCAGCGTGATCCGCCGGGCCTTCCGGGCGACGTATCCGACCGACGACGAGACGCGGCACATCTCAGACATCTCGGTGACCGACTCCGGCCGGATCATCGTGAGTTCGGCGGCGGCCGCCGGCAACGACGGCCCGTTCGACTCGGCGGTGAGCGAGGCGGGCCGGGTGACCGTGTCGCCGGCCGGCCGGGTACGGGTCACGCTCGCGCCGTCCCCGGCCGTGCTCGGGGCCTTCCCGCAACACAAGATCGAGGGGGTGGAGTGCCTGCCGGGATCCACCGACGCACTCCTCGGCACCGACGACGAGAACCTCGGCGGACACGTCCGGAGCATGCCGATCTGCGGGGCCTGACCCGGGACAGTGGCATCGGCGCCCGGCCGGTGGCCGGACGCCGGTACCCGCCGGACAGGCCGATGGCGTGGCGGCCCGACCGAGATGCCGGGCGAAGATGTCGGACAGAAGCCCGGACCACGTAGGCCGTAGGGGGTATCCACTCATCCGTACAGCCCCCCTTGACGGGTGTCGAGCAGGCACGGGCAGGTGACGGCGTTAGCGTCGCTCGTGGCCCATGGAAGCACCACTTCGCTGTCGTGCACGGAGGTTGTGATGTCGGGTAGAGCGGCGTCGGAGCAGGCGAACACGGTGCGAAGTCGAGGGGGCGGAGCTTCCCGGTGGGCACTGCTGCGATCCTGGGCGACGGGGCTGGCGGTACTGGCCGGGATGATCGTCCCCCTCACCGCAGCAACACCCGCCGCCGCGCAGACCAGAACCCTCGCCTACGTGACCAATCACTTCTCGGGCAGCGTGTCGGTGATCGACACTGCGACCAACACCGTCACCGCCACGATCACCGTCGGCAGTCAACCCGAGGGCGTGGCGGTCACCCCGGACGGCACCCGCGTCTACGTCGCCAATTCCGATGGCACCACCGTGTCGGTGATCAACACCGCGACCAACACGGTCACCGCCACCATCGGCGTCGGCAGAGGCCCCAGAGGTGTGGCGATCACCCCGGACGGCACGCGCGCCTACGTCACCAACTCCATCGACGGCACCGTGTCGGTGATCAACACCGCGACCAACACCGTCATCGCCACCATCCGCGTCGGCTCGGCCCCTCGTGGTGTGGCGGTGGGATCCAGCGTCTACGTCGCCAATCCCGGCTCGAACAGCGTGTCGGTGATCGACATCGCCTCCAACACCGTCACGGCCACCCTCACCGTCGGCACCTTCCCCCAAGGTGTGGCGGTCAATCCGGACTCCGCCTACGTCACCAACACCAATGACGGCACCGTGTCGGTGATCGACACTGCAGGCAACGACATCGCCGCCACCATCCCCGTCGGCCCCTCCCCCCTCGGAGTGGCGGCCGCCCTGGTCGGTGGCGCCAACGTCTACGTCACCAACGCCACCTCCCCGGGCACCGTGTCGGTGATCAACTCCGCCACCAACACCGTCACCGCCACCATCCCCGTCGGCTCCCTCCCCCAGGGCGTGGCGGTCACCCCGGACACCTCCCGCGTCTACGTCACCAACGTCGGCTCGGACACCGTGTCGGTGATCGACACCGCCGGCAATGCCGTCACCGCCACCATCCATGTCGGCGACGGCCCGGTCGGCGTGGCGATCGGGACCCTCGCCGTGTCGGAGCAGCCGCAGACGCCGACCACACTGACGCTGAAGGCGGAGAAGAAGGAGGGGCAGGACAAGGACGGGCCGGGTGTCCTGAGCAGCGGCGGCCTCACCCTGAAGGCCAGGTTGACGGCCTACGGCGAGCCGGTGGAGGGCAAGCCGATCGAGTTCACCACCGACTCCACCTCGCTGTGCACCGACACGACCGACAGCAGGGGCCACGCCGTCTGCAAGGTCCCGCGCAGCCATGACGACGAAGCCTGCTACACCGCCACCTTCGCCGGCGACGACACCCACGGCCCGTCCACCGCCACCGTCTGCACGAAGAACCACCACGGCGAACCCCACCACGAGGGGGACCAGCCTGACCACGACAGCAGCCGTGCTCTGACGCCGGCCCCCATGACCTCGACAGGCCTTCCCCTCGTCCGGCACGGCCACTGAGGCAGGTCACCGTGCGCCGGCTGCCGCCGTAGGCTGACATCTCGCACGTGAGGGACAGGAGGCTGGGGTGGCCGATACCACGGTGGCCGAGGTGATGGCCGAGCTGGCCGAGCTCGAGGACCCCAAGGCGCGCGAGGTGAACGAGAAACACGGTGACGATCACGGCGTCAACCTCGGCAAGCTGCGCGCGCTCGCGAAACGGCTGAAGACGCAGCAGGAACTCGCCCGCCGGCTCTGGGACACGGGTGACACCGCGGCGAGACTGCTGGCGATCCTGATCTGCCGACCGAAGGCTTTCGAGCGTGACGAGTTGGACACCATGGTGCGCGAGGCGCGCACACCCAAGGTGCACGCCTGGCTCGTGAACAACGTGGTGAAGAAGAACCCGCACTCCGACGAGCTGCGCCTGGCCTGGCTCGCCGATCGGGATCCGGTGGTCGCGAGTGCCGGCTGGGCGCTGACCACCGAACGCGTGACGAAGAAGCCCGCGGGCCTCGACCTTGCGGGACTGCTCGACGTCATCGAGGCGGAGATGAAGGACGCCCCGGATCGCCTGCAGTGGGCCATGAACCACTGCCTGGCTCAGATCGGCATCGACCACGCCGAGTACCGCGCCCGCGCCATCGACATCGGTGAGCGCCTGGAGGTGCTCAAGGACTACCCGACGTCCCCAGGCTGCACGTCTCCGTTCGCGCCCGTCTGGATCACCGAACTGGTGCGCCGACAGCAGGAGAAGGCGATGCCGTGACCCCGTCCCCCCGCGCTGGCCGTCACCTCACGGTGGCGGCCGGCGCCATGGCATGCGGGGTGGGCACGGGCCGCCAGACGCCACACAGACACGTGGTCGTCGCCTGGCAGGTCCGGACCGGTCAGGCGGTGGCCGTCACCGGCTCGTTCGCGGTCTGGGCCGGTACGGCGGCCGGGGCTTCGGCGGCCGTGTCGTTGGGCTGGATCGCCGTGTAGTAGACGGTGGAGCCCTGCTTGGCGCGCTCCGCCAGGCTGCGGGCCACCAGACGCTCGGTGGTCGTGCGCACGAGGTTGTCGCTGAGGTTGCGGTCCGGGTGCGCGGTGGTCAGGGCCTGGGCGATCTCGCGGGCCGTCTTCGGCTCCGTCTGACCGCTCAGGTGCTGGTGGATGATCTCCGTCAGCGGGACCGGCTTCTCCTTGGACGCTGCGGGCTTCTCCACCACGGGCTTCTTCGCCGCGGCCTTCACGGCAGGTGCCTTCACGGCAGGTGCCTTGACGGCTGTTGCCTTCTTGGCGGTGGCCTTCGTGGCAGTGTTCTTCTTGGCGGTGGTCTTCTTCGCGTCGGCGGTGGTCGCGGTCTTCGTCGCCGCGGGCTTCTTCACGGACGCCGCGGTCTTCTTGCCGGTACGCGGCGCGGGCACCGCGGTCGGGGTGTCGCCGATGGCCGCCCGCATCCCGACGAGGAGTTTCTGGTCCTGCTCCAGAGCGGTCAGGTGGTCCTGCAGGGACGCGATCTCCTTGCGGATCCGCTCCTGCTCGGCGGTGTTCAGCTCGAGGTCTGCGGTGACCTTCTCGACGTACTGCGACTTGAGAGTCTGCTCCTGTGTGGCCATGGGGGCTCCTCGCTAGATGGTGTTGCCTGCGGACTCTACCCAGGTCACCTGTGAGGTGTGTGGGTTTGAGCGATACCGGATACTCGCCTGTGGGGAACGAGGCGCGGTAGAGCAGGGCGTCGGAGTAGGCAGGTTTCCATCCCGCGGCGTACTTGACGAGCGTCCGGTACCCGCAGGTCAGTTCGGGTGGTCGCTCGTGTGGGGATCCTGGCCTGTGTGCGCCCGGTCGACACCACTGCCTCTCCAACCTGTTGGTGAGGCAGTGGTGTTGAGGCCCCGACCGCGAGCACCGTTCGGAGGCCAACGGCTCGCTCGACGAGTGCGTTGCCCGCCCGACCACAGCCTGAGACCTGGAATTGACCCCGGAACTCGTCTACGGTGCGATCTACCACCCGGGAGCGCGGCCGCCGCGTGGGTCGGCGAGGATCGCGGGGTCACCCGCCCGCAACACGTGAGGAGCGTCCGCGCAGATGCCCCCGCCCGGTCTCGGCCCCAAGCCACCGACGATCGCCGACGTCGCCCGTGTCGCCGGGGTGTCGCGTACGACGGTCTCGCACGCCCTCAACGGGCTCGGCAAGGTCGACCCCCGCACGCGGGAGCGGATCAAGCAGGTTGCCGCCGAGCTCGGTTACCGGCCCAATCTGCGGGCGCAGCGGTTGCGGCGCGGGCAGGCCAAGGCCATTGCGCTGGCGTCTTCCATGCCGTTCGCGGTCGCTGGTGGGACTTCGCGGCTCGGGTTCTACATGGAGATCGCCGCCGCTGCCGCCGAGAGCGCGCTGCTGCACGACTACGCGCTCGTCCTCGTACCGCCCGTCCAGTCCGGTTCCGGGCTGCACTCGGTCGACATCGACGGTGCCATCGTCGTCGAACCGGACGTGGACGACCCCGCGACGGCCCTGCTGCGGGAGCGCGGGTTGCCGTACGTGGCGCTCGGCAGGCCCGTCTCGCCGGACGAGGACGCGCCGTACGTGGACCTGCGCGGCGGGCTCGTCGCCGAGATGCTGCTCACCCATCTGCACGAGCAGGGTGCCTCGCGGCCCGCACTGCTCATCGGGTCCGGCGAACGCCACTCCTCCGTCGACGCGCGCCAGGCGTACGAGCGCGTGGCGACGGAGTACGGCTGGGCGCCGATCGTCGCGACCGCCCCCGAGGCGGGCGGGGAGCAGGCCGGCTACGAGCGCTGCGCGGCCCTGCTCGCCGAGCATCCCGGGATCGACGCGGTCTGTGCGCTGGTGGACGCGTTCGCGGTGGGTGCGGTCCGGGCGATCCGGGAAAGCGGGCGGGCCGTACCGGATGACGTCATGGTCGTCACCCGGTACGACGGACTGCGCGCCCGCACCTGTGATCCGCTGCTCACGGCCGTCGACCTCCACCTGGACCGGGCAGCGGCCGACGCGGTGGAGCTGTTGCTGGGGCGGCTGCGGGGTGATGCGGCGGCCGCCACGGCGGTGGCCACGCCGCCCGCGCCCCGGCTCGTCGTACGGGCGTCTTCGCTGCGGGTCACGCCCCCAGCATGAGGACCAGCCCGGAGACCAGCGCAAAGGCCAGCACGAACAGGCGCATCCTGCGCGCGTCCAGCCGGTGGTGCACCAGGCGGCTCAGCCACGCTCCGGCAGCGATCGCCGGCAGGAGCAGGACGGCCCAGCCGAGGTCCTGCGGGCGTCCCTGACCCGTGGCGAACAGCAGGATCAGCGAGGCCACTTCGCCGATGAGGAAGCAGACGGCGACGGTCGCGCGGAGCTCGGCCGGCGGCCGGTGCTGGTAGACGAGCGCGAGCGGCGGGCCGCCCACGCCGGTCGCGGTCTCCGTCAGCCCCGTCACCGCGCCCGCTCCGACATAGGCGGCCCGGCCGGGGGTGAAGGCGGGTGCGGCAAGGCTCACCACGGCCGCCAGGACGGTGGCGATGCCCACGAACAGGCCGAGGCTGCGGTCCGGGATCAGCCAGAGCAGTGCCAGCCCGCCGGGGGTGGCGGCGAGCCTGGCGCCGGTGATCCAGCCGGCGCCCCGCAGATCGAGCGCGGCCCGCTCGCGCCAGGCGACGTACACGTTCAGCGGGATCATCGACGCCAGGACGAACACAGGCAGCAGCCCCGGATCGAGGATCCCGGCCACGGGGGCGACGATCAGGGCGAAGCCGAGTCCGCTGCTGCCCTGGACGAAGGCGGCGAGGGCCACGGTGAGGGCGAGTGCCGCGAGCGTCTCGGGGCTCACCGTGCGGTGCTCCGATCGCGTGCCGCGGTGGAGGTGGGGTGTACCCGCGTGACGGGCGCCCTTTCCACGGCGGCGCGGGCCAGTTCCGCCGCTCGCCGTACGAGCGCGGCACCGTCCCATCCGTGGGGCCCGCCGCACCACAGGCGCATGCGCCCTGCGACGAACACGGCCGTGATCTGGTCGCGGTTGCCGCGTCGTACGAGCTCCCACGGCAGGTCCCATGAGAGTGCGAGTTCGGGGGTGGTGACGTCGACGAGGAGGAAGTCGGCGGCCAGGCCCTCGGTGACGGTGCCGGTACGGGCGCCCAGGCCGACGGCGTCGGCGCCCCCTCGCGTGGCGTGCTCGAGCCAGGTCCACCCGGCGCCGCACGACGAGTCGCCGGTGGCGAGGCCGTAGACGATGCGCTGGGCGAACTCGGCCGCGTCGGCGAGCCGGAACCCGTCGCCGCGCGTGCCGTCGGTACCGAGCCCGAAGCGGATGCCGCGCTCGGCCATGGCGGTGGCCGGGGCGACGGCGTTGCCCTTCCAGGCGCTGGCGACGGGGTTGTAGCTGACGGCGGTCCCCGTGTCGGCGAGCAGGGTCAGCTCGCGGGGGGTGAGCAGGGTGGCGTGGGCGGCGAGCAGTTGGGGGCCGAGCGCGCCGAGGTGGTGCAGGTGTTCGAGGGGGCGCAGGCCGTGCCGTACCAGTGAGCGTTCGACGCCGGCCAGGTGCTCGTTGACGTGGATCTGTACGGTGGCCCCGGCTTCCGCGGCGAGGCGGGCGGTGCGCCGAAGCGTGGCCTCCGTGGCCGCCTCGGGGACGGACACGGCGAGCGAGGCATGGACGAGCGGGTCGCCGTCGTACCGGGCCAGGTGTTTCTCCGCGCCGTCGCGTACGGAGGGGTGGTCCGATTGCGTCCCGGCGTCGTCCCCCGTCCCCGCGTCGTCGCATACGAGTCCCAGGACGCAGCGGATGCCGGCGTCACGGGCGGCGGATGCCACGACGTCGATGTCCACGCCGGTGCGGTTGCCGGCGTCGGCGACGGTGGTGAACCCGCCGCGCAGCGCTTCGAGCGCCGCCAATTTGGCTGCCGCGTAGGCGGATTCCTCGTCCAGGGCGCCCTCCAGCGGCACCCAGACCCGGCGGAAGATCTCCGACGGCTCCCCGTAGGCGAGTGCGGAGCCGAAGCTCTGCGTGAGGTGGTGGTGGGCGTCGACGAAGCCGGGCATGAGGAGGTGGCCGGGCAGCCGTACGGGGTCGAGGTGCGCATGGGTGCGTCCCAGCTCCTCGGCGGGGCCGACGGCGTGGAACGTGCCGTCGGCGACGACGACCGCCATGCCGTCGGCGGGGCCTTCGGGCAACAGCACGGCGTCCGGTACGAGGAGGAGCGGGCCCGGCCCGTCGAGGAGGTCTCGGATGAGCTGGTTCATCGGTCGGTCTTTTCGCTTTCGGTACGGGCGCCGGCGACGCGGGCGGCGACGCGGGGCCTGATGTGGTGGAAGAGGAGGTTGAGTACGACGGCCACGAACGCGCCGACGGCGACACCGCTTTCGAGGAGGATGCGGAGGTTCGGCGGGAAGGCCGCGTACACGCCCGGGATGAGGATGGGCAGCAGGCCGAGTGCGAGGGCGACGGCGCAGACGAAGGTGTTGGTGTGCCGGTCGAGGTCCGAGCGGCCGAGCATCTGTATGCCGAGCACCGTGATGACCGCGAACACCACCATGGCGGTGCCCCCGATGACGGCGGACGGGACCACGCTGATGGCGCGGGTCACGGGCGCGAGGAAGCCGATGACGATGAGGACGATGCCGGCCGCGGCGGTGACGTATCGGCTGCGGACGCCGGTGACGCGGACGATCCCGATGTTCTCGCCGCTCGTCACCATCAACGGCAGTCCGAAGAAGCCGCCGACGAGGGAGGTGAGCGCATCGCCCCTGATGGTCTTGGGGACGGCGGTGCGCCGGTCGATCTCCTTGCCGACGGCCTCGGCGTTGATGACGGTCTGGCCGGTGGCCTCCGCCATGGAGGCGAGGCTGTAGAGCATCAGCGGCAGCGCGGCGACGAGGCTGAACTGGGGAGCGCCGAAGGGCAGCAGCTGCGGCGCGTTGAGCAGGCCGTCCTCGGCGGCGCGCCCGAGGTCGACGGTCCCGAGGACTGCGGCGAGCACGGTGCCGGCGAGCAGGCCCAGCATGACGGCGAGTTGGCGCAGGATGCCGGTGAACAGCAGGTAGCAGACGACGGTGAACCCGATCGTGGCCACGCCGAGCCCGAGGTTCGTGGGGTCCCCGAAGCCCGGTTCGCCGGGGCGGCCGGTCACGAGGACGGCGCCGACCTTCACCAGGTTGACACCCACGATGACGATCATCGTGCCGATGACGAGGGCCGGGAAGTAGGCGAGCAGCCGCGAGAAGACGGGGAGGACGACGAAGGAGAAAGCGGCGGTGAGGACGACCGCGCCGGTGGCCGTGCGCAGGCCGTGCTGCTCGGCGATGGCGAGGAAGAGGATGAGGGGCGCGCCGCCCGGCAGCATCACGAACGGGAGCCGGGGACCGAACTTCCAGGGCCCGAGCGACTGGATGAGGGAGCCGACGCCGGAGAGTACGAAGGCTGCGGAGAGCAGATTGACGGTGAGGCGGGAGTCGAGGCGGAGGGTGGCGCTCATCAGGAAGATCGCCGAGATCGGGGTGGCTGCCATGACGAGGACGTGTTGGATTCCGAAGAGGAGGATCCGGGCGAAGGGGCGGGACTCGTCGACGGGGTGGACTCCGTCGGGGTGCACGCCCTCGGGGTGCACGCCCTCGGCGTGGTCGGCCGGGGGGTCGGCCGGCTCCGGCGTCGGTGGCTGCTGCGTTCCGGGGATGGTCTGGCGGGGACTGGACACGTTCGAGCTCCGATCGGCGTTCGACACGCATGAGTTCAGCCGCGATCCGGCCCTGGACGGAGAGCCAAAGCGAAGTGGCCAAATCGATTTGGCCGCCAGTATGTGAGGGCCCCGGACGGCCGTCAAGGGTTCCGGGCAGGCCGGCCCGCCGCACCTTCGGCATGGCCAACGGTGGAGACGGCCATCGCGGTTGGGAACCACGAGGACGTGGGGACCGTCCGGTTCGGGGAGGGGTCGTTCGGGCGTAGGCTTCGCTCAGCACGGGCGCAGCAAGGGGGCGGAGCACATGACGGCCGAGACACCACGGACGTGGAGGTCGACCCTCGATTCGGTCGTGGTGTACGCGCAGGGCGCGGTCTGCCGCCGACTGGTCCGGGGCAGCGTGCCTGCGAACGGCCGGCTGCGGGTGACGGGGCTGCCCCGCTCGCTGGACCCGGCTTCACTGCGCGTCCGTGTCCTGGGCGCCACCACCGGGGTGCGCATCACCGAGGCCCGGGTGGAGGTCGAGGCCGAGCCGCTGGGCGCCGGCGCACCCGACTCGTTGCGGCGCGAGGTCGTGCGGTTGCGCGACGAGCACGCGGCCGCGCAAGGACGCCGGGACCGGCAACTGGGCCTGATCGAGGAGGTCAGGGGGCTGCACCCGGTGCCGCCGCCCCGCAAGCGCGACGACCCGCACCGCCGCACCCCGGTCGACGCGTGGTTGGGGCTCGCCGACTTCGTCGAGGAGCGGCTGACCCAACTGCACGCCCGCCTGGTCGAGCTGGAGGACGCACTGCGCCGCGCCGAGCACGAGCTCGCCGTCGCCGCGGACCAACTCGCCCGCGCCACCACCGACGCGCCGTCAGCGCACGTGGAGACCACGGTCTCGGCGGTCCTGACCCTCGACGCCACCCACGACGGGGAGGCGGACGCGCAGACAGAGCTGGAACTCGATCTGGAGCTGGAATACGCCGTGCCCGGCGCCGTCTGGGTGCCCGCCTACCGGCTCACCCACCGTCAGGGCGACGGCACCGGCCGTCTGGTGCTGCGCGCCTCGGTCGCCCAGCGCACCGGCGAGGACTGGACCGGCGTGCGCATCGCCCTGGCCACCGCCGACCTGCGGCGCCGCACCGATCTGCCGAGGCTCCGCTCGATGCGGATCGGACGCCGTCAGCCCGCCCCCGCGCCCTCCGGCTGGCGCGAGCCTCCGGCGGGGCTCGCCGACCTGTTCGCCGGGTACGAGGCGGCCGGCCCCCGGCCGGTCCCGTCGGCACCCCCGGCCCCGCGCCCGGCAGCTGCGGCTGTCCGGGCACCCGCGACTGTCCGGGCCGCATCCGCATCCGGTCCCGTACCCCCACCGCCCCCACCCCCGTCGGTGCCGATGCCCCAGGCGCCGCAAGGCTACGGTGCGCCGCCCGGCGCGTTCCCGGCTCCCGGCGGTGTGGACGGCGCCGCCCCGGCGGCTTTCGGCGCCCCCATGCCCGCCGCCATGCCCGCCCCCGCGCAGCCGGGCCGGTCCCGGGCGGCCGGCAGGCCGGGCGGCGGCGGCTTCGGCGCCGCCCCCGCCGCCATGGCTCCGCCGGCTCCCGCGGCTCCCGGAGGGCCCCCGCCGGCGCAGCCTCCGCCGCCTCCGGCCGGTCCGCCGCAGCCGAGCGGCGCCGAACTCGACTACGCCGCCCTCGTCCTGTGCGGTCCCGACGAGCACGGCGGCCGCCGAGGCAGGCTGTTCCCCGGCTCTCCCCTCGACCCGGAGGCCGCCGCGTACCGCCGCCGCGCCGAAGCGGTGGCCCGGCTGCCGCTGCCCGGGCACGCCGTGCGTCCCCGCGAGTCGGCGGGTTCCTTCGACCACCGCTTCGATGCCGCTGCCCGCGCCGACATCCCGTCGGACGGCACCTGGCACACCGTCACCGTCGGCGAGATCCCGGTCGGCCTGCGCACCGAGTACCTCTGCGTACCGTCCGTCGAGCCGACCGTGTACGCGACGCTGCTGCTCTCCAACGCCACCGACCAGGCCCTGCTGGCAGGCCCGGTGGAGGTCACCGTCGACGGCGAGTTCCTGCTGACCGCCGCACTGCCCACGCTCGCCCCCGGGGGTGTCCGCCGGGTGGGGCTCGGGCCGGCCGAGGGCATCCGGGTCACCCGCCGTACGAACCTGCACGAGTCGACCTCGGGCCTGCGCAACAACACCACCGTGCTCGACCACCGCGTCCACGTGGAGCTGGCCAACCGGCTCGCGCGGCCCGTCACCGTCGAGGTTCGCGAACGGGTGCCCGTCACCACCGATCCGGACGTCCGGATCGAGGAACGGGCCGACTGGACGACACCGGAGGCCGACTCCGGGCCGGAGCACCATGCCCCGGGCACCCGCGTCTGGCGCGTGGACCTGCCCGCCGGCGCCACCGCCGCCCTCGACGGCGGCTACGAGATCCGTATCCCGGCCGGCAAGGCCTTGGTCGACGGCAACCGCAGGAGCTGACACACCATGTCCACGGCCCCGAAGCCGATCGCCCTTCCCGTCACCGCCGTCACCTGCCTGGAGGACCGCGCCCACATCGAGCGCGCCGTCGTGCTCGACCTCGAAGCCGGAGTCCAGCGGCTGCGTCTGGGGCCGGTGACTGCGCTGGCGGTCGACCGCACCCTCCACGCCGAGCTGACCGCCGATCACCCCGCTACCGTGCTCGACGTACGGATCGTCCGCACGTGGACACCGCGCGGGCCGCTGCCGTCCACCGACGACTCCGCCCTGACCCGGCGCGTGCACGCCCTCGAGGAGGAGCGGCTCGTCCTGGAGCAGCGCCGCGACCGGCTGCGTTCCCGCCTCGACGTGCTCGGCCGTCTCGCGGCCGATCTCCTGCGGGAGATCGGCGAAGGCGCCGGCTCCGGGGAGACCGAAGGGCCCCGCTGGGCCGGCGAACTGGACCGGGTGGACGTGGAGCGCGACGCGTACGGCGAGCAACTCCGTGCCGGGGAGGCACGGCTGGCCGTGCTCGATGCCGAACTCGTCGCGGTTCAGCGGGCCATGGCCCTCTCCGAGGAGGAGCCCGCCGAGCTGGTCGGCCATGTCGAGCTGACCGTGGAGGCCACGGCCGCCGGGCCGGTCGGGCTGCGGCTGAGCCACCTCACTCCGTGCGCGCTGTGGCGGCCCGCCTACCGGGCCGTACTCGACGAGGACTCCCTCACGCTGGAGACCGACGCGATGGTCTGGCAGCGCACCGGCGAGGACTGGTCCGGCGTCCGGCTGACGTTGTCGACGGCCCGGTCGGCAGCGGCCACCGATCCGCCGCGGCTGGGCGAGGACCGGCTGACGCTCAAGGACCGCTCCGCCGCGGAGCGCCGCACGGTCGACGTCGAACTGCGCGAGGAGGAGATCGGGGAGCTCGGTCCGGCGCCGGTGCTCGGTCTGCCGGGAGTGGACGACGGAGGCGAGGCGCGGGTGTTGAGTGCCCCCGCGCCGGTCTCCGTACCCGGGGACGGCCGCGCGCACCGGGTGCCGGTGTCTGCCTTCACCACGGCCGCGAGCAGCGAGTACTCCTGCTCACCCGAGCTCTCCCCGCTGGTCACCCGCGTGGCGCGGTTCGCCAACGCGTCCGGCCATGCGCTGCTCGCCGGTCCCGTGGACCTGGTCCGCAGCAGTGGGTTCAGCGGCCGAGGCACCCTGGAGTTCGCCGCTCCGGGCGCCCCGGTCGAGCTCGCCTTCGGCAGCTGCGACGACCACAGGGTGGTCCGGCATGCCGAGGAGTCCCGTGCCACTGCCGGGATCAGCCAGCGGACCGTGGTCACGCGCACGGTTCAACTGCACCTGTCCCGGTTCTCCGCCCCCGGGGAGCAGGGCGAACAGGTGGTCGCCCTGCGGGAGCGGATCCCGGTTTCCGAGGTCTCGGCGGTGGAGGTGCGTCTGCGTAAGGAGGCCTGCTCGCCGGCGCCCGATGCGGTCGACGCCGAAGGCATCGTCCGCTGGGACGTCCCCCTCCCACCCGGCGGCCGCCGCACGGTCACCCTGGTCTACGAGTTGTCGGCGAGCGCCAAGGTCGCCGGGATCTGAGCACCGGCTCGCGCACCGGACCACCGGCCTGCCGGGCCGGCGGGGTGCGCCGGTCATGACCCGGCGACGGCGTCCTCGACGCTCGGGTGCAACGAGAGGACCGTATCGGTGCCCGTCAGGGCGAAGAGCCGGCGCAGCTGCTCGCCGGGGGCGGCGATGCGAAAGGTGGTGAGTTGGTTCATCCGCAGCAGCAGGTTCAGGAACGACGAATCACCGAAGGTGACGGAGCCGGCGTCCAGCACCACCAGCCCGTGCTCATCGGCGGCAGAGAGGAGCGCCTCCTCGAGAGGGGCCAGCGTGTCCTGGTCGAGCTCCCCGTGCGCGGCCACCACCCAACCGGCTCCGGCCGGGCAGCCGTCCCCGACCACGCCTTCGTGGTGCGCGTCGCCCGCTCCGATCATGTCCGCCTCCCCGGATCGTCACCTGTACAGCGTCCACAAGGGAGTATGCCTGCCCGTACGGCAAGGCGATGACGCCGAGGCCGCGGCACGTGCACCCCGGTGGCTGACACCTCCTCCCTGGCGGGGCCGGATCCACAAGCACTTCCGCGGGGCCGTGTAAGAACGAGGATCCGGGGCATGAGCGCCCGGGCAGCCGTCAGTCAATCGGGAGGGAACGGCCACATGTCTCGCTCGGCCACCGCCGCAAGCCCCGTTCGTGCAACAGACGCGCAGATCACGCCTTCTGTGCCAGGCAGCGTGGGAACCCCGCCGCAGGACGTGGCACTGCCCGAGGTGAAGAACGCCCGGGAGATGGCACCTGCCGACGCGCGCGAGCTCTCGAAGCTGTTCTTCGCAAGGCTCCGCGACCTCGAAGAGGGCACGCGCGAGTACCAGTACACGCGCAACACCCTGATCGAGATGAACCTCTCCCTCGTACAGTTCGCCGCGCGACGCTTCCGGGCTCGCGCACGCGGCGGAGGTCTGGACATCGAGGACATCATCCAGGTGGGCACCATCGGTCTCATCAAGGCCATCGACCGCTACGACCCGGAGCGCGAGGTCGAGTTCTCCACGCTCGCCCTCCCCTACATCACCGGTGAGATCAAGCGCTACTTCCGCGACACCACCTGGGCCGTGCACGTCCCGCGCCGTCTGCAGGAACTGCGCACGGAGCTGGCCAAGGCCCAGGAGGCCCTGACCGACGTCCTGGGTCGGGCCCCGACGGTCAAGGAGGTCGCCCAGCACCTCGAACTGACCGAGGAAGAGGTCATCGACGGACTGGTCGCCGCCAACGGCTACACGAGTGGCTCCCTGGACACGGCCGGCGCGGACAGCGACGAGCCCGCGACCTCGTCGAGCCGGACGACACGGCCGCTGGCGGACCGCCTCGGTGACGTCGACCCCGCCATGGAGCTCTTCGAGGAGTTCCACACCCTCGCCCCGCTGCTGGAGCAGCTGGACGAACGCGACCGGCTGATCCTGCAGTTGCGCTTCGGCCAGGACAAGACCCAGGCCGAGATCGGCGCCGAACTGGGCATCTCCCAGATGCAGGTCTCACGTCTGCTGTCCCGGACCCTGACCCGGCTGCGCGCCGGCATGCTCTCGGTATAGGCAACGGCCTGCACGAGTGCCGGGACGGAAGACGCGCCGGCGCTGACCGCCCAGCCGTTGCGCGACCGTCCCGGTGCTCTGCTGCGGCCCTGAATGCGCCGCGGCACGGCGATCTCACCATTGCGATCAGCGAGGCGACCGATGTGACCTGGTCGAGATCAGCGCCTCGGACACCGGCCTCACTCTGAGGATGCACAGGGAACCCTCGTGGGACCGGAGGTCCCCTAGACTGTCACGGGCTGCTCAGATGTCCTCGGCGCCGGGGACGTACGCACGGTCCGGGGCCCCGGGCCGGGACGGCCGGGCGGGGCGAGGCGGGCCGCAGCGGTTTCCCGCGAGTACAGACCAGTGTCAACGGCGGGGGTGAGGACCACAGTGGAAACCATCGGACCGGGAACCGGCGACCCACTGCATGCCGGACCTTCCGTCACGGTGCAGCGCCGTCGGCTCGCCCTCTCGGGCGTCCGCGGCCACGTGGCCAAGGGGCGTGACTTCACGCGCCGGGCCCTGCAGGACTGGGGCTGGGACGGCAACGCGACCGCCGAAGACGCCCTGCTCCTCGTTTCCGAGCTGCTGACCAACGCGTCACTGCACGCGGGTGGTTGCATCGAACTCGCAGTTTCCGCCGGTGAGGTCCTGCGCATCGAGGTCTTCGACGGCACGACGACACTGCCCCAACGCCACCCGTCCCCGCAGCGGGGACTGCCGGGCGGCCACGGCCTCTACATAGTGGAGCGCCTCTCGGATCGCTGGGGCACCCACGTCCATGAGAACGGCAAGGCCGTCTGGGCCGAGATCGAGGCGTCGCGGCTGACGTCGGGCAGGCCCACGGGCCGGTGACCCGATCGTCGTCGCCTTCGCCCTCCTGGTCCTCGTCCTGGTCCTCGTCCACACCCTGGCCCGGCATCGTCAGGACGTGAGCGTGCCCCGGCCGCGTCCCGGGCGTGCGGGGCGCGGCCGGCGGCAGCGGTCGGTGTCGGCGGGCGGCGGGGTGCCTACTCGCCGCGCCCGGTGGCGAGGTCCCGGGCCCGGTCGACCAGCCCGGTACCGGCGGACAGCAGACGGTTGTGCTGCCGCGAGGCGAGGGCGCCGGGGTGGGGCCGGGTCGGCGCGAACCTCTTGGCCCGCCGCACCTTGTCACCCAGCTTTTCGAGGGCTTCCGGGGAACATGCCTGACGGAGGCGGGGGAACAGGTTGTTCTCCTCGTCGTGCACGTGGGCGGTGACCTCCGCCTTGAGTGCGGCGATCAGCCGGTCGAACTCCGGCCCCGCCGCATCGAGTCCCTCGAGGTCCTTCAGCAGCTTCTCGACACGGGCGTGGTCGGCCAATTCCTTGTCCGCGATGAGGTCGCCGTCCGGGAAATGCTCCCGGACCGCGGGGTAGAGGTGTTCCTCCTCCGCCACCGCGTGCCGGATCAGTTCGATGGTCAGCTGCTCGGCCGCCTTCTGCCGCTCGCCCGCCGGGGTCGTGTGCTCGATCCTGACGAACAGTCCGTCCACCTCACGGTGGTCGACGGTCAGTTCGGCGATGATGTCCCCTGCGTGTCCCATGCCGGTGTTCCTTCCCGATCGGCCTCGACCGGGCGGTGCGCGCCGGTCGCTGCGCGTGTACCCGGGAAGACGCAGCGCTAACGAGCCGCCACGGCGGGTGCCCGGCAGCCGACGGCATGCACCGGCCGGTGCATGCCGCCCCGGGGGCGGGGTAGCCGGGCTGTGAAGGGTCCTCACGACCGGCGACCGGCACCGCGGGGTGCGGGCCGCCGACGACACGGAAGCCGACGACACGGAAGGGGTGCGCATGTCGCACGTCGAGGAGTACGTCGAGGTCAACGTTCCCATTCGCACGGCCTACAACCAGTGGACGCAGTTCGAGGAGTTCCCCCACTTCATGGAAGGCGTCGAACGCATCGACCAGCGCACGGACACGCTCACCCACTGGGTGACGAATGTGAACGGTGTACAGCGTGAATTCGACGCGCAGATCACCGAGCAGCTCCCCGACCGGCGCGTCGCGTGGATGACGGTGGACGGGGAGGCCCGTCAGGCCGGGCTGGTCACCTTCCTGCCGATCGACGCGAGCACGACCAAGGTCGTTCTGCACATGAACTGGGTGCCCGACGGCCTGGCCGAGACGGCCGCCGACAAGCTCGGCTTCGTCAGGCGGCAGGTCGCCGGCGATCTGAAGAGGTTCAAACTGTTCATCGAGTCGCGCGGCGTCGAGACGGGCGGCTGGCGGGGCGAGGTCTGACCGCGATGAGAACCGTGGACGCGAGCAGGGGCGTCCGGGCCGCAGCCCGTGGCGGCGGGGTCCGGGAGGTCACGGCGCGCTGCGGGCTCCTGGCGCGCGGGGCGCTGTACGTACTGATCGGCATGCTGGCCCTGCGTGTGGCCCTCGGCGACTCCGGAGGGCAGGAGGCCGACCGCCAGGGCGCCCTCCAGGAGCTCGCGGGGAAGTCCTTCGGGAGCATCCTCATCTGGGCCGTGGGCATCGGGCTCGTGTGCATGACGCTGTGGCGCCTGTCGGAGGCGTTGTTCGGCGCGGCCGGACCGGACGGCGACAAGCTGATGAAGCGGCTGTCCGCGGCGGCCCGGACCGTCTTCTACGCTGCGGTCGCCTTCTCCGTGCTGTCGTTCGCGATGGGTGGCGGCGGGCGCTCCGGAGACGAGCAGTCACGCGATGTGACGGCCAGGGCGCTGGACGTCCCCGCCGGCCAGTGGCTGGTGGGTGCGGTCGGGCTCGGGATCACCGTCGCGGGTGTGGTGATCGCGGTGCAGGCGGCGCGGCGCAGCTTCCGCAAGGACCTCGCCATGAGCGGGGCATCGGAGCGCTGGCGCAAGGCCGTCGACTTCCTGGGGGTGATCGGCGGCCTTGCCCGGGGCGTCGTGTTCGCGGCGGCCGGTGGCTTCCTCCTGTATGCCGCGGTGCGCTACGACCCGGCGCAGGCCAAGGGCATCGACGACACGCTGAGGTCGCTCACCCAGACCGCGGCGGGGCCGTGGCTGCTGGTCGCGGTCGCCCTCGGCCTGGTGCTCTTCGGGTTGTTCTCCTGGGCGATGGCGCGGTGGTGCAAGGTCTGATCCCGGACGGGTGGGCTCACGTGCCTGCCCCGTCGACGCGGCCGGCGCGGGCGCGGGCCAGGCGGGGGCGGGAGGAGACGGTGACCGCAACGGAGACCGCGGCCAGAGCAGCGATCGCGGTACCCGGTGTGAGGTGCTGGGCGAGGCCGCCGGCGATCGCGGCTCCGATGCCCTGCCACGTCATCCGGCCGGCGGACTCGACGCCCTGGACCTGGCCGCGGACCGGGTCCGGGGTCAGGGCGAGGAGTTGCTCCTGGAGCGGCAGCGTGGCGGCGAACCCGGCGCCGGAGGCGAACACCGCGGCCATCAGCACCGGCACGGGCGGGTGGACGGCGAACAGCAGGTACGGAGCCGCCAGCAGCAGTCTGAGGGCGAAGGCGTAGCGGTTTCGCCGGTCGGCGCCGAGCAGTCGCCCGACAGCCAGGTCCCCGAGGAGCATGCCGGCTGATCCGGCGGCCAGGAACGCACCCGCGTGATCCGGCGCGTAGGAGATGAACAGGGCCTCGCAGCCGACGATCAGGCCGTTCGGGACCCACAGGTTCAGCAGGAGTACGCGCCGGCCCGTGTCGGAGAAGAGCGTGGTGTTCGTCGTCCAGGTCTGGCGCAGTCCGGGTCGGCGGGTCAGCCGGATCGAGCGTTCCCTGACGGTCGTGGCCACGGCGCCCAGGCCGAGTGCGGTCAGGACGGCGGCGATGACGAAGACCCCCTGCGGGCTGAGGTGGCGCAGCAGTACGGCCCCGACGGCGTAGCCGAGGACGGCCATGCCTCCGGAGGTGATGTTCATCAGGGAACGTGCCAGCGCATAGGTGGAGGTCGGCACCACTTCGGCGAGCAGTCCCATCCGCGTTCCGGTTCCCAGGGACTGGAAGAACCCGAGCACCAGGAGGAGACCGAACCGGGCGGCCAGCGGCAGCCCTGGCAGCGCCTGCGCGGCAACGCCCACCAGCGCGGCGCACTGGAGCATGACGAGGGTCCGGCGCGGCCGGCTCCCGTCGGCGACCGACATGAGCGTCAGGGCGCCGAGCACCGTCGCGAACGTGGCGCCGTACATGCTCACGGCGGTCAGGAACGGCGATCCGGTGCGCTGATGGACCAGCGTGCCGAGCGCGAAGCCCGACAACGTGTTCGCGGCTACGGTCAGGGTGAAGCCGGCGTACAGACCCGCGAACTCTCTGTTGCGGAGGAGAGCGAGGTAGCCGGTGGTGGGAGGGGCGGTGGACGCGGAAAGGTCTGAAGGCATGAAAAAAGCCTCCGGACACACACCCGTCGGGTGCGGCGCCGAAGGCCAACGTGATCATTGTAGCAGTCGGCCCGGCGCCGTCACCAGAGGCTATTGCCCCCGTTGAGCGCTGGGCGGCCGGGTCGTCCCTCGGGAGCGGTAGACGATGTACGGGCGGGTCAGGTAGCCGAGTGGTGCGGTGAAGGCGTGGACGAGTCGGCTGAACGGCCACAGCGCGAACAGGGTCATGGCGAGCAACGCGTGGAGCTGGTACGGCAGGGGGGCCTCGGCCATCGCGGGGACGTCGGGTTCGAGGGCGAGGAGGGAGCGGAACCAGACGGACACGCCCAGGCGGTAGTCGTAGGGGTGCGGGACGAGCGTGGTGGCGGTGGCGGCGAGGCCGGCCAGCAGGACGGCGGCCAGGACGGGGTAGACGGCGCGGTCGCCGGTGCTCGTGGCGATGCGTACCGCGGGCACCTTGACGCGCCGGTACACCAGGATCGCCAGGCCGGTGAGGGTGGCCAGGCCGGCGGCTCCCCCGACGAACACGGCGTTGGCGTGGTAGACCGCCTCGCGGATGTGCAGGCGTTCGGTGAGCGATTCGGGGACGAGCAGTCCCACGACGTGCCCGCCGATCACGAAGAGCAGTCCGTAGTGGAAGAGGGGGGCACCGATGCTCAGCAGCCGGTGCTCGTGGAGCTGGCTGGAGCGGGTGGTGAACCCGAAGCGGTCGTAGTGGTAGCGCCAGGCAGTTCCGGCGACGAGCACGACGGCGACGAGGTAGGGCAGCACGCCCCACAGGGCGATGTGCACGTGGTTCATCGTCGGGTCTCCTCGGCTGGGGCTGCCTGCGGGCGCAGCACGGGAAAGGGCAGCAGGCCGACGGTTTCGGTGGGCGGGCCGCTGCGGGCCAGCTGCAGGGCGGCTGCGCGGTCGGCCGGTGAGGAGCCCGGCAACGTGAGGCAGACGGCGCCCAGGACGTCGGCGTAGGGAGTCTTGTGATCGGCCAGGGCCATGCGGAGCAGTTCGAGGGCGGCGCGGTGTTCCTGCAGCGCCGGACGGCCGGCGTGGGGGCAGCGGGCGGCGAACTCCAGGGCCAGCGGGAGGAAGTCGGGCAGTTCGTCCGCGGGCGGCTGCCAGCCGTGATCGCGGTACAGCTGCTGCCAGCGCAGCAGGGCCTCTCCGCGGCGGCGGGTGTCGCCGTCCGTGTAGTACGTGAGGTGCAGGGTGCGGCGGCGGCTGCGGTCGAAGGTGGTCACGTAGCGGGCGGACAGCTCCAGTTGCGGTACGTCGGCGACCGCGGTGCAAAAACGCAGCAACAGCGCGGCCTCTTCCCCGCCGAGGTCGCCGAGGCAGCTGCGGACGAGGCCGAGGCGCTGCGGCCAGTCCTCGTCGGGATGCGACAGCAGCAGCGAGGCCGCCTGGTGGAGGGCGGCGGTGTGGCTCATGCCTGCTCCCTGCGGGGGAAGAGTCCGGCCGGGGCGCCCCGGCCGTTCCAGTTGAGGAGGTTCACGCGGCCGCTCAGTGGTCCGGGCTCGGGATCGGGGCCGGCGAGCGGGGCGTGGAAGGTGTCGGCCGTGTACATCCCGGGGCCTCCCTCGCCGTCGAGGCTGCATCCGGTACCGGGGTCGGCGTGTTCGGAGTGCTCGGCGGTGTACCCGGTGGGGATGACGTAGCGGTCCTCGTACTTGGCCACGGCCAGCAGCCGGTACATGGCCTCGATGGCGTCGGCGTCCATGCCGACCGAGCCGGCGATGGCCGGGTCCTGTTCCTCGCCGAGGTTGATCCGGCGCATGTGGGCCCGCATGGCGGCCAGGCGGCACAGCGCAGCCTCCACCGGGGCCGGGTCGCCGGCCGTGAACAGCTCCGCCAGGTACCCGATGGGGATCCGCATGGAGTCGATCGCGGCGAAGAGTTTCGCCGGGTCCTCGCCGTCGTGCCCGGTGGCCGTCAGGGACTCGACGATGGGCGACAGCGGCGGGACGTACCAGACCATCGGCATGGTGCGGTACTCCGGGTGCAGCGGCAGCGCCACCTTGTACTCGCTGATCAGGGCGCGTACGGGTGAGCGCCGGGCGGCGGTGATCCAGTCGTGCGGAATCCCCGCCTCTTCCGCGGCGTGCTGCACGTCCGGGTCGTCGGGGTCGAGGAAGCAGTCGAGCTGGGCCTCGTACAGGTCCTTCTCGTCCGGCGTGGCGGCGGCGGCGCCGACCTTGTCGGCGTCGTAGAGGATGACTCCGAGATAGCGCAGGCGGCCGACGCAGGTCTCGGAGCACACGGTGGGCTGCCCGGCTTCGATGCGCGGGTAGCACAGGGTGCACTTCTCGGCCTTGCCGGTGCGGTGGTTGAAGTAGATCTTCTTGTACGGGCATCCGGTCACGCACATGCGCCAGCCCCGGCAGCGGTCCTGGTCGACGAGGACGATGCCGTCCTCGATCCGCTTGTACAGCGCGCCCGACGGGCACACGGCCACGCACGACGGGTTCAGGCAGTGCTCGCAGATGCGTGGCAGGTAGAACATGAACGCCTGCTCGTACTCCAGGCGGACCCGCTCGTTCATCTTCTTGAGTACGGGGTCGCCGGCCAGGTGTTCCGGGCCGCCGCCCAGATCGTCGTCCCAGTTGGGGCCCCAGGTCACCGCGGTGGGACGGCCGTCGATCAAGGAGCGGGGCGCGGCGGTGGGAACGTCGTCGCCGAGCGGCGCGTTGATCAGGTTCTCGTAGTCGTACGTCCACGGCTCGTAGTAGTCGGCCAGGGAGGGAAGGCGGGGGTTGGCGAAGAGGGTGGCGAGGCGGCGGGCCCGACCGCCGCTGCGCGGCACCAGGCGGCCCCGCTTGAGCTGCCAGCCGCCCTGCCACTTGTCCTGGTCCTCGTAGGAGCGGGGGTAGCCCTGTCCGGGGCGGGTCTCGACGTTGTTGAACCAGGCGTACTCGCTGCCCGACCGGTTGGTCCAGGTCTGCTTGCAGGTGACCGAGCAGGTGTGGCAGCCGATGCACTTGTCGAGGTTCATCACCATGGCGACCTGTGCCATCACGCGTCCGATGGTCGCTTCGCTTCGGGGCATCAGTACGTGACCTCCTGGGAGCGGCGGCGGATGACGGTGACGGCGTCACGCTGGTTGCCGGTGGGGCCGTAGTAGTTGGGGGCGAAGCAGAGCTGGGCGTGTCCGCCGATCAGGTGGGTGGGCTTGATCAGCAGGCGGGTCAGGGCGTTGTGGACGCCGCCGCGCCGCCCCGTGGTCTCGGAGGTGGGCACGTTCACCATGCGTTCCTGTACGTGGTACATGAACACCGTGCCGGGCGGCATGCGGTGGGAGACGACGGCTCGGGCGACGACCACGCCGTTGGCGTTGACGGCCTCGATCCAGTCGTTGTCCGCGACGTCGATGGCCGCGGCGTCCTCGATGCTGAGCCAGATGACGGGTCCTCCCCGGGCCAGGGTCTGCATGAGGAGGTTCTCCTGGTACTCGGAGTGGATGGACCACTTCGAGTGCGGGGTCAGGTACCGCACCGTCACCGATCGTCCGCCGTCCCCCGGTTCCTGGCGGGGCCGGTCCCCCAGGGCCGCGAGATCCAGGGGCGGCCGGTAGACGGGAAGTTGTTCGCCGTACTCGGCGATCCACTCGTGATCGAGGTAGAAGTGCTGGCGGCCGGTCAGTGTGTGCCACGGCTTGCGGTGCTCGGTGTTGATGGTGAAGGGCGCGTAGCGCCGGTCCGGCCCCTCCTTGCCGGACCATTCGAAGCTGGCGCCGACCTGCACCGGGCGGGCCTGGGTGTCGGAGAACACGATGCGCCGCTCGGCCAGCGAGGCGGCCAGCTCCTCCAGGCCGCTCCCCGGTCCGCAGCGCACGCCGAGCTGCCGGAACCCCTCGGCGGCGACGCGGCCGTTCGTCGTGCCCGACAGGGCCAGGATCGCCTCGCACAGCTTGACGTCCGTGTCGAGCAGCGGGCGGCCCCGTGCCGCTCCTTCCCGGGCCGTGCCGCAGCGTTCGGCGAGCCAGTGGGACTCCGGGGTCGTGTGCACCGTGATGCCGCGGACCTGCATGCCGTGCTCGTCGGCCACCGGTCCGAAGGCCGCGAGCTGGTCGGCGAGGGCGGTGTAGTCCCGTTTGACCAGCGTGTACTGGGGTTGGGTGGGTCCCTCTGGCGGAGCCTCGCCTGGGGTGTCGTGCTGCAGGGCCGTGGCGACCAGGTCCCAGGCGTCCTCCAGGCGCCCGTGCGCCAGTTCGGCGACCTTGGCCGCGAGGCCGTGGAAGATCTCGAAGTCCGTACGGGCCTGCCAGGGCGGGTCGATCGCCGGCGAGAAGGCGTGCACGAACGGGTGCATGTCCGTACTGGACAGGTCGTGCTTCTCGTACCAGGTCGCCGCGGGCAGGACGAGGTCGGCGAACAGGGTGGTGGAGGTCATGCGGAAGTCGAGCGCGAGGAGCAGGTCCAGCTTCCCCTGCGGCGCCTCCTCCCGCCAGGCCACTTCCCGCGGCCGGTGCTCCTGCGGAGCCTGCGCGGCCGAGGCGTTGTCGTCCGCGCCCAGCAGGTGCCGCAGGAAGTATTCGTTGCCCTTCGCCGAGGAGCCGATGAGGTTGGCCCGCCACACCGTCAGCACGCGCGGCCAGTTCACCGGATCGTCGGGGTCCTCGCAGGCGAAGGCGAGGCGGCCGGCCTCCAGCTGCTGCTCCACCCAGGCGGCCGGTTCCCTCCAGGAGGCGTGGGCCTGCCGGCCCAGCTCAAGCGGGTTGACCGAGAAGGTGGGGTACGACGGCATCCAGCCCTGCCGCACCGAGCGGGCCACCAGGTCCGCCGTGTGCGCGCCGGCGAAGGTGCCGCGCGCCGTGGGCGAGGTCAGCGTCTCGGCCGCGTACCCCTCGTAACGCCACTGGTCGGTGTGCAGGTACCAGTACGGTGTGCCCGCCATCTGCCGGGAGGGCCGCACCCAGTCGGAGGCGGTGGCCAGCTGCTGCCAGCCGGCGTACGGCCGCACCTTCTCCTGGCCCACGTAGTGGGCCCAGCCGCCCCCGTTGACGCCCTGGCAGCCCGTGAGCAACAGCAGGGAGAGGAAGGAGCGGTAGATCGTGTCGGAGTGGAACCAGTGGTTCGTGCCGGCACCCATCACGATCATGCAGCGGCCGCGGGTCTGCTCGGCCGTCCGGGCGAACTCGCGCGCCGCGCGCACCACCGCGCCGGCGGGCACGGAGGTGATGGCCTCCTGCCAGGCCGGCGTGCACGGGACGGCGGCGTCCTCGTACGAGGCCGGCCACTGCCCGTCGAGGCCGCCGCGGCCCACGCCGTACTGGGCGAGCATCAGGTCGAAGACGGTCGTCACCAGGCGGTCGCCGAGGCGCTGTACGGGAACGCTGCGCTCCAGCGTCGCGCCCTGCTCGTCGAAGCGGGGCAGGACGACCCGGGCACTGAGCCCGTCCGCGCCTTCGTAGAGGCTGAGGAGCGGCTCGATGTCGCCCAGGTCGAGGTTCCAGCGGCCTTCGCTGAACTTGGACCAGCGGTCGCCCAGCGTCCCGTTGGGGACCACCGGGCCGCCGGTGACGGAGTCCAGCAGGACCGGCATCCAGCGGCGGGTGGCCTCGTCCGGTGCCTCGTGGGCGTGGCGCAGGTCCGCGGCCGTGACGAAGCGGCCCGGGACGTGCCGGCCCGGCTCCCGTTCCTCCAGCTCGATCAGGAACGGCAGGTCGGTGAATCGTTTCACGTAGTCGGTGAAATAGGGCACCTGCCGCTCGACGAAGCACTCCTTGAGGATCACGTGGCCCATGGCCATCGCCATGGCGCCGTCGGTGCCCGGGTGCGGGTGGAGCCACTCGTCGGCGAATTTGGTGGCGTCCGCGTAGTCGGGTGAGACGACCACGACCTTCTGCCCGCGGTAGCGGGCCTCGGCCATCCAGTGGGCGTCGGGCGTCCGGGTGACGGGAACGTTGGAACCCCACAGCATCAGGTAGGCGGCGTCCCACCAGTCCCCGGATTCCGGTACGTCGGTCTGGTCGCCGAAGACCTGCGGCGACGCGATCGGCAGGTCCGCGTACCAGTCGTAGAACGACAGCATCGGAGCGCCGATCAGCGCGTGGAAGCGGGCCCCGACCGCGTGCGAGGCCATCGACATCGCGGGGATCGGTGAGAAACCGGCGATCCGGTCGGGGCCGTGCGCGGCCAGTGTGTGCACATGCGCAGCGGCGGCGATCTCCAGGGCTTCCTGCCAGCCGATGCGGACGAGGCCGCCCTTGCCGCGGGCCGCCTGGTAGCGGCGCCGCTTGTCGGGGTCCGTGGTGATCTCCGCCCAGGCCGCCACCGGGTCTCCGCCGAGGCGCGCTCTGGCCTCGCGGTACATCTCCACGAGGACGCCCCGGGCGTGCGGGTAACGCACGCGGGTGGGCGAGTACGTGTACCAGGAGAACGAGGCTCCGCGGGGGCAACCGCGCGGTTCGTACTCCGGCCGGTCGGGGCCCGTCGACGGGTAGTCGGTCGCCTGCGTCTCCCACGTGATCAGGCCGTCCTTGACGTACACCTGCCACGAGCAGGAGCCGGTGCAGTTCACGCCGTGCGTGGAGCGCACCACCTTGTCGTGCGCCCAGCGCTCGCGGTACGGCGTGTCGTTGACCCCCTGGTCGGCCCGGAACACCGTCCGGCCGTCCGGCGTCTCGGGCGCTCTCCTGAGCATGCGCCCCGCCTGCAGCAACCGGTCGGAGACGGCGTCCGCCGCGCGTTCTGTCGTAGCCCTGGCCCTGCCGCGTTTCACGTGGTGGCCCCTTCCGTGAGGCGGGCGCAGCCGGCCCTCTGCGGGATGCGGCTGACCGTGGGTGCGTCGTGCACAGATTGCACCCGTGAACGACTGCGACACGGATCGCCTGCCGCCGGTTGAATGTATCGAGAATGTATCTTGGCGAGCTCTTGGGGTGAATCACCCGCGTGTCAGGCAGCCGGGTGGAGCCGTGGACGTCCGCGGGGCAGCGGATCGACGGCCCGCGCGCTACCCTCCTGCGCATGGTTGACATGGACACGCTCCGAATAGGGTCCCGTGGGCGCCGTCGCACCGCACCGGCGCCCGGCCCGCGGACCGCCCCCTCCCGGCTCCTGAGGAGAACCGGCCGGCGCACCTTCGTCTGCCTCCTCCTGCTGGCCCTCCTGGGCGCCGCGACCGCAGCGTCCGCCTCGGCCCCGGCCGGGGCCTCCTCCGCCGTCTCGGTCTCCCCCGGGACGCGCGCGGCCGCGGCCGCGGCCGCCCGCTGGGGCGACCGCCGCCTGGACGAAGCCACCTTCCTGAGCACCCACAACGCCTTCACCAACTACGACGACGCCCGCTGGAGTTCGGTGAACCAGGCCGAGTCGGTGCGCGCCCAGCTCGACAACGGCGTCCGCGGCCTGAGCCTGGACACGCACTGGTACGAGCACAGCACCTGGCTGTGCGTCATCAGCTTCGGCAGCGACTGCTACCCCAGCGACGTCTACCTGTGCCACGGCGACTGCAAGACCTTCGCCGGAGCCACGTACGCCCTGCCGCGGCAGTCGTTCCAGGGCACGATGCAGACCGTGGTGGACTTCCTCGCCTCCCATCCGCAGGAGGTCGTGACCGTCTTCCTCGAGGACTACGTGGGCGCCGACCAGCTGGGGCAGTCCCTCGGCCGGGTCAGGGGGCTGCCCGAACTGCTGTTCCGGCCCGACGACTGGGGCGTACGGCAGCACGGATGGCCGAAGGTGGCCGACCTCGTCACCGCCGGCAAGCGCCTGCTGATCTTCTCCGACCGGTCCGACCGCGAGCACCTGGGCGTCATGTACGACAAGTCCTGGACGGTGAGCAACTACTGGAGCCTCGGGGACATGGGCAACGACGTTGCATGCGTCACCCGCTGGCCCGATGTGCCGCTGGACCGCCAGGAGCCGGGATTCCGGCGGCTGTTCACGATGAGCCACCACCGCAACGTGCCCACCGTGCTCACGGCGGCTCTGGACAACGGCGCCAAGCTGCGCAGCCGCATCGCCGAGCAGTGCCGGCCCGCGGCGGGGGGCCGCAACCCGAACTACGTCTCCGTCGATTTCCACCGGTTGTCGGACGGCAGCGGACACACACCCGCGTCGATCGTGGCGGAGCTCGACGGGAGCCCCTGAGTGCCGGTGACCGAGCAGTCGGTCAGGGCTCGACCCGCAGGTTCGACGGTCCGTCCGACACCGGGGCCGGGGCCGAAGCCGGGGCCGGGGCCGGCGCGGCCGGGTCGACGGTCGCCGTGACGACCGTCGCGGTCAGCATGCTGGCCAGGGTGAGCCCGGCGACGAGCCACCCCGAGCGCGAGCGCCTCCGGTGCCGGGCGCTCGCGCGGCGGGCCCGCGGGGGCGGGGCGGCATCGCGTGGGCGGAGGGGCTCCTGTGGTGCGGGGTACCTGTTCATCGCAGATCGGGGTCCTCGGTAGGGCCGGTGGGTCCAGTGGGTCCAGCGGGTCCAGTGGGCTGCGTGGATGCGGTCGGCTCAGCAGGTTCAGTAGGTGAAGCACTCCGTGTGGATGCGCGCCGAGGGGACGCCCGCCCTGATCAGTGCCGCAGTGGTCGCATCCGCCATGCCGGGCGGTCCGCAGAGGTAGACGTCACGGTCGGACAGGTCGGGTACGAGCGCACGCAGGGCCTGGGGGGCGAGCGGGTCGTACGCGGCGTCGGAGCGTCCCACCAGGTAGTGCAGCGCGGCCTGGCGGTCAGCGGCGATGGCCTCCAGCTCATCACGAAGGACCAGCTGGTCGGCGTCTCCCGCCCGGTAGAGCAGGGTCAGGTCGCCGGGGCCCGCGGGCAGGGACTCGAAGAGGGCGCGCATCGGGGTGATCCCGATGCCGCCCGCGATCAGCAGCACCTTGGGGCGGGTGCGCCGCCGCTCGGTGAGGGCACCGAACGGGCCGGTCGCAAGTACCCGGGTGCCGGGCCGGAGTCCGCGCACGCGCCGCGAGTGCCCGCCGAGCGCCTTCACGGTGATGCGGAGGCGGTCGTCGCGGGCGGGCGCGGAGAGCGAGAACGGCAGGGCGGTGTGCCACAGGCCACCGGTCAGGAACCGCCAGCGGAAGAACTGACCCGGCTCCGCGCGGAGTTCACGGAGCCGGCCTCCCTGGATGCTGACGGAGACCACGCCGGGACCTTCCCGGTCGACGGTGGCTACGCGCAGCCCGTGCCGCAGGGCCTGGCGGACCGGGACGATCCCGCGGTACCAGGCGAGCAGGACGCCGACGGCGGTGTGCAGCAGGGCCCAGAACCAGGTGGTGAGGGCGTTGACGGCGACGTCGGGGCCGGCGAGCTGGTGGACGGAGCCGAGCGCGGCGGCGAGGTAGGTGAGGAGGTGGATTCCGCGCCATGCCTCGTGCGAGACCCGGCGGCGTACGGCCCGGGCGGAGCACAGGCCTACACCTGCCAATACGGCAGCTCCCGCGAACGCGGCGGTGACGGCCGGGTACCGGACCAGGGCCCCGGTGGCGGTCAGCAGGTCGGTACCGGTGCGCAGGGCGTACACGACGAGGGCGAACAGCCCGTGGGCGCCGCACAGGAGCAGAACCCACCGGCCGCCGAAGGCGTGCCAGCGGGCGAGGCGGTCGGCGCCCACCCCGTGCTCGACCGCCGGCACGCGTGCCATCAGGAAGAGCATGGCGAGGATCCCGTAGCCCGCGAGGAGCCCGGTGAGGTGCGCGGCCGCCCCGATGAGCTCGTCGGGCCGGGCAGACGGATGCACCTGCACGGCCCACAGCAGGGTGACGGCGGCCGCCCCGCCGGCCAGGCCGGCGCGCAGCCGCTGGGGCGCGGTCTTCATCTGCGCCGCCCCGCGGCGGGGCCGGCGGCAGTCGAGGGGCCGGGAAGGGCGCGCGGGAGAGCCATGCCAAGTCCGTTTCACTCGTTGATCGACGCATCTCCCTGCCTGCCGTACCGGAGCAGCTCCGGAGACGATCGACAGGGACGTAGCGTCGGCAACTATGTGCAAACTCGCTCGCGCCAAGCAATGGCAATGACTTCCGTCACGGAGGGCGAAACGAGCGCTATGTCCACCTCTGAGGGATATGGACACTCCCGAACGGCTCGCCGACGGCTCGGCGCACTCGCCGTCTCGCCTTTGCATTCCTGCAGTACAGACACGCCGCGACCACACGCCTAGCACACGCGGGCGCGCGTTTTGGGTAAGTTTTTACGCTTCCTCGGCGCTGCCGCAGCCCTGGTGCCCCCAGCGGTTGTCGAGCTTGGTGATCATGTCGCCGACCGCGTACGACGTCCCGCAGGGGCAGCTGCCGGGGAACTTCGCCTTGATGGCGCCTCGGCCGCGGGTGGGCCTCTTGGCTCCGCCTCCGGCTGCGGGCTTTGAACGCGACGCGGACGCGCGGGCGGGCGCGGGTACGGGAATCGACGCGCTGCCGAGTGCCGTGCCGGCCGCCTGCTGGGTGACCGCGGCGTCACTGGCGGCCTGGTCGGCGATCGCGTTCAAGTGGTCGCCGTCCTCGCGGTGGGCCGGCACGTAGCGGAATTCCACGTCCCGCTCGGCCAGCAGCGCGTCGATCTGCTCGACGAGCTCCCGGTTGGCCACGGGTTTGCCGGCCGCGGTCTTCCACCCGTTGCGCTTCCAGGCCGGGAGCCATTGGGTCACCGCCTTCATGGCGTACTGGGAGTCCATGCGGACCTCGACGGCGGTCCCGGGGGCCAGCGACTCCAGCAGTCGCTGAAGGGCGGTGAGCTCACCCACGTTGTTCGTGGCCCGGCCCAGGGGGCCGGCCTCCCAGCGCTCCGGCCGGCCCTGTGTGTCGGCGACGACCCACGCCCAGCCGGCCGGTCCGGGGTTCCCCTTGGCCGCGCCGTCGCAGGCGGCAATGATGCGATCAGACATCCCCCGATCATGCACCACCGACGCCCCGCGGCGAATTCTGCTCATGGCGACGGCACGGGGGGAGCGGGCCGGCCGGCTGCGCCGGTGGGGAATTTCCCGCCGCCGATCCGAAAGCCTCCTCGCCACGGGGGTGCCGGAGCGGCACAATGGGCCGGGTCAGCGCCGCCCGGCAGGAGAGCGTGTGCCCGTACCGATCATCATCGACTGCGACCCCGGACACGACGACGCCCTGGCGATCATGCTTGCGGCGGGTGACCCCGCGGTCGACCTCCTGGCCATCACCACGGTCGCGGGCAACCAGACGCTCGCGAAAACCACGCTCAACGCGCGCCGGGTCTGCACCGTCGCGGGCATCACCGATGTGCCCATCGCCGCCGGCTGCGCCCGGCCGCTGGTCCAGGCGCTGAAGGTGGCGGACGACGTGCACGGTGTGTCCGGCCTCGACGGGCCACGATTCCCCGAACCCACCGTGGACGTGGTCGCCGAGCACGCGGTGGACCTCATCTACCGGATCCTGACCCGACACCCGGAGCCGGTCACCCTCGTCCCCACGGCGCCGTTGACCAACATCGCCCTGCTGCTGACCCGCCATCCCGATGTCGCGTCCCGCATCCGGGAGATCGTCCTCATGGGCGGCTCGACGGAGCGGGGCAACCGGACCCCGGCCGCCGAGTTCAACATCCAAGCGGACCCGGAAGCCGCGGACATCGTCTTCCGCAGCGGTGTTCCGCTCACCATGTGCGGTCTGAACGTCACGCACCAAGCGCTCGCCACGCCCGAGATCGTCGCCCGCTTCGAGCGCCTGGGCACCGAACTGGGGCGTGTCTGCACCGAGCTGCTGACCTTCTTCGCGTCCACCTACCGCACGCTGTGGGGGTTCCAGGACCCGCCGTTGCACGATCCGGTCGCGGTCGCCCGGGTCATCGACCCGGGCATCGTGCACTGCGTGGATGCGAACGTGGTCGTCGAGCTGCAGGGCCGGTACACCCGCGGCGCCACCGTCGTGGATCTGCACCGGTACATGGACCGTCCGGTGAACGCGCAGGTCGCGCTCACCCTGGAAACCGGCCTGTTCTGGGACCGGATGGTCGCCGCCGTGCGGGCTCTCGGCGACCGCACGGCCTGACCGGCCCTCAGGTCACGACGTGGGGTCGGCCATCAGAGGGGCTGGGTGGCGAACAGCTCCAGGTGGCCGCACTTCGGGCAGCGATAGGCATCGATCTGGCGGCGCGGCCGCCCCATCCGCTTCGCGCCGCCGAACAGACCGCGCTCCAACGGCCCTGCGATCCAACGGGCGTAGCCTCGTGACCCTTCGCCGGAGTCCTCGACGAATCCCGGTTCTAGGCCGACGGCCCCGCAGTACGTGCACCTGACATCACTCACCCCGCGAGCCTCTCACACCTGCTCCGGCACCGACACGGGTCGTGTGGACGGGACGCCCACGGCGGTGGGGTGCGGCGGGACGGTCAGGCGGGCGTGAAGACGTCTTCGCGGGTGTCGTCGAGGATGAACCCGAGGTCGAGGCGGACGCGGACGGTCACGCGGTGCTTCTGCTCCTCGTACGCGATCCACGCGGGTTCCAGGAAACCGACCTGCTCTTCGAGCTGCCTCCTGCTTCCCGTGGGCATCTCGTGGCCGAAGGTGTCGAGGAGCGACTTGAGGCGCTCGTACTCACGAGCCTCGTGACTCTGATGCTGGTGTTCGACCACCCGCTCGACGGTGCCCTCGGTGCCTGCGGCCAGATATACGGACCCGGCGACGGCTCCCGGCGACGTCGCGGGCTCCCCCGTCATCGCAACCCAATCGGTCAGCCGGGTGTCCGCGGCCAGCTTCACCCGCTGGCCCTCTTTCAGCGTCATCGATCCCTCGTCCCTCCGGTCGGTGCAGGCTGCTTACACTTGAGGTCATCAATCATCGATAACCTTAAGCATCCTCCCACCCGGGCAGCACCATCAGAGGAAAGGTACAGACATGAACCCCGCCCAGCACGGAGCGGCCGTCGCAGCCGAGACCGCCCGATTCGTCGCCACGGTCAAGGCGGCCGACCTCTCCACCCCGGTGCCGACCTGTCCCGGCTGGACTCTCGCCGACCTCACGCAGCACGTCGGCAGCGTGCACCGCTGGTTCACCGAGCTGCTTCGCCGGCGCAGCCAGCAGCCGCCGACCAGCCGTGACGTGGACCTGCGCCTGCCGCAGGACCCGGAGGGGCTCCCGGAATGGCTGGCCGCGAGCGCTGCCGAGGCCGCCGAGGTGTTCGCCGCCACCGACCTGGACGCACCGATGTGGGCCTGGGGAGTCGACCAGCACGCCCGGTTCTGGGTCCGGCGCATGCTCTTCGAGACCCTCGTCCACCGGGCCGACGCGGAGCTCGCACTCGGCATCACCCCGCACGTCGACCGCGTACTGGCGGTCGACGGCGTCGACGAGTTCCTCACCAACCTGCCGTTCGCATCCTCTTTCGCGCCGCTGACCGGCCGGCTGCGCGCCCCTGACCGTGCCGTTCGCTTCAGCTGCACGGACGGCGACGGCGACTGGCTGGTCGGCTTGCGCCCCGACGGCTTCGCGCTCGTGGCCGACCGCGCCGAGCACCGTGCGGCGGACGCCACCGTGGAGGGATCGGCTGCGGACCTGCTCCTGCTCCTCTACGGCCGCCTGGACCACCGGAGCGAGGCCTTCCACCTGCTCGGCGACGCGGACCTGCTCGCCCACTGGTTCACCCACTCGGCCTTCTAGTGCTGCGACCGGAAAGGTTCACCGGGTCACGGCGCCCGGCACGGCACCTCGCCGCGTTGTCGGACCACGCAAGTACGTCCAGTACGAGACGTGCTCCTCCGCCTTGCGACGCACCGCACCGGACACCGCGACCCGGCAAACCTTCCCGGCCACAGCACTAGACATCGCATACGGGCTGCCAGGGCGCAGCGCGGAGGTCGGCGGTGCTGCGCCGCTCCCGCACCACCGGGGGTTCGTCGGCCGCCTGACCCACCGCGATCATGGAAACGATCGACCAGCCGGGGTTCGGCCGGAGCTCCCCGGTGAGGGCTTCGAGGTCGATGGCCCGGAACTGGTGGGATGCCAGTCCCATGGCCTGGGCCTGGATGCTCAGGTGGGCGACGGCCTGCCCGAGGTCGTAGTCGGCGAACTCGGAGTAGACGGTCCGGGAGTCGTCGACATGCCGGCGGGTGAGCGCAACGACGAGCAGGCCGGCGTCTCCCGCCCACCGGGCGGAGCTGGGTGCGAGGTGGCGCAGCACCCGCTCGTGGTCCGGCTCGCCCGGCCTGACGGGAAGGAACCCCCACGGTTGGGAGTTCCCGGCGGAGGGCGACCACCTCGCGGCTTCCAGGAGCAGCTCGAGGGCGTGGTCCTCGACGAGGCCCGACGGGTCGAACTTGTAGGGGCTGAAGCGGTGGGCCAGCAGGGGGTGGATCCGGTCGGACCGCTCGAGATCATGAGGCACGTCCCGGACAACCGGCTGCCCGGGCGATTCATTTCCGCCCGAGCCGCTCGGCCGGGAATGCGGTGATCTCGTCCCGGGCGGCCGGCCGGGAAGACACGCCCTCCGCTCACACTCCGTGTGCGCAGCGGCCGGTACGTACACAACGTGACGAACCATGTGGACGGTTCACTGTTCCGCTCAGACGGCTGACTCCAAGTTCGGTGTGACGCTGTACCTGTTGAAGGAGCGATACGTTCTCGCGCCTGACGGCAGGGGTGTCACCGTCCGCGGGGGCCGGGGCCGGCGTCGACCGGCGACGCAGCCCACGCCCCGGCCGCGGCCTCCGTCGTACGGCCCCGGTTCACGCGCCCTCACCTCCACCGCGGTGATGGACGAGCAGATCGACGCCATGGCGCACTGACCCGACCCCCGTACGGGGCAGTGCGCCCAGCGGGGCGGTCCCGCGTCACGTCGACCGGTCCCTCTGAGAACGATCACCACGCTATGGCCGCGAACCCTGCTCGGCACAGGGCAGCGCACGCCAGCCAGGGGACCGTGCGCGCCAACAGGGGACTCTGCACGCCGTGATGGGGACATCAGGCGCCGAGTCGCGACGATGACCTGGTCATTCCTGCTGGTCTATGCTCGTCCGCTGTGATCTTGCATGCGCACCAGGGCACGACCTCCTCGGCCCTCACCCGTCTGAGCGTCAACGCAGCTCGTCGGCTCGGCATACCCCGGGACGGATACGCGCACCTGCTGGGTCTGGCGCCCGAGCACCTCGACGACGACCTGTGCCGGACCCCCTCGGCCACGAGCATCCGCATCGCGGAACTGACGACCGTCCACGCTTACTGGACCGAGTTGTCCCTGGTACTGGCGGAGCAGTCGGGCATCGGCGCCCTCGGGGTCTGGGACTACCTGATCACCTCCGCGCCCACTCCGCTCGAGGGGATCCGGGACGCCTCGGCGTACTTCGCCACCGTTGCCGACACCGGCACGGACAACCTCCGGATCGCCGAGGACGGCGAGCAGATCACCATCAGCCACGTCAACGAGGCCGATCTGACGTACGAGGCGGCCTGCGCCATCCGCGCCTACGCGCTCGGTCTGTACCGACGTCGTCTGAGCGAAGCCGCACAGCGCCGTCTCGTTCCCCTCCGCGTCACCCTGGCCGCCGAAGCACCCCGCCGGCACGAGGCGCTGACCGGGCTGTACGGTACCCGCGCCATCGAGTTCGAGGCGCCGGTCAGCTCGATCACCTTCCTCGCCTCCGACTTGAGCGCACCGACGCCACACGCCCAGCCGGGCCTGTCGACCGTGCTGCGAAGACACGCCGAGCAGACGCTCGCCGGCGCGATCCCGCTGCACGACTGGCTGGACCTCTTCCGCACCGCCCTGGCCTCCGTCCACGAAGAGACCACCACTCCGACACTGCCCGCAGTGGCACGCCGCTTGACCGTCAGTACGAGAACCCTCCAGCGCCGCCTCGACGAACACGGCACCACCTGGAGCAACGAGCTCGAGGCCGTACGGCGGGCCCACATCACGCGGCTGCTCCACGACACCGACGTCGGCATCGACGCGATCGCCGCCCGAAGCGGCTACGCCGACGCCCGCGCCCTGCGGCGGGCGGTCCAACGCTGGTACGGCACCACGCCCGCCAAGCTGCGCCGCGACGGGCGGTCGGCCTGAAGCCCTTCCTCCGCCTCTCCCCCGTCAGAAGCTGTTGCGCAAGCGCATCCTGAGGGGGCGTCCGTCCGGGTCGATCAGGGCGCGGTGCAGTGGCGCTGCGAGGAGGCGTTGGACGGTCGGCAGGTCCGGCGGGGCATAGCGGCGGAGTCTGCCCGCAGGGCGCGGTCCACGACGGCCGCCCGCGTGCCAGGCGTCGAGTGCCGCGGCGGCCTCGCTGAACGCGTCGAATGCGGTCTCCGGATCGCACAGCCCCGGCTCCGCCCCGGCCTGCGCGTCGAGGTGTTCGCGCATGAGCTCGAGGCGCAGCTCCCGCGCGAAACGCCGGGCACCGTCACCCAGTCCGCCCGGATCGTGCGGCGGCCGCGGATCACGGCTCAGGTCGAGGACGGCGCAGCTCAGCTCGGAGTCGTGGGTCCACGAACGCAGGTTGACGTTGTCGGACCCGACCCCGGCCCATACGTCGTCGATCACGCACACCTTGGCATGCACGTATACCGGGGTTCCGGCGTGGTTCTCCAGGCCGTACACCGCGACCCGGTCCCCGCCCGCGCGGCGCAGCTCCTCCAGGGCGGTGATGCGGCCGATCAGGTTCACGGGTCTGCTGAGCCGGCCGTCCTGTTCCGGAACGGAGGGGATGACGGCGATCAGCAGCAGCCGCGGGTGTGCGCGCAACGCCCGGGCGAAGCAGTCCACCACGCGCGGGGACCACAGGTACTGGTCCTCCAGGTAGATCAGCGCCCGGGCCCGCCGCAGCGCCTTCAGATAGCCGCGGGCGATGCTGCGCTCGCCGTCGGGGGCGAAGGGGTACCCGCTCAGCAGTCGGTTCGGGTAGGTGCGCAGCACCTGCACCGCGTGCGTACCGCACGGCGGAGGGTCGGCGCCCTGCGGCGGCAGCCCGTCGGCGCCGGTGTCCTCCCGGTCCCACAGCTCGCGCAGACGGATCAGGGGGCTGCGGCTGAGCGGCGCCGGATCCTCCCAGCGCTCGCGGAAGACGGCTTCGACGTCGCCGACGGCCGGCCCGCTCACCGCGAGCTGGACGTCGTGCCACGGGGGGTGCGGACCGTAGGCCGGTGCCATGGGCAGCGACTGGCGGTCGCCCGCGTGGCGGGCACCGTCGTTGCGGTTGTGGCACAGGTCGATCCCGCCGACGTACGCGACATCGCGCTCCGGGCGGCCGGGGTGGCGCAACACCACCATCTTCTGGTGGTGCGAGCCGCCGGGCCGCACGCGCAGGTCGAGCAGGCATTCGCCGCCCGCCGCTTCGACGTCTTCGCCGAGGGAGAGGTTCTCCTCCTCGCTGAACCGGAAGCCGTCGAGGTGGGAGCGCCACAGCAGTCCCTTGACGATGACACCGCGCTCCGCCGCCCCGCCGAGAACGGCCGCGATCTCCGTGCCGGCTCCGGCCAGCCGCTCGTCGGGATCGCCGCGCCAGTCGGTGAACAGGAGCAGATCGCCCGCCCGCATCCCCCGGATCCGCTCGAGGAGCTCGGCGAAGTACGCCGCTCCGTGGACCAGCGGCCGCGCGTCGTTGCCCTCCGAGCAGGCGGCCCCGTCCGCCCGGCGCTTCTCCAGCCGGGTGGCGGCGTTTCCGCGTTCTCCGGGCTCCAGCAGCCAGTCCGAGTGGGGCATGGCACGACCTCCACCCGCTCGCCTACCCGCCGTCGGCCCGTCCACCCGTGCAGCCCGGTGACACGCCTCGGGTCAGGCCGTACCGATCGGCGACGTACGGGTGCGCCGGCGGGGCGCGGCTTGCGGGGCAGCGGCGGCGGTCCCATAGTCCGAGGTATGGACGCGCGCGAGAGGGCGCTCCAACGGGCGTACGGCCATGCCGCCCGCTGGCTGGCGAGCCTGCCCGACCGCCGGGTCCCCGCCCGCGCTTCGGTCGGCGAGATCGTGCGGGCGCTCGGTGCCGAGCTGCCCGAGGGAGCGAGCACGCCCACCGACGTCGTCGACCTCCTGGCCACGGCCTGCGAGCCGGGGCTGACCGCGTTCCCCAGTGGCCGTTTCTACGGGTTCGTGGTCGGTGGCACCGAACCGGCCGCGCTGGCTACAGACTGGCTGGTCAGCGCCTGGGACCAGAACTGCGTGATGCGCGCCGCCTCGCCCGCGTACGCGGCGGTGGAGGACGTTGCCGGCACGTGGTTGCTCGACCTGCTGGGCCTGCCGGGCGACAGCGCCGTCGGCTTCACCACGGGTGCCACGATGGCGAACTTCACCTGTCTCGCCGCCGGGCGCGACGCGGTGCTGCGCCGCACCGGCTGGAACGTCGCCCGCGACGGACTCGCAGGTGGGCCGCCTGTACGCGTCATCGCCGGCGAGGACCGCCACATGGCCGTCGACCTGGCGCTGCGCTATCTCGGACTCGGCGGGCCGGAACTGGTGAAGGCGGACGATCAGGGACGCATCGAGCCCGAGGCGCTGCGGCGCACCCTGGCGGGCGGCGGGCGGGGCCCGACGATCGTGATCCTCCAGGCCGGCGACATCCACTCCGGCGCCTTCGACCCGTTCGTCGAGACGATCCGTGCCGCTCGCGAGGCGGAGGCATGGGTGCACGTCGACGGTGCGTTCGGACTGTGGGCGGCCGCGTCTGCGACGTACGCACACCTGACCGCGGGCTGCACGTACGCCGACTCGTGGGCGACCGACGCCCACAAGACCCTGAACGTCCCCTACGACTGCGGGCTCGCCATCGTGCGCGACCCGTCCGCGCTCCGGGCGGCCATGGGCCTGCACGGCGACTACCTCATCCAGGACGAGCAGGGCGACCCCGTCGACAAGGTGCCCGAGCTCTCCCGGCGCGGCAGAGCCTTCACCGTGTGGGCCGCTCTCAGGTCCCTCGGCCGAGCGGGTGTGGCCGATCTCGTGGATCGGCTGTGCCGGCACGCCTCCGCTTTCGCCGCCGGCATCGCCGGGATCGACGGCGCGACCGTCCTCAACGACGTGGTGTTCACTCAGGTCTGCGCCGAGTTCGGCGACGACGAACGCACGGAGCAGGTGCTCACCCGGCTGCTCGACGACGGCACGGCGTGGATCAGTGGCTCCACCTGGCGCGGCCGTCGCGTCATGCGGATCTCGGTGAGCAACTGGTCGACGACCGACGACGACGTGACGCGCACGCTCGACGCGATCCGGCGGGCAGCCGGCAGGTGACCGGGCTGTGCCCGTGGTTCCATGACGGCGTGGAGAGCATCAGTCAGCGACTCCTGACCAGGGGGTTCGGCCGGCCCAGCGGGCTGCTCGGCCGTCTCGGCGGCCGGCTGATGGCCCATGGCAACGCCGCGACCGATCTGCACGTCGTCGCCCTCGCCGCGCCCGCCGAACAGGAGACGGTCCTGGTCGTCGGGCCCGGTCCCGGGGGCGGACTCCACCGTGTGCTGCGCCCGGGCGGCCGTGTGCTCGTCGCCGCCCACGAGAAATGGCTCCCCACCGACCTCGCGACCCTCTCGAACACGGCCCTGGCGGCCGGCTTCACCTCCGTCCGCACCTGGACGTGGGAGCCACCGACCCGCATGGCATCGACGGCAGCGCTGCTGAGCGCCGTCCGCGGATGCGGGGCGCGGGCGCGGGCGCGGGGCTGGGGATGACCGGTTCCCCCCGGTCCGCGCGGATCCGGCCGTCGCGCCGCAACGGGCTGCACGGTCTGCTGCCTCCACTCGTCGCATGGCTGCTGACCAACCTCATCACCTGGCTGATCGCGAAGGCCTCCGCTGCCGGCGACGGATCCGAAGTGGTCTATTGGTCCACGGGCGGTCGCCGCCGCTGGGATTCCGAACACTATCTTTCGATCGCCAAGACCGGCTACGAAATGTTTTGGTGCCGGGATCGTTACGCGGACTTTCCCGATGTCATGTGCGGAAATGTCGCCTGGTTTCCTGGATATCCCATGGCGGTCCGGGCGGTTTCAGCGACCGGTCTTTCCTACGAGATATCCGCAGTTGTCGTCGCTGAAGCATCCCTGTTCGGCATGTTCGCGGTGTTGTGGTGGCTGCTCGGCGCCCGGCTCACCTGGGCCACCGGCCTCACCCTCGCCATCGGCGTGGTTTTCCCCGGCGGGATCTACTTCCATGCGATGTTCCCCATCGCCACCGGAACGCTGGCGTTGCTCGTCTGCATCGCCGGAGTGAAGCGCGGTTCCTGGGGCGTTGCCGCCGCCGGCGGTTTCGTGGCGGCCTCTTGCCATCTGGTCGGCGCGGTTGCCGTGGGCATGCTGCTGTTGAGCGCGTTCTTCGCCTGGCAGCGGGACACGTGGCCCGTACGTCTCGTGAAGGCCGGGGCGTCAGCAGCCGTCGCCGGGTGCGGTGTCCTCTGGGCCAAATGGCTGATGTGGCAGGCGACGGGCCGCTGGGACGCGTACGAGGCCCTCCAGAAGTCCAGTTACCAGCAAGGCGGCCTGCGCCGGCCCTTCGACGAGATGAGGAGGGCCTACGATTTCCCGTTCAGCGACTGGTACCGGCCCGAGGGCCGTCTGCCGTGGCTGGTGGAGCAGAGCCTCAGCGCGCACAGGACCCAGCTCTGGCTGAATGTGGCCTTCTTGCTGCTCGTGGTGGCGACGGCCATGGTTCGGCTCGTCCGGAAGCGGCGGCTCGGCGCCGAGGAGTGGGCCGCCTTGATCCTGACGGTGGCAATTTTCTCGGTGCCGTTCTTCGCCGGCGCGGAAATGTCGTGGTATCGCAACCATGCGCAGATGTTCGTCGGGCTCGTACTGGTCAAGCACATGTCCCGATGGATTCAAGTACCACTGCTGGCTATGTGCTCGATCCAATACGCCCTTTTGGGGTCGATGTTCTTCGCCGGGGTGCTGGTCTGACCGCTCCGCGCACGGCTCGCACCGCCCCGGCCACGGTGCCACGCCGAGGCCCTGCGGCGCCGGGTCTGTCAGGGGCTGGAAGGCGAAGTCCTGTGGACGCGAGTTTCGACACCGCCCTGTCCACCTGGACGCTCTGCACCATCCCGGACGCCGGCGCCGCCCTGCGGGAGGTGCGACGCGTCCTCAAGCCCGGCGGAACCCTGCACTTCACCATCACCGAGCTCGACGTCTTCTACGAGAAGGGCGCCCCCAAGCCCCTGGCCGCCGACTCCCTCGGCATCGCCGTGTCCCGTTGACAGCCGTCGGCCTGCGTCGCGCCCTCAGGCTTCGCCGAACTCCCGGTCCGTGCCGGGCGCCGTGAGGCCGCACGGTACCTTGGAGGGTCGTTCCGTCCCTCCGTACGTCCGCCTGCCGGTTGGCGGTGTGCCCGCCTGACAGGTCTGCTCCCTTTGCCTCACTCCGCTGTCTCCATGTCCGCGCGGCTGCGTGACGTCCGGCCGTCCTGGCTGTCGCCGAAGGTGCTGCGCACCGAGGTACTGGCCGGGCTGGTGGTCGCGCTGGCACTGATCCCGGAGGCGATCTCGTTCTCGATCATCGCAGGGGTGGATCCGGCGATCGGCCTGTTCGCCTCCTTCACCATGGCCGTGACCATCGCCGTCGTCGGCGGCCGGCCCGCGATGATCTCCGCCGCCACCGGGGCCGTGGCCCTGGTCATCGCACCGCTGAACCGCGAGCACGGCTTCGGGTACCTGGTGGCCGCGGTCATCCTGGCCGGGGCGTTCCAGATCGTGCTCGGCGCGCTGGGGGTGGGGAAGCTGCTGCGGTTCATCCCGCGCTCGGTGATGGTCGGCTTCGTCAACTCACTCGCCATCCTGGTCTTCATGGCCCAGGTGAAGGAGCTGCGGGACGTGCCGTGGGCCGTGTACCCGCTGCTCGCGGCCGGTCTGGCGCTCATGGTGCTGTTCCCGAGGATCACCACCGCGGTCCCGGCCCCGCTGGTCTCGATCGTGATCCTCACGGTGATCACCGTCGCCGCGAGCATCGCCGTGCCGACCGTCGGCGACAAGGGCGCGCTGCCGTCCTCGCTGCCGGTTCCCGGACTGCCCGACGTGCCGTTCACCCTCGACACCCTGACGACCATCGCCCCGTACGCCTTCGCCATGGCCCTCGTCGGGCTGATGGAGTCCCTGATGACGGCGAAGCTGGTCGACGAGATCACCGACACCCCCTCGTCGAAGACCCGGGAGTCCGTCGGGCAGGGCATCGCGAACATCGTCACCGGCTTCCTCGGCGGCATGGGCGGCTGCGCGATGATCGGCCAGACCATGATCAACGTGAAGGTGTCCGGCGCCCGGACCCGGCTCTCCACGTTCCTCGCGGGCGTGTTCCTGATGGTGCTCTGCATCGTCTTCGGGCCGGTGGTGTCCGACATCCCGATGGCCGCCCTGGTCGCCGTCATGATCATGGTCTGCTTCGCGACCTTCGACTGGCACTCGATAGCGCCGAAGACGCTCAAGCGGTTGCCGGCCGGCGAGATCACCGTGATGGCCGTCACCGTGGCCTGCGTCGTCGCCACCCACAACCTCGCCGTCGGCGTCGTCGCGGGATCCGTCACCGCCATGGTCATCTTCGCCAAGCGTGTCGCCAGGCTCGCCGACGTCACGGCGGTCACCGACCCCGACGGCGGCCAGGTCGTCTACGCCGTCACCGGTGAGCTGTTCTTCGCCTCCTCCAACGAGCTCGTGGGCCGCTTCGACTACGCCGGCGATCCCGACAAGGTCGTCATCGACCTGTCCGCCGCACACGTCTGGGACGCCTCGTCGGTCGCCGCACTGGACGCCATCGAGCACCGGTACGCGCTGCGCGGCAAGAGCGTCGAGATCACCGGACTGAACGGACCCAGCGCACGGCTGCACGAGACCCTGAGCGGCGAACTCGCCGCCGCCGGCTGACCGGGGATGATGAAGAAGCTCGCGGTTGCCTTCCGGGACGTGTCGAGAACGGGCAGAGGGCTCCGACGTCTCGTGTGAGAGGCCCTGAGGGGCCACGAGCAGAAGGAGTGGCACGCCATGAAGTACATGCTGATGGTGCTCGGGAACCAGGACGACTACGCCGCCATGAGCGGCGCCGCCGGCGCGAACGGTCCGGCCTGGACCGAGGCGGACCTCAAGGCGATGTTCGCCCACATGGAGGCCCTGAACAACGACATCGCCGAGGCGGGCGAGCTGGTCGCCGCGGAGGGGCTGGCCTCGCCCCGGCAGGCCAAGCTCGTGACGGCGGACGCGGACGGGACCCCGGTGGTCTCGGACGGCCCCTACGGCGAGGCCAAGGAGGTACTCGCCGGCTTCTGGATCGTCGACGTACCCGATTTCGCCCGGGCCGCGGAGATCGCCGCACGGGCCTACCTCTGCCCCGTTCCGGAGGGCGCGCCGAACTATCCCGTGGTCGTTCAGCCGGTCGGCGAGGGCCCGACGATCGAGGCGTGACGCCCGTGACGGACGCAGCCGGCGATCCGGCCGTCCCCACCGAGGACCTGCTGCGCCGGCTGACGCCGCAGGTCCTCGGCGCCGTGGTCCGCCGCTACGGGCACTTCGACGCGGCCGAGGACGCCGTACAGGACGCCCTGCTGGCCGCCACGCAGCAGTGGCCCGTGCGGGGGCGCCCGCAGAACGCGCGCGGCTGGCTGATCCGGGTGGCCTCCCGGCGGCTCGTGGACCAGCTGCGGGCGGACGGGGCGCGCAGGCGGCGGGAGTCGCACGACCTCGCGCTGACGCCGCGCGACGCGTTCACGGTGCCGCCGCCGGGCGAGAGCCGCGCCCCCGCCGAGGACGACACCCTGAAGCTGCTCTTCCTCTGCTGCCGTACCGAGCTCTCCCCGCCCGCACGGATCGCGCTGACCCTGCGCGCCGTCGGGGGCCTGACCACTGCGGAGATCGCCCGCGCCCACCTGGTGCCCGAGGCAACCGTCGCCCAGCGCATCAGCCGGGCGAAACGACACGTCAAGGCCTCCGGGGCGCCGTTCGCGCTCCCGCCCGCCGATGAGCGTGCGCAGCGCCTGTCGGACGTGCTCCAGGTGCTGTACCTGATCTTCAACGAGGGCTACACGGCGACATCGGGGCCCGACCTGATGCGGGTGGAGCTCTCGGCCGAGGCGATCCGCCTCACCCGCGCCGTGCACGCGCTGCTGCCCGCGGACGGCGAGGTGGCCGGCCTGCTCGCCCTGCTGCTGCTCACCGACGCCCGGCGGGCGGCCCGCACCGGGCCCGACGGGAGCCTGATCCCGCTCGCGGAACAGGATCGCAGCCGTTGGGACCGCGCCGCCATCGCCGAGGGAGTCGCGCTGGTCAGCGACGCGCTCACGCATACCCGGCTCGGCCCCTACCAACTGCGCGCCGCGATCGCCGCCGTCCACGACGAGGCGCCGACCGCGCAGGACACCGACTGGGCGGAGATCCTCGCCCTGTACGAGCTGCTGGTCCGGCTGGTCCCGGGGCCGGTGGAGCTCCTCAACCACGCGGTCGCGGTGGCCATGGTGCACGGGCCGGAGCGGGCCCTCGCGCTGCTCGGCGTACTGGACGAGGACGACCGGCTCGCCGGCCACCACCGCCTGCACGCGGTGCGCGCCCACCTGTTGGAGATGGCGGGAGACCGGGCGGCCGCCCGAGCCGAGTACGCCGAGGCGGCGATGCGCACCCTCAGCATCCCGGAGCGGCGCTACCTGCAGTTGCGCGCGGCGCGCATCGCGTAGGAGGGCGTACGGGGCGCTGCCCGTCAGGAGTCGAAGCGGCGGCGGGATGACGCCCTGCGCGCCTGCCGGTTGGCCGTCAACCGCTCGGGGGCACGTACGGCTTGTGGCCGGGGTACACGTGATCGGGGGTCACGACACCGGTGACCGCCTCGCCGAACAGCGTGCTCGGCTCCTGGCCGTGGTAGCTGACGTCGGTGTTGAGGAGGATGACCATGGTCGCCCGGGCCTGCGGCAGGTAGACCGGCAGGACCTCGTACCCGGGGATCGAGCCGTTGTGACCGATCCAGCCCTGGACGTTGAAGATGCCCAGCCCGTAGCCGTCGCCCTGGAGGTTCATCGGGGTGGTCTTCAAGCGCTCGGCCTGGGTCGCGGGCGTGAGCAGCCTGCCGGTGGCGAGGGTACGGGCCCAGCTGCGCAGGTCCTCCATGTCGGAGATCATCTCTCCGGCAGCCCAGGCCCAGGAGGGGTTCCAGCGGGTCGCGTCCACGATCTTGCCCGAGGCCGTCTGGTTGGTGTAACCGTGGGCGTACGGCTCCGGCAAGGCCGGGCTCGTGGGGAAGACCGTACTGCGGAGCCCGGCCGGTGCCAGGACGTCCTTCGTGATGACGTCGTGGAGCGGCCGGCCGGTGATCTTCTCCACCACCAGCCCGAGCAGGATCAGGTTGGTGTTGGAGTAGTCGAACTTCGCGCCCGGCGCGAACTGCACGGGGTGTTTGAAGGAGTAGTCGAGCAACTGCTGTGGTGTGAAGGACTGTTCGGGATCCGCTTGGAGCTGCTTGTTGAAGTTCTCGTCCAAGCTGTAGTTGAAGAGCCCGCTGCGCATGCCTGCCAGTTCGCGCAGGGTGATGCGGTCGCCGTTCGGAACACCCTTGACGTAGCTGCCGATGGGGTCGTCCAGGCCGATCTTGTGCTGGTCGACCAGCTGGAGGAGGGCGGTGACCGTGAACGTCTTGGTCTCACTGCCGATGCGTACGTGGAGCGCGGTGGTCATGGGCGCGCCGGTCGCCTTGTCCGCCACCCCGAAGGTCTTCACGTAACTCCCCTTGCCGGGGGCCCACAGGCCCACGGTCACGCCCGGCACCTTCGTCTGGCGCATGACCTGAAGGATGGCCGCGTCCAGCTGCGCTGCAACGGCCGGCGTGAGTTGCGGGAAGGGCGTGTCTGCGTCCGGGGAGGGGGCGGCGGAGCGGGGAGTGGAGGACGCCGGAGCAGTCGCCCCGGACGCGGAGCCCGCGAACACCGGGGCGATGAGAACGCCTGCGGCGGCAGCAACCGCGCAGGCCCGGCGCAGTCGGACGTGGATTGGCTTCACGGCATGGCCTCCTGCCGTCCGAGGGCCGGGCAACACCCCAAGCCTAGGTCTGCGCCACGCCGGTCGCGAGGTGAGCCGTCCGGCTCAGTCCTCGGGGAGGATGCGGCCGTCTTCGTAGAGGGCGGGGTGGAGTTGTCCGGGGTCCTGGGTGTTGGTGTCGGACGGGCGGGGGCCTTCGGGTCCGCCGGGGCCCCAGCGCAGCAGGCGGCGCGTGCGGGCGATCTGGTACACCGTGCCCTGGAACTCGAGGCGGTTGACGCGTCCGGCACGGAGTGTGTCGGCGGCGGTGGCGTAGGCGGCCGGTTCCGGCGCCGCCGATGCGCCGGCGGCGGTCAGGGTGCGGGCGTCGGCGTGGAGGTCGGCGTCTTCGGGGATGTGGCCGCGCATGCGCGGCCACACCCAGGTCAGGGCGAAGTCCAGGGACTTGCGGGCATCGTGTGTGCTCGCGTGCGAGCCGCTGAGCGGGGTCCAGCTGATCGCGGACTGCTCCACGACCGTGAACGTCGGCGGCAGCAGCAGGACATCGGGATGGCCGTCCAGCGCGTGCCGCGCATCGGCGCGTACGTCGGCGGGGAAGCGGCCGCCGGTGTGGCACAGGCCGCGCAGCGCCACCTGCTCGAGCGCCTGGGTCGGGGTCACCGGGGCGTGCGGGTCCAGGACCAGGCCGTCGTCGATCTCCGCCCCCTTGGCCCCGCGGGTCCAGTCGGGGACCGGGGGCTCGGGGTCGGTCGGGCGCGGCTCCTCGATGCCGCGGGGGCCCGTGACGGCGTACTCCTCGGCGCGCACGATCCGGTACCGGGTGCCGGCCACTTCCAGGGCGTCGACCCGCTCGCTCTCGTGCCGGGCGACCGCCGAGCCGGCAGCACGCGCCGCTCCGCCCGGTCGTGCGTCTCGTCCTTCGCCCTGAACCACAGCTTGCCGTTCAGGCCGTCGCGGGCCTGCTGCGGGCAGCCCGCCGTCACCGCGATCGCCACCGTGCTGCGCCCCCGGTGTCCTGCGCCACCACCCCGAACAGCGGGCCCCGCACGACCACATCACCTGCCCGCGCCACAGTGTCGACCGCATCGGCTTCCACCGCGGCTTCCACCGGCTCCACCGGCTCCACCGGCACCCGAACCACCACCGGCAGCGACCCGCCCGGCCCCACATCCCCACGGTCCATGGCCCCCATCCTGCCGACCACCGCACCACACCGCCGCCGATTCACCGTCACCTCACCCGTCGGGGGAACCGCAGGTCCTCGGCGACTGCGGGTAGCTCCCGCGTGCGGATGCCGAAACCTCCTAAGGTGGGCATTCCTGGCGAACGATCGTTGGAAGGCGGGTCCCACCGTGCAGCCGAGCGAGATCACCGAGGTCCTGAATCGTCCGGTCAGCCGGGAACTCCTGGCCCGCGACCTGACCCGACTGGCCTACGTCGCGAAGGACGGCACGCCCCGCGTCGTTCCGATCGGCTTCTTCTGGAACGGCTCGGAGATCGTCATGTGCACTCCGAAGAACGCCCCGAAGCTCCCGGCCCTGCGCCACAACCCGGCCGTCGCCCTGACGATGGACACCGAGGGCGTGCACCCGCCGAAGATCCTGCTGCTCCGCGGTCGGGCCGAGCTGGACGTGGTCGAGGGCATCCCGGACGAGTTCCTCCGGTCGAACGGCGCCCCTGCGATGACCCCCGAGCAGCGGGTCGAGTGGGAGGCCGAGGTCCGATCGCTGTACGACGGCATGGTCCGGATCGTCGTGACCCCGACCTGGGCGAAGCTGATCGACTTCGAGACGACCCTGCCGAGCGCCGTGGAGGAACTGGTCCGGCAGCGGAGCGAACGCGCCTGACCTGCATGATCCGTGCGCCGGGCGGTTGCGTGGCGGGACGGGAATGCGCTGACCGAGGCTTCTGTTACAGGAGGCAGCTGGCATGCGCGAGTCAAACATCGCGGGCCAGTGTCGCTGAGAGGAGCACCACGTGGCACGCACCGTCACGCGTCCCGTCGTCCGACTGAAGTCGACGGCCGGGACCGGCACCACCTATACGACGCGGAAGAACACCCGGAACGACCCCGAGCGCCTGGTCCTGCGGAAGTACGACCCGCTGGCCGGGAAGCACGTCGCCTTCCGAGAGGAACGCTGAGGCCCTCCGGACGCCGCCGGGAACGCCGACACGCACTCGGCACACACGCATGAGGAAGGAAACCGCATGAAGCCCCGTATCCACCCCGAATCCCGCTCCGTCGTCTTCCGCGACCGTGCAGCCGACGTCGCGTTCCTGACCCGGTCGACCGCGCACGCGTCGGGGACGATCGCGTGGGAGGACGGCAAGACCTACCCGCTGGTCGACGTCGAAATCTCGTCGGCGAGCCACCCGCTGTACACGGGGACCTCACGGATCGTGGACTCCGAGGGCCGCGTGGAGCGCTTCAACCGCCGCTACGGCCGCTACAGCCGCTACAGCCGCTGAGCGCAGTACCACGGCTGATCGCCCTCGCCCGGCCCCATGCCTTCCAGGGCCGGGTCGGGTGAGGTCTTCCCGCCGTGAGACGGCGTGTTCCGCGATGCAGGGGGCGATACTGAAGATCCACGTACGGAGGCTGCCACGGCCGGCCGGGCGGGGACGCAGCAGTGCCGATGACTTCGAGGGGAGCCGTTCATGACCACGGCGAAAGACCTGTTCCTCATCGCCATGGACCCGCAGCCGGACCGGTCGGTGGGGCAGGGTGACCTGTCCCTCGCGCTCGCGGGAGCCGAGCTGATCGACCTCATCGATGCGCAGGCCGCCGCCTTGGACGGTGACAGCATCGTGCCCGGTCAGCAGCCGGCGCTGGACGATCGCCTGCTGGACGAGGCGTCGGCGGCGCTGGCGCGGCAGGCGCCGTACGAGCAGGTCGAGGACTGGCTGTGGCGCAGGGGACGCGATCTCGCCGCGGCGTACCAGGCCGCCCTCGAGGCGGACGGTCAACTGGCTCGGGGGCGGAGCGGCCGGTCGATCTTCGGGGCGGAACGCCTGGAAGTGGTCGATTCTCCCGCGCGCCACCAGGCCCTGAGCCGCTGGGAGGCGGAAGAGCCCGTCCTCGCCGCCCTCGCCGCCGTCGTGGGAATTCAGAGCGGGCCGTCCGAGGCGGAGCCGAACCTCGACGACGAAGCGGTGACGACCGTGCTGGCCGTCGTCAACGACGCGGTGATGGAGCTGGAAGCCGTACGCCAGAGGCGGTCCATCGAGAAGGCTGCGTTCTCCAACATCTGGCGCGGTCCGTGACCGGTACGTGACGGGGCCTCCGCTCGACCGGTCCCGGCTCCGGGCGCTGTCGGCTCGGTGACTACGGCTGTACGACAGCCGAAATGCAACAGGTCGCCGAACCGGCTCCCGGACCGGGGCGCGAGCTTCTAGGCTGGTCACATGCGCCACACGCTCACCAGCCTCGCCAGTGCCTACGAACTGGAGCGCGTCAAGCGTGCCCCGGCCGGCGGACGCGACTTCATGGCCCGGGCCGCCGCCTACGAAGAACGGGTGGCACAGCACCCCGACCTTCGCCACTGGTCCCCCGTGGACAACGACGACCCCGGAGACGACGGTCCCGCACGGGTTCTCGACGCCGACCTCGACGCGTGGACACGCCTCGGCGACGGCCCGAACCGCGGCGCGTGGCGGATGGCACGGTTCAACCGCCCCGAACAGGAGGAGCAGCCCGGCGGGGCGCTGACCTGGCGGGAGCTCACGTACCACTACGGGCCCCTCACGGAGGACAGTCCGTAGGACGGGGCCGACGCCGAAGTCGCCGCGGGCACCGCCACCGGCGCCGTCGGCTTCCCGGCCCCCGGTCGGAAGCGACCGGGGCCCGGGCAGGCGTGACGGTCGATCAGCAGTTGCGCAGGGAATAGACCGGCGTCCAGTCCTGGCCTTGCTGCCCGGCGCCGGGCTTGAACGACTTCACGACGCCGCCGCCCTGGTTGTACAGGTACGAAGTCGGGTTGCCGGTCTGGTTGTCGAAGTACCAGCCGTTGCCGTTCCAGTTGTACACCGAGTACCGGTTGCAGGTGTAGAGGTGGAACATCTTCCAGTCCGACGTCGTCGGATCCCAGACGAGGGTACAGAGGTACCCGCTGTTGCAGGTGTAGCTGCCGCTCGGCACCACGTGAGAGGTGACGACGCCGGGCGAGATCCCCGGGGACGCGGCAGCTGCGGCGGACGCCGGCCGGGCGTCTGCCGGCGCGGCCGGTGCGACCAGGGCGCGGGCGCCCACGCCCTGGCCCGAGGGGGCGGCGGCCTCGGCCGACCCCGTGGTGAAGGCTGCCGTGAGCAGCATCGTGGTGACGCCGACCATGCCGAGAACGGAACGCTTGAGGCGCATCGTGGACTCCCTGTCAGAGCGGTGTGACGTGCCTCGAGACTCGTGGAGGAGCCGCTGCGGCAGTACCTCGCACCTGCGAGGGTCAGCAGTTCGGGACCCAGGCGTGGGAGCGCGGCCGGTCCGAGCCGGTGAGGTTGGTCCTGGTGCGCACCTTCACGCAGCCCAGCAGCTCCCGCCGGTCGGGCTGGGCGTAGTACAGGACGTCTACCTGGGTGGCGCCCTCGGCGAGGTCGAACCCGTTGTTGTAGACCGAGCGGGGCCCGCTCCGGGCCACCCACGGGCAGGGGGCCTGGCCGTCGCTCCAGTCGGTGTCGCCGTCGACCCAGGAGCACATCTCGCCCCGGCCGTCCTCCTCCGCGTAGAAGCAGACGGCCCCGCGGCGGCACCGGTCGTACCCTGCCTCGGCTGCGCCGCTCGACGGGAGCAGGCCCGATCCCCATACGGCCCCCATGACCGCGAGGGCTGCGAGGGCGGCCGTTCCGGCCGTGATCACCGCGCGGCGCCGTCGTCGCGGGTCGAGGGCGCGCGAGACCTTCGGTGCGCGCCTCGGCGCCGCCCGGCCCGCGGACGCCGCCTCCACCCGGCTCAGCAGTGACGCCGCAGTGTGCCGGGCCCGGTCCTCGTGCCTGCGGGCCAGGCAGTCGCGGACGATGTCACGCCAGGGCTCCGGCAGTTCCGGCGACAGGCGCAGTTCCTCCTCGCCCCTGGCGTAGCGGAGCGCCGCGTCCCGGCGGGCGGCGGCCGTGCCGCCGGGCAGCGGCATCGAGCCGGTCAGGACGACGTGGGCCAGTACGCCGAAGGCCCAGATGTCGGCGGTGGGACGGATCTTCGTCCCGCGCTCGCCGACCTCCGACCAGAGCAGGTCCGGCGGGGTGTAGTCGGGTGTCGCGAACGCCGGCGCATACGCGTGGGTGCCCTCCAGCTCTGCCGCCGTGTTGAAGTCGCCGAGCCGCGCCGTGCCGTCGGGCATCAGCAGGACGTTCGCGGGCTTGAGGTCGCCGTGCACCCAGCCCGCCCGGTGCAGTTGGTCGAGTCCCTCGCAGACCTGGGCGAGGAGGGCGGGCCCCGCCGGCGGCACGCCGTCGGCGAGCAGGGCGTCCAGGGACCCCTTCGCCTCCTCCAGGACGAGTACGGTGGCGCCGTCGAGTTCGGGGCGGCCGGGGTCGTCGAGCGTGAGCACCTCGTACATCCGGATCAGGCGCGGCGTGCACACCCGGCGCAGCACTTCGGTCTCGCGCTCGGCGAGCTCGCTCAGGTGGCGCAGCTGGCGCGGGGTACGGGTGCCGGTCGGGAGGACCTTGAGCGCGGCCCGGCCGGGCAGGCCCGGCTCGGGGGCGGCGCGTCGAGCCGCGTACACGCTGCCGAAGGCCCCGGCTCCGAGCAGGTGGCCGACGATCCAGGGGCCGATCCGGTAGCCCGGCGGGACCGCGAGGGCGCCCCGCTGCCCGCCCCGCCCGGTCAGCGGGTGGTACCGGTCGGGGCGGCCGCCAGGGCCGCCAGGTCGGGCTCGCGGACCAGGTCGAAGCGCAGGGCCAGTGACACCAGGGTGTCCTTCTTGCCGACCAGTCGCGGTCCCGGATCCGCCGTGTCGGGGCCGGGCTTGAGGCGGAGTTTGACCGCGAGGTAGTCGATGCTCCACTGCACGGCGGCCCGGTTCGCGGCCGGCCACAACGGCCTCAGCCGTTCGACGACCTGCTCGACGGTGGGCAGCGCCGCGTGCGGTTCACCGCGCAGCCGCGGCTCGCAGAGCGCGGTGAGGACCAGGAAGTACCGGCTCGAGCGGTCGAGCGGGAAGGCGAGCGCAGTCGGCTCCCCGCCGGGCTCCCCGGGCTCGTCCTGGTCGGCGTAGTCGTGGCGTGGCGCCCAGACGTCCAGGGTGAGCAGTTCGGAGCCGGCCGGCAGGACGAGGCGGGCGAACTCGAACGGGACGGGCGCGCCCAGCCGGCCGGGCGCGACCTTGATGTGCTCGCCGGCGCCTTCCGGGTTCTCGACCACGTAGGTCGACGCGCGGCTCAGGTTGCTGAGCGACCAGTACGTGCCGGTTGCGGTGATCTCTCCCGCGGAGCGCGAGACGCCGGCGTGCGGGACGTACAGGCGGCCGTCGCCCGCGCTCCCGCGGCCGAACCGGAGGGTCTGCCCCGGTGCCAGGCGGATCTGTGCGCCCGGGGACATGGTGGGTCCCGGAACCACGACGATGCTGTACACGCTGCTCCCCTCCCCCCAAGGTGCCGGGGGCAGGTTAGCCAGCGGAATCAATCGTTTCTGTAAACGCTGGCCTGTACTCGACACTTGCCGCGCCACTCGCAGCGCTCGACGCTCCGGCCGCCGGTGGGAAGGCTGCCGCGCCCCTCGTCCCAGCCGTGGTGCAGGCAGGCGGTACCACGGCAGGCGCGCCGGTGCAGTGGCGGCTCGGCACGCTCGGCCGGTCCTTGCCTGCGCCGCTGTGCGGGGCACCGTCGAAGTAGGCCGGAATCAGGTGGCTCTCGTCGGTGAAGTCGGGCCGGAGGGGCGGGTGTTCGCGTTCAGTCCGCGGTCGCGGGCACCAGTACCCGGCCGAGGTACTCGGGCGAGAAGAACTCCGCGGGCGAGGTGACGCCCGCGGCCACCCTGGCGAAGCCGTCCATGGCCGGGGCGCTGTGGGACACGGCCTCCAGCAGCCGTGCCGTCTCCGGCGGTGGTGGATCCAGCGTGGCGAGTTCGGCGGTGAACTCGTACATCGGCATGACCTTCGCGTCCCTGGTCTCCTGGTACTCGCGCATCGCCGCGTCGAAGGCCCGGTGGCCCGTGAAGGTCAGGTCGAGCGCGTGCGCGCAGAGTTCCGCGTCGCGGAAGGCGTCCTGGATGCCCTGGGCGGTGATGAAGTCCTTCAGGTATCCGGAGTCGCCGACGAGCGCCCAACCGGGCCCGTACGGCCTGCGGAAGCGGTTGGGCACCGCCATGCCGACGAGCCGCTCCACCCGGGCCGCGGATCCGGCCCGCGCGGCGAAGGACGGCACCAGCGCCAGGGTGGCCAGGTAGCCGGCCTCGATGTCCGCCCTGTTGGCGTCGAAGTCCCGCATCGGCAGGCCGCAGATGACCACGGTCCGCCCGTCGTTCGTCGGCCAGGCGGCGAAGGCCCGGTCGTGCCGGACGTAGGTCTCGAACCTCCCGTCCATGGGGAGCCCGGTCCAGTACGCGTAGTAGCTGCACTGCAGCTTCGGCTTCTCGGCGTACGCGGCCGCTCCGACGGCTTTCGCGACGAGCGAGTGGATCCCGTCGGCTCCGATGACGACGCGGGCGTACTCCGTGGCGCCGCTCCCGGCGGCGCTGTGGCCCCTGATCCCCGTCACGGTGTCGCCCTCGATCACCAGGTCCTCCACCGTGAAGCCCTGGCGTACCTCGGCACCCGACGCCTCGGCCGCCTCGACGAGGATCTCGTCCAGGACGGTCCGGCGCGGGGCGTACGCGGCCTCGAACCCCTCGCCCGCCGGCGAGCCCTCGATGGTGAAGGGGCCGAAGTCGAAGGAGTACGTGGAGATCGGCGGGCAGCCGGTGGCGAGCACGCGGGGCAGCAGTCCCCACCGGTTCAGGGCGGCGATGCCGGGCGGGTGGACGAGGTGGGTGGAGATCGTGTCGCTCGGGAAGGTCGCCCGGTCGACCACGAGCACCCGGTAGCCCTTGCGGGCCAGAAGCATGGCGGTCGGCGCTCCGGCGCAGCGGGCGCCGACCACGATCGCGTCGTAGAGCGGTCCGGTCATGACATCACCTGCTCGTCACTCGATCTGCCGGGCGCACGCTCCGCGGTCCTCGCGTGGCGCGCCTGCCCGTACCGTGTGCACGAAGCTAGCCGCGGGACCGGGTCCGCCGCGTCGGGAGAACGCCTCGTACCGGACGTGGGTGATTCTTCGTACGCCGTGAGCGTCAGACCAGGCCGTGCCGGTGGGCGTACGCCGTGGCCGCCGACCGCGAGGACACTCCGAGCTTGGTGAAGATGTTGCTGACGTGGCGGGCGACCGTCTTCTCGCTGAGGAACAGATCGTCCGCGACGGCCCGGTTCGTCTTGCCCACCGCGACGTGCCGCAGCACTTCCCGTTCGCGCGGCGTGAGCAGGCTCGCGGGGCCGGACGGGGCCTGGAGGACCAGCTCCTGCGCGCGGACCAGATCCGGGGTGGCCCCCAGCTCCCGGAACACCGTCTCGGCGGCCTCGGTCTCGAGCCGTGCGGTGACCTCGTCGCCCGTCTCCCGGCATGCCAGACCGATCAGCAGCCGGGCCCGCGCGGCCTCGTACGGCGCCCCGAGCTGCCGGAACGTCGCCACCGCATGCCCCAGCGCCACCTGGGCGCCCCGGGCGTCACCGGCCGCCAGGGCCACCGCGCCCTTCGCCGTCTCGCTGACGGCGTCCAGCAGCGGGGCGTCCAGCTCCGCCGCGGCCGCCGCCAGCTCCTGCGCCGCTTGGCCGGCCTCCCCGACCCTTCCCGCTGCGAGCATGATCTCGACGTACGCGGGCAGGATCCGGCACCGCGAGGCCCGGTCGACGGCCGCGTCCAGCGCCGTACGGATCGCGCGCTCGGCGGCGGCCGGCTCCCCGGCCGCCAGGAGGGACAGGGCCAGTCCCGGCTGTCCGGAGTGGCCGAACCGGCCCGCCTCGCGGTAGGCCCGTTCCGCCTTGGCGTGCTCTCCGCGCAGCCGGTGCAGCTCACCGAGCTGGTAGTACGCGGCGTCGGCCGACACCGGACGCGACACGGAGGCCAGCCACCGGCACGCCCGGTCCGCCTCGTCCATGGCGTCCGCCCAGTCTCCGTGCAGACGCATGAACTCCACCCGGTGGACGAGGCAGACGCCCCGGTAGGGCATCTGCTCGTGGTGGCTCGCGCACCACCGGGACATCTCGGCGGTCCATTCCCGGGCCCGGCCGAGGTCGAACACCTCGTGGCAGGCCGAGATGACCGCGCAGTACGCCAGCCCCGACACGATCGGGGACACCTCGCCCGCGGTGACGGCGACCATGGCCTCGTCGAGCAGGCGGATCCCGGCGCGCTCCTCGCGGAGCTCGATGAGGCATTCGCCGAGGGACACCAGGGCGAAGTTCTGCAGGTCGGCGTCCGCGTACCGGGCCGCGAGGGTCAGTGCCTGCTCGGAGACCGCCCTGCAGCGGATGAAATCGCCGGTGAAATAGCTGCGCAGCCCCTCCAGTGCCAACAGGTAACCCTCTTCGACGCAGGGCGCCCCGGCGGTGTCGAGGAGACGCCGTCCCCGGGCCATCCAGCCGGTGGCCCGCGCCTGCTCACCGCTCAGGACCAGATCGATGCCCAGCCAGAACGCGCACCGGACGGCCCGCGGGACTTCGCCCGCGCTCAGCCAGGCGTGGTGCGCCCGCGTCCAGGCGTCGGCGCTCTCGCGGTCCCGGCCGGTCATGTGCGCGGCGAGAGCGAGTCGTTCGAGGCCCTCGGCGTCGAGCGGGCGGTGCAGGTCGGCCCTGGACAGGGCGGCGTACACCTCGCCCCACGCCTGTCGCGGGTGCTCTCGGTCCCGGAGGTCCGGGGCCGGGGCTGGATCCGGGTGCATATGCCCAGTTTCGCAGCCTTGGGACCCGCGCCGCGCGTGGTCAGGCAGCCCGGGTGTTCAGCACGTACGTGCGCGAGGCGTGTACGGCACTGCGCAGTGCGGGGAGGTCGACGTCGAGGACCTGTCCGTTCCACTTGCGGGGTTCGCCGTTGATCAGGACCGTGCTGATGTTGCGCGGGTCGGAGCCCAGGACGATGGTGCCGATCGGATCGTTGAGCGGCATGTTGTTGAGGTCCTCGGCCTGGATGACCAGCAGGTCGGCCTTCTTGCCCGGTGTGAGCGAGCCGGTGACGCCTGCCAGTCCGTTGGTGCGGGCGCCCTGGAGGGTGGCGAAGTCCAGGACGTCGTGGGTGGTGATCCGGGAGGGCTCCCCGTCGGTGCCGTAGGCGGCGTTGACGGCGCGCATCCGCTGGAGGGCGTGCAGGGTCCGCATCTGCGTGAACATGTCGCTGGCCAGGGCGACTTCGACGTCGATGCTGAGGCCGGGGCGGATGCCGGCGGCCAGGGCCTCGTCGACGGCGGGAATCGCGGTCTCCAGGCCGATCTGGGCGTCGGACGTGGGGGCGAGTGACACGGTGGTGCCTGTCTCCCCCATGGCTTTCCATGCCTCGGAGGTGAGTCCGGTGGAGTGGATGAGGGTGACGTCGGGGCCGAGGATGCCGTCCTCCGCCCAGCGCAGCACCGCCTCGGAGGACGCCGTGCCGAAGACGGCGTCCACACTCACACCGATCCCCAATTCTTCGGCCGCATGCGCGAGTTGGGGTCCGTAGGCGAGTGCCGGTCCGGCGATCTCGTCGGTGGCCAGGGCCGCCAGCCGCAGGGTCAGCAGCTGGTCGTCGCTGCTGAAGTACCGGTCCTTGATGCGGGTGAGATCGCCGGGCCACTGCCGGTCCCAGTCGCCGAAGTGCGGGCCCATGGAGGCGTGCACTCCGCGGATTCCGGTGCCGATGAGCGCCTGGATCGCGGCGTCGGAGTGCTCGCGGGTGCGGGAGTTGTGGGAGAAGTCGAGCATCGTCGTGATACCGCTGTCGATCGCCGTCAGGGCGGCCAGCCTGGTGCCGATGTACATGTCTTCGGGCCGGTAGACGGTGGCGTGGCCGGCCAGGGTGGCCATGACGTAGCCGCCCAGGTCGTCGACGTCCGGCATGATCCGGCGCAGCTGGGCCTGCCAGGCGTGCCGGTGGGTGTCGACGAAGCCGGGGGTGAGGATCGCGCCGGTGGCGTCGACGACGACGGCGTCACTCCCGCCGAGGTCTCCGCCGACCGCGGCGATCGTATCGCCGTCGACGAGGAGATCGCCGCGGTCGATGACGCCGAGGGCGGGGTCCATGGTGACGATCGTGGCGCCGGTGAAGAGGATGCGCCGCCGGGCGGCGGGCCGGCGCCGGATCCGCGTGAGGACGGCATCGAAGGCGTTGGCTTGGACGTGCATGACAGGACTTCTTTCCGTACACCGAAGAGGGAAGTGGCGAGCTGCGGGCACCGGGCGGCGACCGGAACGGCTCTGCCATCAGCCTCGGTTGCACCCTCTGCGGCAACCAGGCCGCCGTGTTCCCTGGTGTCGCGCACCCAGGATGCGGACGCGTCCTCGCATGCCAGCGGCTACGGCCGTGCACGCCGCTTGGACACGGTCTCCCGGTCTGCCATCATGAGCGAAACGGAACCTTGCTCCGCGGCACCGCTACGGAGCGTCATTCCGCTTTTCAACACTCACTGGAGGAGCGTCGCGGTGAACGACGGCGGACAGGGCGCGCGAAGCGCCGCCGGGTCCAAGCGCAAGGACGCGCAGCGCAATCAGCAGACCCTGCTGGAGGCGGCCGCCTCGGTGTTCGTCGCCTCGGGGGTGGAAGCGCCGGTACGCGACATCGCGGCCGCGGCCGGCGTCGGGATGGGCACGATCTACCGCCACTTCCCCACCCGGGCGGACCTCGTCATCGCCGTCTACCGCCACCAGGTCGACGCCTGCGCCGAGGCCGGCCCGGCCCTGCTGGAGACCAGCCCGACCCCGTACGCCGCCCTCGAACGGTGGGTCGACCTCTTCGTCGACTTCCTGGTCACCAAACACGGCCTGGCGGCCGCGATGCAGGCCGACCGTTCCGGCTTCGAGGCGCTGCACGCCTATTTCCTGGACCGCCTCGTGCCGGTGTGCACCCAGCTCCTCGACGCTGCCGCCGCCGCGGGCGAGATCCGCTCCGACCTCACCGCGTACCCCCTCATGCGCGGCATCGGAAACCTCTGCATCGGCGCCGAGAGCGACCCCCGATACGACGCCCGCCGACTGGTCGCGCTCCTCGTCGCAGGACTACGCCGACCCTGCTGACTGCGGCGTACCTCGCACGGAACGGAGTGCCGCGAAGGCAGCCGCGGTGGCACTGGCGGGCTCGGCCTGGTAGACGACCAACTGCTGGTCCGGGGCAGCGTTGACGGTGAAGGCCGCGAACCGGATCTCCAGAGCGCCGACTTCGGGGTGCGCGAGGTACTTGGGCTGCCGGGTCTTGCCCCGCACCTCGTGCCGCGCCCACAAGGCGGCGAATTCCGGGCTCCCCGCGCACAGCGTGTCGACGACCTCGGTGATCCGCGGGGACCCGGGGGCGTGACCGTACGCGGCACGGATTTCGGCGACGCAGGAGTTCGCGGCCTTCTCCCAGTCCTGGTGGAAGCTGCGTCCGGCCGGGTCGAGGAAGACCATGCGGGCCAGGTTGTCGAACCGCTGGAATCCGCTGTGCAGCGCCGCGGCGAGGGTGTTGCACGCCAGGACGTCCAGGGCCGGTCCAAGGACGAAGGCGGGCGTGTCGGGCCAGCCGTCGAGCAACTGCAGGAGCTGGGGGCCGACCCGGGAACGACCGGCGGGGGTCTCACGGCGCTCGTGGGGCGCCCGGGTGAGTCTGCGCAGGTGGTCGAGCGCCTCGTCGTCCAGGTGCAGGGCGGCGGCGAGCGCGTCGACGACCTGGGGCGACGGGCTGGTCTCCCGGCCCTGTTCCAGGCGCATGTAGTAGTCGGGGCTCACGCCCGCGAGCAGGGCGACCTCCTCGCGGCGCAGCCCCGGCACCCGCCTGCGGCCGTGCGCGGGCAGGCCTATGTCCTGCGGTTTGAGGGCTTCGCGTCGTGCTCTGAGGAACTCTCCCGTGGGACTGCTGTCGCGCATGACGTCAACGTACTGGACGGACGGCTACCGGAACTGCTCGGTCCGGCCGGCGACGAGCCGACCGCTCGCGAAGCCTTCCACCCGGGCCGGCTGCGCGGTGGCCGCGTCCCGCACGGTGGCGTCGGCCTGACCGTCGGCGAGGTCGATCGAAGCACGGGGCCGCTGGTCGACGTTGGTGACCTTCGCCTTGAGCCGGAGGGCACCGTCGGTGGTGCCGGCCTCCGTGATGGACTTCACGATGAGTCGTCCACGAGTTCTTCGCCCGACCGGGCGCGCCCCGGAACGTCGCCCTGGATGCGGATCGCGATCTTGCCGCGTACGCGCCCCTCCCGCAAGCGGCGTATCGCGTCCGGGACTTCGGCCAGCGGGTACGTACGGTCCACCACCGGGGTGAGCGCGCCGGACTCCAGGAGCTCCCCCAGGACCCGCAGGTCCTCGGGGCGGGGCATGGAGGCGAGCCCGCGCAGGCGGTGGCGGGTGAACGGCGACAGGAGCAGGGCTCGCAGCTGCCGGTCGTGGCCGCCCATCCAGCGGCCGTCGGTCTCGCCGCCGACGATGACCAGCGTCCCGCGAGGGCTCAGGGCCCGGCGCAGCCGCTGGAGGGGACGGTTGCCGGCGATGTCGAGAACGAGGTCGTAGCGGTGGACCCCGTCGGTGGGGTCCTCGCGGGCGTAGTCCACGACCTCGTCGGCGCCGAGGGAGCGGACCAGGTCCGCCTTGGGGGCGCTGCACACCGCGGTGACGTGTGCGGCCCCGAGCGCCTTGGCCAGTTGCACGGCGTAGGTCCCGACCCCGCCCGCGGCGCCGATCACCAGGACCCGCCCGCCGGGCTCCAGCCGGCCGGTGCGCAGGGCCTGGAGGGCCGTGGTCGCCGAGATCGTGACGACCGCCGCCTCTTCGGGCGTGAGCCGGGCCGGCCGCGGCGCCAACTCGTCCTCCTTGGCGCAGGCGTACTCCGCGAAGGATCCGGTGCAGGTGCCGTACACCTCGTCACCCGGCCGGAAGCGGCTGACGCCCGGACCGACGGCCTCCACGCGCCCTGCGACATCCAGACCTCGGATCCGCTGCTTGGGTGCGCGCAGACCGAATCCCGCTGCGCGCAGCGCATAGGGCATGCCCGTCATGAGGTGCCAGACCCCCTGGTCGAGGCCGGCCGCCTGCACGCGCAGGAGCACCTCCCCCGGCCCGGGGACGGGCTGTTCGGTCTCTTCGAGGCGCAGGACGTCGGGCGGTCCGTACACGTCCTGGACGATGGCTCTCATCGGCTGTCTCCCTCGTTGGCTGTGCTGCCGGTCGTGGCGGTGTCGGTCGGGCCGCTGGTGGGGGCCGAGTACTGGAAGACGCTGTCGAGGGGGACCCCGAACACCCGGGCGATCTGGAAGGCCATCTCGAGCGAGGGCGAGTAGCGGCCCTGCTCGATGGCGATGACCGTCTGGCGGCTCACGCCGATGCGGCGGGCGAGTTCGGCCTGGGTCATCTCGCCGTGGGCGAAACGCTGGGCGCGGATGGTGTTGGTGACCCGCGTCGCCTTCACCACGGGTGGAATCCGAACCGGTACGAGATGACCTTGACCACCGAGCCGAGGACCGACGAGAGGACGAAGGCCAGGTAGATGGCGTTGGCGATCCAGAACGGAGCGGCCTCGGCCATGGCGAGGAGCAGGCCGGCCACGCCGCCGATCACGACGAAGGACTGCCCGACGTACTCGCCGAAGCGGTGGATCTCGCGGTCGCGCTGGTCCTTGACGTTCGCCTCCTTCGGCGAGACGGCGGCGATCGCGGTGTGGGCGGCGATGGACGCGACGATCGACAGGCCGACCGTCCACAGCAGGGCTCCCGCGTACGGCGCTCGGGTCAGCGGTACTCCTGCGGGGCGCCCCAGCACGACCCACAGGTACACCGCGTAGGACCCGACCGTGACCACCAACATGCTCCAGGCACGTTTCTCTTCGACTGCCACTGCCGCTCCCCATGTCAAGAAAACCAGACATGGGGAGTGTCAAACAGCCGCGACACGATGTCAAGAATTCTTGACCACCACCCCCTCGGGACAGCGACCCCCGGGGCCCCAGCGCCCTGCGCATTTCCGTTGGCAACAGCTGCGCCACGGCCTCGGAATGCCGACGGGGTGCCCCCATGCCACGCTGAGACGGGGGATCGCGCCGGCTCCGGCATGCACGGCTGACCGGACGGCGCCGCCAAGCAAGGAGGCCGACATGGCCAGTGACTCCACCCGAACCGCAGCGGCCGGCGCCAACCCGAGCCCGTGGTACGGGCCCACGTCCGGAACAACCGTCCTCGCCGGAGCGCTGATGATCTTCGGTGGCGCGATGGCGATCTTCGAGGGGATCTCGGCCGTCGTCAAAGACCCCCTGTTCATCGCCACGCGTCACTACGTGTTCGAGTTCAGCCTCGCGGGCTGGGGCTGGGTCCACCTCATCGTGGGCATCGTTCTGGTGCTGGCCGGCTGCGCCGTGTTCAGCGGAGCCCTGTGGGCGCGCTACTTCGGCGTGTTCGTCGCGGGGCTGGGCGCGATCGCCAACTTCCTATGGATCCCGTACTACCCCCTGTGGGCCACGGTCCTGGTCGCCGTCAACCTCTTCATCATCTGGGCGCTGTGCCACGGCATGCACCGCGAGGCCGCCGGCTGACGCTCGCCGGCTGCCTCGTCCAGGGAAGGTGTACGGCGGAACGGTGACGTGGAGCCGATGATGTCGCCGCTGCGGGTCAGCTTGGCCATGGCCTCGTCGCCCGAGGCGTCCAGGGTGGCGATGCCGAAGTCGGTGAGCACGACCCGGCCGTCGCGCTCCAGCAGCACGTTGGTTCCATCACGATGACCGGCAGACCCTGCTCCTCGGTCACATCGTGCACGGTGACCACGCCGCCGTGCCGGATGCGGGCGGCGGCCTGCGCCTCGCGCTGCATCCGGGTCCGCAGATCGGCCAGTTCGGCCCCGGAGGCGTCGGTGTAGGCCCGCTTGGAGCAGGCCTCAGCGGATCGGCACGCACCTGCGGACAGGCGCGCGCCCGCGAGCCGGTGGCGACCGCGGATCGAGGGGCGGGGAGCCCGCCCGTGGCAGCCGTTACGGGCCTTCGTCGTACGTTCCCGCCTCCACCTCGAGGGCGAGCTGCTGGAGCACCTCGATCGACGAGACGTCGGTCCTGCCGCCGTCGTGTGCCATGGCGAGACTGGTGAAGGCCAGGCTGAATCCGGCGACCATCGTGTGCAGCGCCGGTCCCAGGGCCTCCGCGACGAGGCGGGCCACCTGCTGCGGGGACGCGTCGGCCGGCACGCTGATCGAGGGCAGCATCTCGTTCAGCAGCTGGGTGACGACCCCCGCTTCCGTCTCGGGACCTTCGTCCTCCTCGCCGGCTTCGGCTGCCCGGCGGATCTCCTGGGCCTCCGTGAGGATGCCGATGACTCGCTTGAGGACCTCTGCACGTTCCATCTTCGGAGCGTAGCTCCAGCCCGCTCGGACCGGGCTCACGTTCCCGGATCTCTTCCTCCCCTGGTGGCAGCGGCGTGATGACCGGGGAGGGCTCGTTCGCCGGTCCGGGTCGGCCGTTAGGGTGAGTTGATCACTCCTTCAAGAAAGGCCACGCGGCTCACAGTGACCGAATCACGCCCCCACACCTTGTTCTCCTTCGGCACGCTGATGGAGGAGAGGGTCCAGACCGCTCTCTTCGGCCGAGCCGTACCCACTGCTCCGGCGTCACTGGCCGGCCACACCACCCGGCCCCTGCCGATCACCGACCCGGACGTGATCGCCGCCAGCGGCCTCGACGTACACCTGATCCTGGAGCGCAAGCTCGGCGCGGCGGTCGAGGGCGCCGTCCTGCACCTCACCGACCGGGACCTCGCCGCGGCCGACGCCTACGAAGTCGACGACTACGCCCGCCGACGCGTGGTCCTCACCTCCGGGGAGAGCACCTGGGCCTACCTGGACGCGAAACCGCTGCGCTCCGCACAGCGCATCGTGATCGTGGGCGACAGCATCGCCTACGGGCGCTGTGATCCGCGGGGCGGGTGGGCGGGCCACCTGGCGGCTGCCCACATCGCGGGGAACGAGGCCGAACACCGCCTCTTCAACCTGGCCATACCCGGCAGCACCCTGACCGACGTCAGCGAGCAGACACCCGCACTGTTGGGTCCCCGCCTGCCGGACACCCTCCTCGTCGCCGCCGGTATCAACGACTCCGCGCTGCCGCTCGCTGCCGCGGAGATGACCGAGACGCATGTCGACGAGCCGGCGCCGGCGCACCTCGCGGACAGCCTCGGCTCGCTGGCTGCCACGGCCCTCCGCCACAACGCGCGACTCGTCGTCGCGGGACCGACATGGATCGACGAAGCACGCACCCGCGACTACGAGGGCCTGCGGTTCACCCGGGCACGAGCGCTGGACCTGCGCGCATCGCTGCGGGCCTGGTGCGAAGGGAACCACGTCGACTTCCTCGACATGTGGGAGCCGCTGCGCGAGAGGAGCGAACTGCTCGTCGACGGCCTGCACCCCACGCCCGAAGGGCACGAGGCGGTCTATCGGCATCTCAACGCCCTCAGTCGCTGAGGAACACGGCGTGAACGACTCGAACGGACTGGGCTTCTACGTACCCGGAGTCCTGCTGCTCGTCGCTGCGGGCCTCAAGCTGCCCGCCCTCTGGCGCAACCCCCGCGACGAACTCCTGCGGTCCGTCTGCATCCTCCTCACGCTGGCGACCGCCGTGTTCGGGTTCACCGCGATCCCCACCATCGTCGCGGTCAACCGGATCACGGGAGTTCCGAACGCCGCCGCACCGCTCGTGTTCTCGCTGCTCACGGCCTTCTCCGGGGCCAACATCGTGCTCATCTTCCGCTGGAGCAGCGGCCCGGAGGACGCCGCGCGGACACGTCGGCGGGCCCGGCTGTGCAATGCGGTCACCCTCGCGGTGATCGCAGCCATCAACGTGCTCTTCGCCCTCGGTGACGCCCCCGTCGAGCGCCTGCGCGATCTGGACACGTACTACGCGTCCACGCCGTACATCAGGGAGATGATCCTCCTCTACCTCGCGGCCCACACCACGGCAGCCGTCACGATGACGCTCCTGTGCCGGCGGTGGGCGCGCGAGGTCCACGGCGCGCTCCGCTCGGGGCTCGGGCTGATCGCCGGCGGGTACGTCCTCAACCTCCTGTACGACATCGCCAAGTTCACCGCGATCGGGGCCCGCTGGGCGGGCAGCGACGACTGGGACGTCCTGAGCTCCGAGATCGCACCCGCCCTCGCCTCCGTGTCCGCGCTCCTGATCGCGACCGGGTTCGTCCTGCCCCTCATCTCCCTGCACGTGTCGGGCCAATGGCGGATGTGGCGCCGGTACCGCCGGCTCCGCCCGCTGTCGCAGGAGTTGAAGGGTGCGACACGGCGCAGCATCGACCTGGCCGGCGGGGCCTGGACGTCCATCGAGATCCGGTTGACCCAGCGTGAGTCGGACATCCACGACGGGATCCTCGCGGTCAGTCCCTACCTGCACGCCGGCGTACGGGAACAGGCGCTACGGGAGGAAGTGGAAGCCGGTCGTCCGGCCGACGAGGCGGCGGCCGTGGCCGATGCCGCCGCCCTGGCGCATGCCGTCGTCCTCTGGGGCCGTGCGCAGAGCGCGCCGGGAGAGGAGCCCGTGTCACGGGACGCCGGCCCGGTCCTGACCTCGCCGAACAGCCCCCAGGGCCTGGTCCGCATGTCGCAGGCACTGACCAGGTCGGCCACCGTCCGCTCCTTCCGGCGAAGCACCGTTCCAGAGAGCAGCACACCATGACATCGCACCCATCCGCGTTACCCCGCGCGGTCGTTCTCGGTGGCGGCCTGGCCGGCACTCTTGCCGCGGCGGCTCTCGCCGCCCACGTCGGCGAGATCCTGATCCTGGAGCGCGAGAGCGCGCTGCCGCAGACACCTGCACCGCGGGCGTGGCTCCCCCAGGCCTCGCACGCCCACACGCTGTGGGCCGGCGGGGCCGATGCCATGGAAGAACTCCTTCCGGGGATCACGGCCGACTGGCTCGCGGCCGGCGCGCACCGCATCCCGATCCCCAACGGGATGGTGTCCTTCTCCCCGGCCGGCTGGTACCGCCGCTCATGGGACCCGACGCACTACCTGATCGGCGCCGGCCGGGACCTGATCGACTGGGCCGTGCGCAGGCGGGTCCTGGGGATGCCCAACGTCGAGCTCCGGACGCGTACGAGGATCACCGGTCTGGCCGGAGACGGCGCGCGGGTACGGGGCGTGTACGTCGAACAGGACGGGCCGGGCGGACGGCAGGACGGGCAGGACGCGTACGGGAGCCCGAGCCTGATCGAGGCCGATCTCGTCATCGACGCGACCGGCCGCAGCTCGAAGAGCACCCGGTGGCTCCTGGACATCGGCGGCCCCGAGGTGCGGGAGACGGTGGTCGACGCCGGTGTCCGCTACGCCAGCCGCAAGTACCGAGCGCCGGAAGGTACGGAGACCGGCTGGCCGGTGGTGCACGTTCCTGCCGATCCCCGGCAGGCCCGGCCCGGGCTCTTCGCCACCATCATCCCCATCGAGGACGGCCAGTGGCACGTCAGCCTCTCGGGCACGCGCGGCGGCGAGCCCTCCTCGGGCGAGGAGCTCTTCGAGGAGTTCGCCCGCGGGGTCCGGCACCCGATCGTGGCCGCTCTCCTCGCCCGCGCGCAGCCGGTCGGCGAGGTCAGCGTGTACGCGCGCACCGCCAATCGCCGGCGCCACTTCGATCGGGCCGCGATCCCCGAGGGATTCGTCGTGGTCGGCGACGCCGCCACCAGCCTCAACCCCGTCTACGGGCACGGCATGTCCGTCGCGGCCCTCGGCGCCCTCGCCCTGCGGAACCAGGCCGCACGGACGCCGGTCGCCTCCGCGGGCTTCATGTCACGGGCCCAGCGCGCGATGACGCGACCGGCGGCTGCGGCGTGGCTGCTGGCGGCCGGCCAGGACCGCTTCTACCCCGGCGCGATCGGCAGGAGGCCGAACCTCGCGGACCGGCTGAGCGCCCGGTACGTCCACCGCCTCGCCCACACGGCGACAGGCAACGGCATGGTCGTCAAACGGGTCACCGACGTCGTGACCCTGCGGAAGCCGGCCGGGATCCTCGCCGGCCCTGCCGTCCTCCTGGCGGCGGCACTCGGCCCCCGCAAGCCCCTGCTCGACGGCCCTGAACTGACGGCGCGTGAGCAGGAGGTCCTGGCCCGGCCCCCACTGCGCTCACCGGAGGCCGCGAGCGCCACCGACACCCCCTAGGGAGCGTCGTCGAAGTCCCGTCTGGCCGGCGGGGCCCGGCACGCGCGCTCGCCGCGTTGTCGTCGGTCGACGACGCGAGCGTCGCCTCCCTCCTCCGCCT
>NZ_JBVIGX010000032.1:0-34675 GCF_055570595.1 Streptomyces sp. NPDC031132
GGCCGCGGCGACCGAAGTCGCCGCGGCCGCGGGCCGTCCGCCGCACCCCGACCCGGCTCCGGTCCCGCCGGTGCCCCCCGTTCCCCCGCCCGGCGCGGGCCGTGCGCGGGCGGTCGGCGGGGCCGGGGGCAGCGGAGCCGCCGGCGGGAGCGCCCCGGCTCCGCTGGGGCGGTTCCTGGTCAAGGCCGCCGCCGTCACCGCCGGACTGACCGCCGCCGGGGCGGTGTTCGGGCTGGTCCGGGACCAGACCATCGCGCACCTCTTCGGAGCCGGGCACGACAGCGACGCCTTCCTGATCGCCTGGACCGTGCCCGAGATGGCCTCGACGCTGCTCATCGAGGACGCCATGGCGCTGCTGATGGTGCCCGCGTTCAGCCACGCCCTGGCCCGGCGGGCGGCCGACCGGGCCGGGCTCACCCGCAAGGCGGCCCGCGCACAGGACCCCGTACGGCTGCTCGTGGGGGCGACCCTGCCGCGGCTGGCGGTGCTCCTGGCCGCGGTCGCCTCCGTGCTGGTCGTCGCCGCGCCGCTCGTCGTCGCCGTCCTCGCGCCCGGGTTGCCGGACCCGGACCTGGCCGTGGAGTGCACCCGGATGACCGCGCTGACCGTGCTGTCCTTCGGGGTCGCGGGGTACTTCAGCGCCGCGCTGAGGGCACACCGCTCCTTCGTGCCGCCGGCCGCGATCTACGTCTCGTACAACGTCGGGATCATCGGGACGATGATCGCGCTGCACGCGGCGTGGGGGGTGCGGGCCGCGGCGGCCGGGGTCGCCGCCGGCGGACTGCTGATGGTGCTCGTCCAACTGCCGGCGTTCGTCCGGCACGTGGGCTTCGGCCGGTCCCGCGCCAAGGGCGCGCCGCGCAGCCAGCGTGACCGGGACCGGCCCACCCTGATGGCGTTCGGGCTGATCGCCCCGGTGATCTTCTTCGCCGTGTTCCGGCAGTCGCAGGTCCTGGTCGAGCGGTTCCTGGCCGCCTCGCTGCCGCCCGGCGCCATCTCGCACCTGAACTACGCGCAGAAGGTCGCGCAGATGCCGATGGTGCTGTCACTGATGATCTGCACCGTCACGTTCCCCGTCGTCGCCCAGGCCATGGCCGGCGGCGAACGCGAGAAGGCCCGCCGGCGCGTCGAACAGGACCTCGCCCTGGCCTCCCTCGCCGTCCTCATGGGCAGCGCCCTCGTCATCGGGTACGCACCCCAGATCATCCAGGTCCTCTTCGAACGCGGCGCCTTCACCCACCGCGACACCCTGGCCACCGCCTCCGTCATGCGGGTCTACGGCCTCGGACTCCTCGGCCACTGCCTCGTCGGGGCGCTGTCCCGGCCCTTCTTCTCGACCGCCCGGCCCACCTGGTTCCCGGCGCTCGCGATGGGCGCCGGACTCCTCGTCAACATCGTGGCCGGAGCCTTCGCCGTCCGCTGGTGGGGCACGTACGGCATCGCCGCCGCCAACGCCGCCGGCATCTCCACCACCGCCGCCCTGCTGCTCACCGGGCTCGGCTCGCGGATCGTCGCCATCCAGGTCCGCCGGGTCGCGCTCAGCATCGGCCGGCTCTCCGTCGCCGCCGTCGGCACCTGCGCCACCGGCTGGATCGCCGGGCCGATGATCGCCGACCCGCTGCTCAGCGCCGCACTCGGCTGCCTGCTCGTCCCCGCCATGTTCGGCGCCTGCGGCATGGCCATACGGGCGCTCGAGATCACCGCCCTGCCCGCCCAGATCACCCAGATGACCCAGAGGTTCCGCAATGCCCGCTGACACCCGCACGGCGCCGACCGCCCAGGCGGTCCCCGCCCGCCGGACCGCCTCGCCGTGGGTCCTGATGTACCACTCGGTCGCCGAGTTCACCGACCCCGCCGAGGACCCGTACGGCATCACCGTCACCCCGGGCACGCTGGAGGCCCAGCTGCTGTGGCTGCGCTCCCGGGGCCTGCGCGGGGTGTCCGTCGGCGAACTGCTCCGGGCCCACGCGGCCGGGCGCGGCGCCGGGCTCGTCGGGCTGACCTTCGACGACGGCTACACCGACTACCTGACCCGGGCGCTGCCGCTGCTGCGCCGCCACGACTGCACCTCCACGCTGTTCGTCCTGCCCGGGCGGCTCGGGGTGGACAACGTGTGGGACCCGCTGGGCCCGCGCAAGTCCCTGCTGACCGCCGAGGGCATCCGCGAAGTTGCCGCCGCCGGACAGGAGATCGGCTCGCACGGGCTGCTCCACCAGGACCTCACCGCGACCGCCGACGACGTCCTCCAGCAGGAGCTGCGGGGCAGCCGCGAGCTGATCCGGGAGCTGACGGGAACCCTGCCGGAGGGGTTCTGCTACCCGTACGGGCACCTCGACGAGCGGGTCGTCGAGGCGACGCGGGCGGCCGGGTACGGGTACGCCTGCGCCATCGACCCCGGGCGGCTGGCCGGCCCGCACGCCCTGCCGCGCACCCACGTCAGCCAGGCGGACGGGGCCGGTCGGCTGCGGATCAAGCAGCTGCGGCACCGGGTGCGGGAGCTGCGGCGGGCGGTGCACCGATGAAGTCGCTGCGGGCGCTGCACATCATCACGGGGCTCGGGGTAGGCGGCGCCGAGCAGCAACTGCGGCTGCTGCTGCGGCACATGCCGATGCGCTGCGACGTGCTGACGCTGACCAACCCCGGGCCGGTGGCCGAGGGGCTGCGGGCCGACGGGGTCAGGGTGGTGCACCTGGGCATGCGGGGCAACCGGGACCTGGGGGCGCTGCCGAGGCTGGTGCGGTTCATCCGGCGCGAGCAGTACGACCTGGTGCACACGCACCTGTACCGGGCCTGCGTGTACGGGCGGCTCGCGGCCCGGCTCGCGGGGGTCGGGGCGACCGTGGCCACCGAGCACTCCCTCGGCGAGGGCGAGATCGAGGGCCGGCGGCTGACGGCCGGGGTGCGGGCGCTGTACCTGGCCAGTGAGCGGCTGGGCGCGGCGACCGTGGCGGTGTCGGACACCGTGGCGGCGCGGCTGGAGGGGTGGGGGGTGCCGGCGGCGCGGGTGCACGTCGTACCGAACGGGATCGAGGCCGTCCGCTTCCGCTTCGACGAGGGCGTGCGCAGGACCACACGGGCCCGGAGCGGGCTGCCCGAGCGGGCGTTCGTGGTCGGCGGGGTCGGGCGGCTGGTGCCGGGCAAGCGCTTCGACTCGCTGGTCCGGGCGGTGGCGGCGCTGCCGGGGGCGCACCTGCTGCTGGCCGGCGAGGGGCCGGAGCGGGCGGCGCTGCGGCGGCTGGCCGCGGAACTTGGCGCGCAGAGCCGGATCCACCTGCTGGGGGAGCGGGACCCGCTGGGCGACAGCGCGGACGGGCGGACGCCGGGGATCCCTGCGCTGCTGGCCGCGATGGACGTGTTCGTGTCGCCGTCGCGGGAGGAGGCGTTCGGGCTGGCGGTCGTGGAGGCCCTGGCCGCGGGGCTGCCGGTGCTGCACGTCACCTGTCCGGCGATCGACGACCTGCCGGCCACGGAGGCTCCGGGGGCACGGCGGATCGGGACCGGGACCCAGGAGCTGGTCGCCGCCCTGCGCGGGCACATGGAGGCGGGCGCGCGGCGGCTGCCGCAGCCACCGGTGGTCCGCCGCTACGACATCGCCCGCAGTGCGGACCAGCTGCTCGCGGTCTACGCCCTGGCGCTGTCCGGAGCTTCGGCGCCCGCCCCTCAGTCGCCGGCCGGGCCGGAAATGCCGGGCTGCGCCAGGGAACCCGCTGCGGTGCCCTCGGCTCCCGGCCGCGGCCCGGACTCCCGGGGCGCCGCCCCGGACCCCGCGCCTCAAACGCCGGCGGGGCTGGGTCTGGACCCGGGTCCGGAGTCGAGAGGCGCTGCGCCGGCATCCGCGCGGCAGGGGCCGGCGGGGCTGGGTGGTCTGGCCCCGGGTCCGGAGTCGAGGGGCGCTGCGCCGGCATCCGCGCGGCAGGGGCCGGCGGGGCTGGGTCTGGCCCCGGGTCCCGCGGAGTCGAGGGGCGCTGCGCCGGCTCCCGCGCCTCAAGCGCCGGCGGGGCTGGGTCTGGCACCGGGTCCCGCGGAGTCGAGGCACGCTGCGCCGGCCTCCGCGCGGCAGGGGCCGGCTGGGCTGGGTCTGGCACCGGACGTTCGGGACGCCGCCCCGGGCCCCGCGCCGCAGGCGGCGGGGCTGGAAGTGCCGCCGGGCGGTTGATGCACGCAGCGCCGAAGGGGCCCGACGAGGGGCCCGAAAGAACTCCCATTCCTCCAGGAAGGCACGTACATGGCTGACACCGCCGATCAGAAGAAGACCGACCGCCGTCGTCGCAGGGTACGGCTGCTGCCGCCGCCCGCGTGGTGGCCTTTGCCCGTCGTCGCCGTGCTGGGGCTGGCCGCGGGCGGGGCGTACGGGGTGCTCAAGGCGCCCGAGTACGCCGCCACCAGCTACGTCGTCGCCGTCCCGGACGACACCACCGAGCCGGCCACCGCCCTCGGCTTCGCCCAGGCGTACGCGCGCATCGCCACCAGCAGTTCCACCCTCGCGTACGCCCAGCCCCGCGCGGGCATCGGCGCCCGCCAGCTCCGTACCCAGGTGCGCGCCGAGACCTCCCCCGAGTCCCCGATGATCGCCATCACGGGGACGTCGAAGAGCCCGACCGAGGCCGCCGACATCGCCAACGCCGTGGCCGACGCGCTCTCGCTGAGCAGCAACCAGGCCGCCAAGAACACCGGCGTCCAGCTGCTGCTGTTCAGCCAGGCCGTCGCGCCGAGCGAGCCCGCCTCGCCGTCCGCCACCGTCAGCGGGGCCGTCGGGCTGTGCGCCGGCGGGCTGCTCGGGGGGCTGTGGCTGCTGGCCCGGCCCGGTCGCACCCGGCGGCCCGAGGGCCGGTCGGAGGAGCAGCCGGTCGTCGAGGAGTACGCCTCCCTGCCCGCCCAGGGCGACCACAACGAGACCAAGGAGAAGGAGTCCGTGCGATGACTACGGGCTCCACCGGGGCCCTGTCGGTGACGCTGTGCCGAGACCCCCGGCAGTTCGCCGCACTGGAAGAGCCGTGGAACCGGCTCTTCCGGGCCTGCCCCACCGCCACCCCCTTCCAGAGCCACGCCTGGCTGCACTCCTGGTGGCTCTCGTACGGCCGGGACGGGCGGCTGCGGCTCGTGCTCGTACGGCGCGGCGAGGAACTCGTCGGCGCGTGCGCGCTGATGCTCGTCCACCGGCCGCTGCCGCTCCTGGTGCCGCTCGGCGGCGGCATCACCGACTACTTCGACGTCCTGGTGGCCGCCGACCACGCCGACGAGGTCGTCCCGGCGCTGGCCCGCGGCCTGCACCGGGCCGCCCGCGGCGCGGTCGTCGACCTGCGCGAGGTACGGCCCGGGGCCGCCGCCGAGGCGCTGTACGGGGAGTGGCCCGGGATCCGCAGCAAGCTCGCCGACTCCACCTGCATGGAGTTGCCCGCGCTGCCGTTCGACGAGCTGGTCAAGCGGATGCCGGCCTCCGGCGCCCAGCGGGTCCGGGCCAAGCTGCGCAAGACAGACGCGGCCGGGATCGAGGAGCACGAGGTCACCGAGCACGAAGTGCCGCGCGCCGTAAGGACCCTGCTGCGGCTCCACGAGAAGCAGTGGCGGGGCCGCGGGGTGACCCCGGAGCACCTGAGGCCCCGCTTCGCCGAGCACCTGACCCGGGCCACCCGGCGGATGGTGCGGGTCGGCGAGGGCCGGCTGACCGAGTTCCGGCTGGACGGGAAGGTGGTGGCGGCCAACGTCACCCTGCTCTCCGGGGCGTTGAGCGGCGGCTACCTCTACGGGGCGGACCCGGACCTGCGGACCCGGAAGGTGGACGTGGCGACGCTGCTGCTGCGCTACGAGGCCGGCCGGGCCCTCGCGGAGGGCCGCCCGGTGGTGAGCTTCCTGCGCGGCAACGAGCCGTACAAGAACCACTGGCGGCCCGAAACGGTGGTCAACCAGCGGTTCCTGCTGGCCAGGACGGCGCTCGCGCCCCTGCTCCGCCTGCACGAATCGCAGGTGACGGGGCGCGAGCGGGCGGTGGACGCGCTGCGCGAGGCCCTGCCGGCCGCCAGGGACTGGCGGGCGCGGCTCAACGAACTGCGGGTCCGATGACGGTTCTACCAGGGCCAGAAGCCGGAGTCCTTGCCCCAGTCGATCTTGACGCAGACCGACTGCTTGCCGACCAGCTTGGAGAGCCACTCGCCGAAGTTGATCGGCACGCACCACTCCGTACTGTTGGCGGGCGGCTCGGCGGGCTCGGGCTTCGGCACGACCGGGCTCGGGACGACCGGGCTCGGGACCGGGACCGGGATCTCCGGCGACGGGACCGGGCTCGGGGCCTCCGGCGACGGGACCGGCACGGGGACGGGGTCCGGACCCGGGTCCACCGGGGTCTCGGGCGACGGGACCGCCGGCGAGGGCACGGGAACGGGCTCGGGAACGGGCTCGGGAACGGGCACGGGTGCGGGGCTCGGGCTCGTGCTCGGGGTCTCCGGCGAGGGGACGGGATCCGGCACCGGAACCGGGCTCTGCGGGCTCGGGATCACCGGGACCTCCGGGATCACCGGGACCTCCGGGATCTCCGGCGACGGGATCACCGGGGAGGGTACGGGGATCTCGGGGGTCGGGATCTGCGGGCTCGGCACGGCCGGGGTCGGGACCACCGGCGTCGGTACGACCGGAGTCGGGATGACCGGCGTGGGCACGACCGGGGTCGGGATGACCGGCGTGGGCACCACGGGCGTCGGGACCGGGTCCGGCCGTTCGGGCGCGAGCGCGGCCCGGAAGGCCTTCGTCGACTTCGGGTTCTGCTTGCACTGCCACACGCCGTGCGGGCAGTAGTCCGTGATGGTGTGGTAGAGCGGCCTGTGCTGCTCGATCCACTTCAGCATGCGCCGTACGTACTCCGGGTTGTCCCCGTGCCGGAACAGACCCCACTCCGGGTACGAGATCTCTTTGCCGTGCGCTTTCGCGAAATCCACGTGCTGCTGGAGTCCGTACGGCTGCTTGATCATCTCGTCGAAGGTCTTGCCGGGAGCCTGGTCGTACGAATCCATGCCGACGATGTCGACCACGTCGTCGCCCGGGTAGCAGTGGGTCCAGCCGATCGCGTCCGACCCGCGGTTGGGGGCGTAATCGAACTTGAACTCCGCACCGGGGACGGAGCGCATCGTGTTGACGATCCGCCGCCAGTACTCCTTCCAGCCCTCCGGGTCCGGCGCGCAGCGGTGGGTGTACGTGGCGCCGTTCATCTCCCAGCCGAGCACGATCACCGTGTCCGGGACGCCCAGTGCCACCAGCCGTTCGGCGAGCTTCTCGAAGTGCCGGTCGAAGTCGCCCTTCGCGCCCGCGCGGATCAGCTGGGCGACCTGGCGGTCGGGGACCCGGGCCTCGTTGCGTTCCTGCATGGGCACGTTCAGGACGAAGAGCCGGTCCGCCTTGGCGCGGCGCCACTCGGCCCACGGCTCCAGGAAGTCGGGGCCCTCGATGCGGGCCCAGCGGTCTCCGGGCAGATAGGTGTGGCCGACCCGGATCTCCTTGCCGCCCAGCCAGCGCGACAGGTTCGGGATCCGGGCGACTCCGGGCGGACCGGAGTCGAGAAACGCGCCCATGGCGATGTCGGAGCCCTTGGGCTGCTCCCTCTCGGGGGCCGCGAGCGCGGCTCCGGTGGCGAGCAGCCCGGCCGTGACCGTACCGATGCAGGTGCTCGCCAGTCGGCGGTGTGGTCTGGGCATGGCGTCTCCCGAGCTTTCCTGAATCGGTGTGCTTGTCGAAGACGTTAGGCATCACATCTGACGAATGGCCTGTCCGGTGACCGCTGCGTAGGCCATTCGCAGCTGCGCATCCTCCCCGTTTGGTCCGACTAGGTGAAAGACACCGTTCCCATGCACGCGTTCGACGGCCATGTGCCCGCTGTAGTGCTCAGACTCGATCGGAATCCGTTCCACCACGGAACCCTCGGTGCCGTCAGATCTCTTGGGCGGAGGGGCGTGGAGGTCCATGCCGTCGTCGAGGCCGGGGGAGGTCCCATGGGGCGCTCGCGCTACCTGCACGCCGCGCATCCCGGACCGGCCGGAGGGCTGGATCCCGAGGCTCCGGAGACGCTGCTGGAGTGCCTGGTCGGGGTGTCGGAGCGGATCGGCAGGCCGGCCGTCCTCGTCGCGATGGACGACCTGAGCGCCATCGCCGTCGCGCGGATGGCGCCGATGCTGGACGGGCGGTTCCGGATCCCCCATCAGCCCGACGGGCTGCCGGCACGGGTGGCGGACAAGGCCGAGCTGGCGCAGCTGTGCGCGCGCTGGGACATCCCGCACCCGGAGACGGTGGTCCCGGCGAGCGGGGCCGAGGCGGCGGAGGCCGCTTGGCGCCTCGGCCTGCCGGTGGTGGCCAAGTGGAGCCGGCCCTGGCTGCTGCCCCAGGGCGGCGGGCTGCGCAGCACCACGCTCGTGCACACCGCCGCCGAGGCGCGCCGTCTGTACGAGCGCACGGCGGAGGCCGGGAGCCGGCTGCTGCTCCAGCGGTTCCTGCCGGCCGGGACGGACACCGACTGGTTCTTCCACGGTGCCTTCGCCCGCGGCGGGCACCCGCTGCTCGCGGGGTCGGGCCGCAAGGAGCTGTCCTGGCCGGTGCGGACGGGGCTGACGGCGGTGGGGCGCTGGCTGCCGGACCCGGCGGTGGAGGAGGCGGGGCTGCGGCTCGCCGAGCGGCTGGGCTACCAGGGGATCCTGGACCTGGACTTCCGCCGGGACGAGCAGGGCTGCTTCCGGCTGGTGGACTTCAACCCCCGGCCGGGCGCGCAGTTCCGGCTGTTCACGGATGCGGGCGGGCTGGACGTGGTCCAGGCGATGTACCTGGATCTGACGGGGCAACGGGTGCCGGAGCCCGCGGGCGGGCCGGGCCGGGTGTTCGTCGCGGAGAACTACGCCCTGCTGGCGTCGCTCCGCGGCCGCCAACTCCCCTGGCGGCCAACGGCCCGCCCACCGCTCCCGTCCCCCTCGGCACCCGAGGACGTCGGGACCGGTCAGGACCGCGTCGCAGGCGGCAGGCCCGGGCCGGTACGGGTGGTGCCGCGGGCGGAGCGGGGGCGGGTGGAGGCGGCCTGGTTCGCCGCCGACGACCCGGTGCCGTTCTTCGCGATGCTCGCCGCGTTCCTGGGCCGGGGGGCGGGGAAGGGTGTGCGGGCCCTGCGGGGTGTCCCGGCGCACGGCCGCCGTACGGCCCGGGCCGTGGTCCGCGCCCCGCGCCAGCGCGCCCGCGACCTGACCCCGCCGACCGCCCCGGCCGAGCCGGACGAACTGGTGATCCGATGACGCCCCGTCATCCGCCGCCGCGCCGGCCCCCGTCGCCGTCTCCGGCGCTGCGGGGGCCCGTCATGCGGAGCTCCGGAGGCACTGGCACGGGCACGGGCGAGGGGTCCATGAGACTGGAGGGACAGCGGTGATGCGGGTGGACGATCTCGTCGTGGTCGGCGCCGGACCGTACGGGCTGTCGATCGCCGCGCACGCGGCGGCGGCCGGGCTCGGCGTACGGGTGCTCGGGCGGCCCATGGCCTCGTGGCGGGACCACATGCCCGAGGGCATGTTCCTGAAGTCGGAGCCCTGGGCCTCCAACCTGTCCGCGCCCGGCGGCCGGCACACCCTCGCCGCGTACTGCGCCACCCGCGGGCCGGCGGCCCAGCACGGCATCCCGCTCCCGATCGGCACCTTCAGCTCGTACGGCATGTGGTTCGCCCGGCACGCCGCGCCCGAGGTGGAGGAGGTGACGGTCACCGAGGTCAGCCCGCAGGGCGACGGCTTCCTGATCCGCACCGCCGAGGGGCCGCCGCTGCTCGCCCGGACGGTCGCGATCGCCGTCGGGGTGATGCCGTTCGTGCACCTCCCCGAGGCACTGCGGGAGCTGCCCCCCGGGCACTGTTCGCACAGCAGCGGCCACCGCGACCTGGCCCGGTTCGCCGGCCGGGAGGTCGCCGTGGTCGGGGCCGGGCAGGCGGCCCTGGAGACCGCCGCCCTGCTGGCCGAGAACGGGGCCCGGCCGTGCCTCGTCGCCCGCCGGTCCCGGCTGAACTGGAACACCGTGCCCCAGCCGCTGGAGCGCCCGGCCCTGCGCGCCCTGCGCGATCCGCACAGCGGCCTCGGCACCGGCTGGCGCAGCTGGGTGTGGTCCGAGCTGCCCTGGGCGGTGCGCCGGCTGCCCGCGCCGAGCCGGGAGCGGATCGCCGCGACCGCGCTCGGGCCCGCCGGGGCCTGGTGGCTGCGGGACCGCTTCGAGCGGAGCGTCCCGGTGCTGCTGGGACACCGGCTGCACCGGGCCGTGCCGGTGGGCGGGCGGACCCGGCTCGGGCTGACCACGGCGGCGGGGGAGTCCGTCGTACTGGACGTCGCGCACGTCGTCGCGGCCACCGGGTTCACCCCGCACCTGGGCCGGCTGGAGCTGCTGGACGCGCGGCTGCGGGCCGTCCTCGACACCGTCGGGGACAGCGGCACGCCGGAGCTGAGCGCCGGTTTCGAGTCCTCCTGGCCCGGACTGTTCTTCGCGGGGCTGCTGACGGCTCCCTCATTCGGCCCTTCCATGCGATTCGTGCACGGTGCGGGGTTCACGGCGGGGAGACTGGTCGGAGGAGTCCGAAAGCGCCTCGGCGCCCGGGGCAGGCCGACGGGCTCCGCCGGGACCGTACGGCCAGACCGGGCCGGTGCCGGGCATCCGAAGACGTCTCTGCGGTGAGGTCGAGAGGGGTCCGCGATGAGTGCGGAGCAGGGAGCACAGGGCCGTGGCTGGGTGCGCATTCCCGCCGGCCGGACGGAGCAGCCCGCGCCGCCCAGGTCTGCCGCGCCGAGGACCTCCGCGGCCAGGACCGCCGCGCCCAGGACCGCCTCCCCGTACGCCCCTCCCGCGCATGCGGCAGCGGACCAGCCGACCATCTACCTCTCCCTCGTCAAGCGCTGGCGGGAGGCCGGGCGCACCCTTCCGGGGCATCCTGACGAGGAGTGGGAGCGGCTGATCTCCCAGCCGTGCTGGCCCGGCCGTTAGGTGGTGTGTCTCGTGGCAGCGGCGGAGCGCGACAGATCCGAGCAGGACCGGCGGGACCCCGTGACCGGGCCCGGGGAGCGGCTCGCGCTCAACGGCATGGGCAGCTTCGAGTGGGACCTGGACGCCGGGACGCTGTTGCTGGACGAGGCCGGGCTCGTGGTCTTCGACCTCGAGCGGGAGGAGTTCGGCGACACCCCGGAGGGGCTGGGGCTGCGGATCCCCGCCCACGACAGCGCACGGCTGGCGGAATCCACGCAGGCCGCCCTGGACGGCGGCGCCGAGACGTACGGCGCGTACTTCACGGTGCAGCGGCGCGACGGCGTCGACCAGTGGACGCACACCCAGGGCCGGATCCTGCGGGACGCCGGCGGGCGGCCCCTGCGGATCGTCGGGATCGTGCGGGACGCGACGGCCGAACTCGCCCACGCCACCATCCTGCGGAAGCTGGAGTCGGCGCGGGCCCAGCAGGCCACGATCGTGCAGCGGACGACGGAGGCCCTGTCGCGGGCGGTGACCGTCGACGACGTCACGGCCACGCTGACCGGGGCCGGAGCCCTGGAGCGCCTCGGCGCCGACGGGCTGGCCCTGGGCCTGGTGGAGAACGGTGCCATCAAGATCATCGCGCTGAGCGGGGAATCGCTGGAGATCCTCAGCGAGCGCAAGTTCACCCGGCTGGACGGCTCGCTGCCGCTGTCGCAGGCGGTGCTGACCCGCAAGGCGCGCTTCGTCACCTCCCTCACCGAGCTGGCGGGCGAGTTCCCGCTGCTCGCGGACTACCTGCGCCGGATCCGCTTCGACGCCGCCGCCTATCTGCCGCTGATCGCGCAGGCCAAGGCCATCGGCGGGCTCGTGCTGTTCTACCGGCGGCGCAGCGAGTTCAGCCCGGAGGAGCGCAACCTGTGCCTGGGCCTGGCCGGCATCGTGGCGCAGTCCCTCCAGCGGGCGCTCCTGTTCGACCAGGAGCGGGAGTTCGCGACCGGCCTGCAGGCGTCGATGCTCCCGCGCCGGATCCCCGAGATCAGCGGCGGCGAGATCGCGGTGCGCTACCACTCCGCGTGGAGCGGACGGGAAGTCGGCGGTGACTGGTACGACGTGATCGCGCTGCCCCGCGACCGGGTCGGCATCGTCGTGGGCGACGTACAGGGCCACGACACGCACGCGGCGGCCATCATGGGCCAGCTGCGGATCGCGCTGCGCGCGTACGCGGGGGAGGGGCATCCGCCGTCGACCGTGCTGGCGCGGGCCTCGCGCTTCCTGGCCGAGCTCGACACCGAGCGCTTCGCGACCTGCATGTACGCACAGGTGGACCTGGAGACCGGCGGCGTACGGGCGGTCCGCGCGGGCCATCTCGGGCCGCTGATCCGGCACACGGACGGGCGTACGGGCTGGCCCAACGTACGCGGCGGGCTGCCGCTCGGCCTGGCCTCGGTCTTCGAGCAGGAGGACTTCCCCGAGACCCGGCTCGACCTGGTCCCCGGGGAGACGCTGGTGCTGTGCACCGACGGCCTGGTGGAGGAGCCCGGCACGGCCATCACGCAGGGCATGGAGGCCCTCTCCCACGCCGTGCGCAGCGGGCCGCAGGAGGCGGGGGCGCTCGCCGACCACCTCTCGGACCGGCTCTGGGAGCGCTGGGGCTCCGGCGACGACGTGGCCCTGCTGGTGCTGCGCCGGGCCCCCGACCCGGGCACCCACCGGGCCCCGCGGATCCACCAGTACATCCACCAGGCGGACCCGGAGGGCCTCTCCGAGGCCCGCTACGCCCTGCGCCAGGCGCTGCGCGACTGGGGCATGCCGGAGCTCGCCGACGACGTGGAACTGGCGGCCGGGGAGCTGCTGGTCAACGCCCTGCTGCACACGGACGGCGGGGCGGTGCTGACCATGGAGGTGCTGCCGGAGCCGGTCCGGCGGATCCGGCTGTGGGTGAAGGACCGCTCCAGCGTCTGGCCGCGCCGGCGCACCCCGGGGGAGGCCGCCACCACCGGGCGCGGGCTGCTGCTGGTGGATGCGCTGGCCACGCACTGGGGCGTGGAGTCCCGCGGTGACGGCAAGGCGGTGTGGTGCGAGTTCGACGTCGCGGGCAGCGCCCGGAGCATGGGGTGACGGGGGCTCGGCGTGACCGGGTGGTCACGCCGAGTTGTGGCATTGCGGGGGTGGAGTGATGATGCGGTCCATGGAACGGACGACCGCATGGACACGGATCCTGCCGTGCACCGGCTGAACAAGCGGCCGGGCAGGGGCGCCACGACCGCTCTGCTCGCGCTGCTGCTGGCCGTCGGGGTCCCGACGGCCGTGCACCGTACGACGGGGCGCCCCGCTTCCGACACCGACTGCCGGACCGTCGCTTTCATGTCGATGACCGGCGTGGCGCCCGCCTGCCGGTAGCGACGGCCACCGGCCACGGCCGGGTGCGTCAGCGGTGCTTCTCCTCCAGCCGGATCTCCCGCTCCGTCTTCGCCAGGTGGGACACGCGCAAGGTGAACCCGGAGTGCAGGCTCGCGGACTGGAGCTTGGCCTCCGCACCGGCCGCACCCGGCTGCAGGCGCACCAGGTCCAGCGGGGCCGACGCGGACCAGTCGTGCTCGTACCCGTCGCAGACGGCCTCCCCGCCGCCGAAGCCCAGGCGGGTTCCGTCCTGCACGAGGGCGACCTGGATCTGCACTCCACGGGGTGAGGAGGGCCGGCACGTGTAGGACCCGAAAAGGGTGACGTGGCCGTCGGAGATGTGACCGAATTCCTGTACGGAAATCTCATCGCCGTAGGCCCGGGCGTCGGCCGGAGTGGTGAATACGATGGCCGCGGCCAGTGCGGAAAGCGCCGTGACGGCCAGTCGGCGGGTGGAAACTCGCATGAATCCTCCATGGGGGGTGGGTCGGCACAAAAGCGCCGAAACGCATTGTGCTGGCAGATGGCGGGCAACTCCTTCCGCGCGCCCGTGTCGGTGTGTGCAATTGCCCGCTCGGGCGCGTGAGACTGACCGGAATACGTCCCCGAAGGTCCCCGAAGGGATCGCGCATGCGTCAGTCCGCTTCCGTCCTCGCCGCCGCTCTCCTGCCCCTCCTGCTGTTCGGTGCCACGGCTTGTTCCGGCGCCCCCGAGGGGGCCGCGCTCGCCCCGGCCGCGGCGCCGGCCGTCCCGGTGGACGACGGCGCGCCGGGCGCCGAGGAGGATCCGGCGGCCGCGGCGCCGGGGGCGGGCCAGGCCGCCGCGAAGGATGCCCGTGTGGGTGACTCCGTACGGGTGCACGGCCGCCAGGTGGGCCGGCACCTCCAAGCGGTGCTCACCGCGTACGTCGACCCCGCGGTCAGCGTGGAGAAGAACTACGCGCCGCCCGCGGGCAAGCGCTGGGTGGCCGCCTCGATGTCGTTCGTCAACGTCGGCGGGGCCTCGTACGGGGCCCTCGGGCGCATGTGGGCGTACGACAGCGCGGGGGGTCGCCATCCGGTGGTGCCGACCGGTGAACTGACCACCGGCAAACCGCTCGTCTTCGATTCCCTCGCCGTAGGTGAGCAGGCGGACGGATGGGTGGTGTTCGAAATCCCGGAAAAGGCGCGCATCGTGCGGCTCCAGTACCAGGACGCGAACATGCAGGCGAATTCCGGAGAGGGATTCTGGGCCGTCTAGCCCGCCCGGGTGAAAGGCCTGAAAGGGGCGCGGGAGAGACCACTAGGGTGCGGCGCATGACTTCAACTCAAGCCGAAATCGACCGGTCCCAGCTCGGCACCCTTTCCGTGCTCGCCTGGATCGGCGACCCCTCCGAGGGCCACGACATCCCGTACTTGCTCGCCTACACCCTCGGCGACGGCCCGCAGGGGCGGGAGGCCGGCGAAAAGGCCGCCCGCGGGCTGCTGGAGGAGATCGGCCTGCCCATCGGTGACGTGGTCATGGACGGCACCCGCAACCCGGCCGGCTTCCCGGTGCAGATCGTGCTGGCGGGCAACCAGGTCGCGCTGACCCTGCCCGGGCTGAACGCGACCTGCACCGCCCCGGACGAGTGGGTCGCCGCGGCGAACGAGAGCGGCCAGGCCTACTTCCTGTTCGCCACGCGCGCCTGGCCCGAGGCCGTCCCGGGGGAGCCGGTCGCGCCGGAGACCCTCCAGGAGTTCGCGGGGGACGAGGCCGTGCTCACGGGCAGCGCCCACTGCGTGCTCGCGGTCCGGCGCCTGCAGTAGCAGACCCCGGGGACCGAGCCCCTGCTCCGGCCGCCGGGCCCCCAGCCTGCCCGGTGGCCGGTACCCCGTTCCGGGGCTCTGCCGGCTCCGCGGGCTCTACGGGCGCTCGAAGGAGAAGCGGAGCGAGCGGACGCGGTTGTCGAAGTTCGATCCCGCCAGGTCCGGCAGCCCCACCGCCCGCAGCCCCACCGGCCGGGTCAGCAGCTCGCGGAACAGGGCCTTCATCTCCACCCGGGCCAGGTGCGCGCCCAGGCAGAAGTGCGGGCCGCCGCCGCCGAAGCCCAGGTGCGGATTGGGCGAGCGGGTGATGTCGAAGGCGTCGGGGTCGGGGAAGACGGCCTCGTCGCGGTTGGCGGACGCGTAGTACAGCACCACCTTGTCGCCGGGCCGGAACAGGTGCCCGCCCAGGGTGTGTTCGGCGACCACCGTCCGGCGGAACTGGATGATCGGCGTCGAGTGCCGGATCATCTCGTCCACCGCGCCGTCCGCGTACGCCTCGAAGTCCCCGAGCAAGAGGTCCCGTTGGCCGGGGTGATCGGTCAGCAGCGTCAGCCCGTGGGTGATCGCGTTGCGCGTGGTCTCCACCCCGGCCACCATCAGCAGCGAGAAGAACGCCCCCAGCTGGCGGGCGTTCAGCGCCTGCCCGTCCACGTCCGCGGTGACCAGGGCGGAGATCAGGTCGTCGGTGGGGTTCTTGCGCCGCTCCCGCCCGATGCCCGCGACCATCCGCTGCATCTTGGCCAGGGCCCGCAGCCCGCGGCCGGGCATCCGCAGCCGCGAGGCCAGGCCCCGCTCGACACCGATGTTCTCCGAGGCGTGGTTGACGCGGTCGGCGATCTCGGCGCGGTAGCGCTCCGGGATGCCCATCATGTTGCAGATGACCTCCAGCGGCAGCCGGGAGGAGACGGCCGAGACGAACTCGTCGGGCCCGTCCTCCAGTACGTCGTCCACGATCCGGGCGGCCACCGCGTGGATGTCCTGCTCGGCCGCCGCCAGCAGCCGCGGCGTGAACGCCCGCTGCACGATCTTGCGCAGCTGGGCGTGGTCGGCGCCGTCCAGGTTGACCATCGAGTCCCCGAACAGCGCCCGCACCCACCGCGCCGGCTCGGGTGTGGTCACCCCGGGCGCGCTGGCGAACACCTTGGGGAGCCGGCTCGCCTCCTGCACGTCCGCGTGCCGGACGAGGGCCCAGTGTCCGCGCCCCTTCCCCTCGGGCACGTAGACCGGGTGCTCCAGCGCCCGCAGCCGGGCGAACGCCGCGAGCCGCGCGGCAGGGGGCTGCTGCCAGAACGCAGGGTCGGCGAGCTCCCCGTACTCCGCCACCGCCGCGCCCGTGTCCGCGTACCGCTGTACCGGGACCTTCATCGTTTCTTCTTCCTGTCGCCGGCGCGCTCGCCGGGGCCGCCGCGGCCGTCGCCGCCCGCCGTCTTCACGCACCAGAACGCTCCCGGTCCACCAAGGTCACGCCCACCGCGACGGTCGCCGCGGCGACGAGCCCGGCCCACAGCACCGCCTGCCCGCCGGTCCACGCGCACGCGAGGATCGCCAGCGCCGAGATCGGCAGCACCAGTTGCTGGGCCGCACCGCGCTTGAAGTGGCGGGAGTGCAGCAGCCAGACGAAGGCGAGGAACAGGGCCGCGGGCACGGTCACCGCGAGGTTGGCGGCGAGCGTCGAGATGTGGGCCTTGCCGACCGCGTGCTCGATCGCCACCTCGATGCCGGCTCCGATGGCCGCGGCCGAAGCGAAGATCACGATGTGCCCGTACCCCCAGGGGATGGCCTGGCGGTTGCTCAGCAGCCGGTCGTGCGCGGGGACGGCGAAGTAGATCCACCAGGCCGCGAAGACCAGCAGCAGCCCGCCCGCCGCGATCGGCAGCAGTTCACCCAGCGCCTCGTGCTCGTCGATCGCCGACTGGACCGCGACCGTGCTGGCGGCGATGGTCTCGCCGAGCACGATGATGGTGAACAGGCCGTACCGCTCGGCGATGTGGTGGGGATGCCACTGGGTCTGGTAGCCGCGCTCGGCCAGGACCGGCACGAGCAGCTCCGCCATCACGAGCACCAGGAAGAGCCACCTGCGGGAGCGCTCGGGGGCCGCGAGCAGCGCCACCCAGCCCGCCTGGCAGACCACCAGCCCCATCGCGTACGTGAGGTCGGTGCGGCGGGCCGGACCCTGCTCCCCGGCGGCGGCGCGCAGCCACTGAGCGGTGAGCGCGAGCCGCATCACCACGTAGCCCATGACGGCGATGGTCCAGTCGTTGTCGTTGAAGGCGCGCGGGATCCCGGCCGCGTAGACGAGCACTCCGGCGATCTGCACCAGGGTCGCGATCCGGTACGGCACGTCGTCGACGTCGTAGGCGGAGGCGAACCAGGTGAAGTTCATCCAGGCCCACCACACGCCGAAGAACACGAAGAGGTAGCCGGTGATGCCGGCGCCGACATGGCCCTCGGCGAGCGCGTGGACCAGCTGCCGGCCGGCCTGTGCCACCGCGACGACGAAGCAGAGGTCGAAGAACAGCTCCAGAGGGGTCGAGGCCCGGTGGCCCTCGTCCCGGCTGCGGGAGGTCATCCGTACGTACGTCATACCGCCAGCACACCAGCCGTACGCCGGCCGGCAGGCGAGGCGCGCGGCCGGCCGGGCCGCGGACCCCAAGACCCACGACGCCGGTGTCGTCGACGCCTGCACTCCCGAGATCCGCGCCGCCCGCAAGGCCGGTGTCGTCACGGGCCTGCCGGACACGTGCGGCCGCGGGTCCATCATCGGCGACCACCGCCGTGTGAGCCGTCCGGGCCGTCCGGGGCCTCACCCGTTCGGCCCACCCGTGATTCCGTCATAACGGGCCTGGTCGGGACATACCGCCTAGCGTGGTGCTGTGTCCGAGCCCTCAGATGTCCTCGCGGCCGAGCCGCCCCCGCCCCCGTCCGTGCCGCCGCGTCCGACCGGGCCGCCGAGGGCCGGGACCCTCCCGCCGGCCGGGGGATCCGTCGCCGCACGGGCCACCCTGGCCGGCACGGTCGTCTCGCTCCTGCTCATCGCCGCGATCGTGCTGGGCAGCCGGCTCCTGAGCGACTTCGACTCCGCGCTGCTGCCGTACGCCGTCGCCACCGTCTTCCTCGCCTTCGGCGTGGCCTACCGCTACACGGTCTGGGCCTCCGCGCCCGGCGCCCGGCGGCTGTTCAAGAAGGGCTTCGGCAGCTTCTTCTCCGCCGCCAACTTCCGCAAGGATCCGACCGCCCTGCCTCGCCCCCATGTGCGCCACCGTCTGCCCGACCGGAGCCCTCTTCCACGGAACCCTCGAGGAGCTCCAGGCGGAGCGCCCCGGTGTGCACGTCGCCGACTCCTTCGTCTTCGGCGACGTGGTGGTCAGCACCGGCGTGGCGATGGTCGTACCCGCCGACAAGGTGGTCCAGTGGCCCGTCCCGGGCGGCCTGCCCGTCGTCGAGCTCAACGGAGTTGACGTCCGATGAGCCTGACCGAACCGCCGCCCTGTGCCGGCAGTTCGGCGGGTCACGCCCCGAGACGGCCCTCAGGCTCGACTGTCCCGGCGCGGGCCGCGCCACCGAGAGCAGGCGGACATGAGCGACCGGCAGCTGCCTCCACACCCGGACTACCGACCGGGCAGTGCCCAGCCCGGCTGAACCGGCCCGTGCGCGAGCGGTATCCGCAGATCCGCCCCACCAGCGGCTGCGGCGACCCGCGGATCCGGCACACGGTTCCCGGCCCGGGCGCCGGCACCGAACAGGAGCCGGAGCGGTCCTCCAAGCTCAACGCCCGTCTGACCCTGGCCCTCACCGTCGTGATCGGCCGGCTCTGGGCGCTCACGGTGACCGTCAACGAGTGGATGGAGGGCAACACCGGCACGGCATGGTGGGGGGCGGGATTCCTGATCCTGTCCTTCCTCGTCGTGCTGGGACTGTGGCTCCTCGACCCGAAGGACCGATGACCATGTCCACGCCCACGCCCACGCCCACGCCCACCCCGTCCCCGGTGCGCTCCCACCACCGGGAGAGCTACGAACCCGGTGCCACCATCGGCGACTGGCGGCCCGAGGACGAGGACTTCTGGCAGTCCACCGGCCGGACCGTCGCCCAGCGCAACCTCTGGGTCTCGATCCCCGCGCTGATGCTCGGCTTCGTGGTCTGGCAGGTCTGGTCGGTCACCGTGGTCAAGCTGAACGACGTGGGCTTCGGCTTCTCCAAGTCGCAGCTGTTCTGGCTGACCGCCATCCCCGGCATCACGGGCGGCACCTTCCGGATCCTGTACACCTTCATCGGGCCGAACTTCGGCGAGCGGAAGTTCACCGCGTTCAGCACGGTCATCCTGGTCGGGCCCATGCTGTGGCTGGGCTTCGCACTCCAGGACACCGGCACCCCGTACGGGGAGCTGGCCCTGATCGCGGCCGTCTGCGGCATCGGCGGCGCCAACTTCGCCTCTTCCATGGCGAACATCGGCTTCTTCTTCCCCAAGCGGGAGAAGGGCAGCGCCAACGGCCTCAACGGCGGCCTCGGGAACCTCGGCGTGAGCGTGGTCCAGCTGGTCGCCCCGCTGGTGGTCACTGCTTCCGTGCTCGGCGCGTCCGCGGGCGGCCCGCAGCACGATGCCAAGGGGAACACCGACATCTGGCTCCAGAACGGCGCCTTCCTCTGGGTGCCGCTGCTGGTGATCATGGCGTTGCTCGCCTGGTTCCTGATGAATGACCTCAGGGTGGCCGCGGCCCCCTTCAGCCAACAGAAGATCATCTTCAGGCGCAAGCACAACTGGCTGATGACCTGGCTCTACGTCGGCACCTTCGGGTCCTTCATCGGCTTCGCCGCCGGCCTGCCCCTGCTGATCAAGAACAACTTCGAGGCGCAGGGCCACCAGGCCACCACCTATGCCTGGATCGGCCCGTTCATCGGCGCGCTCATGCGGTGGGCCGGCGGCTGGCTCTCCGACAGGATCGGCGGTGCCAGGGTCACCATGATGTCGTTCGTCGGCATGGCCGCGGCCCTGATCGTGGTGATCTTCGCGCTGCCCTCGGGCGGCGACCAGGGCAGCTTCGGGGCGTTCTTCATCGGCTTCCTCGCAGCCTTCGCCTTCTCCGGGCTGGGCAACGGATCGACCTTCCGGCAGATCCCGGTGATCTTCCGGGAGCAGCACATGCGGGACGCCGAGGGGAAGGGCCCCGAGGCGCAGGCCGCAGCGCTGAAGCAGTCGGAGATGGAGGCGGGCGCCGTCACCGGCTTCTCCTCCGCCATCGCCGCCTACGGGTTCTTCTTCATCCCCGCCATGTTCGCGGCCATGGCCGTGACGAACGCCCTGTGGCTCTTCATCGGCTTCTACGTGACCTGCCTCGCCGTGTGCTGGTGGTTCTACGCCCGCCAGGGCGCCGAGGCTCCCAGCTGACCCCGGGCGAGGGCCCGGGCGGGCCCGGGGGCTGGACCCGGGGCGAGCCCCGGAGCCCGGCCGGCTCCGGGGGCGCAGCCCCGGCCGGGGGCGGCCGTACCCTGGAGGCATGAGCACCGCCCCCGCCTCCGACCCGCAGTCCTCGCAGTCCGACTCCCGGCCCGAGGCCGCGCCCGCGGCGAAGCCCAGGCCCCGGCTCGTCTTCGACGACCCGCTGGACCAGCAGTCCGCGGACGACACCGACCGGGGGTGGGGGGAGCGGCCGTCCGCCGGCGGGAGCGCCGCCGACCTGGCCCGCTTCCTCGACGAGAAGCCGCCGCACCACCTCTGACCTGCTAGTACCCCGAGCCGGGGTGACCGTACTGGCCGCCCTGGCCGCCATACCCGCCCTGGCCGCCATACCCGCCCTGGCCGCCCTGGCCGCCTTGGCCGTTCTGACTGCGCTGGGCGATCAGCTCGTCCCGGATCTCCTTGAGGACCACCAGCTCGGTGATCTCCATGGTCTCCTGGACACCCTCCCTGGCCCGGCGGCGCTGCTCCACCTTGGCGAGGTACTTCGCCATCGGCAGCACCATCAGGAAGTAGACGACCGCGGCCGTGATCAGGAAGGTCAGCGTGGCGTTCAGCACCGATCCCCAGAGGATGTTGACGCCGATGGCGTCCCCCTTCGCGTCGATGCCGCAAGGGCCCTTCAGGCAGGACGTGTAGCCGTCCAGGCTCTTCGTGCCGACGGCGCCCACCAGCGGGCTGATGATCCCCTTCACCACCGAGTTCACGATGTTCGTGAACGCGGCGCCGATGACGACCGCCACCGCCAGGTCGACCACGTTGCCACGCATCAGGAAGGCCTTGAAGCCTGCCAGGACGCTCTCCTTCTTCTTCTCGCTCACCACTGAGCCTCTCTTCGAATCCGCCGAACATGGAGCCAACGGTTCCGAAAGCTACGGCAGTCCGGACCCGGAGTGTCCAATCGGGCCCCGTCTTGTGGTGACTTGACTGCACTCCCGTCCGATTCAGCACAACGTCACCGCCAGTCGTGCCACTGCGCCCGCCCCCACGAGAGCCCGCGCGGTGTCCCGGGGGACGGAAAGGACCACCAGCGCCCCGCCGTCCCCAACGCCCTTCTCCGGCGCGGGTACTTCGACCACCCGCGCCCCCGCGGCCACCACCCGCGGCGGGCCGGCGCGCTCCGCCGCCACCACGTCCACCCGGTCCCCGGACCGCAGCAGCCGCACCGTCGCCGCGTCCGCGATGCGCACCGGCGCCGACACCCACCGCACCGCCGCGGGCGGCGGTTTCACCTCCGGCGGCGCGGCGCCCCGCGAAGCCTGCGCCTCCGTCCCGCCCACCACCGCCAGCGCGGCCGCCAGGACGGCCAGACCGGCCGAAGCAGCTCGCCGCCGACGCCGTACGGCGCGGCGCAGCCGGTCACCGCCCCGGCCGACGCGAAGCGGGGGGAAGGACGGTACCGGGCGCGCAGGGGGACATGTAGAGGGAGTGGACAGGGAGGAGGGGATCGAAGGGGAAGCGACGCACGAGGTCCTGGACATGACGGCCACCACCAGTGAGCTGAGTTCCGGTGCCCGGGCCCAGCGCCCGGACACCCCTCACGATCCGCCGCCCCGCCGAATCCCGCTCGCGCCTGTGGACAATCCCCAGCCTGTGGACAACCCCGTCACCCACTGGAGTGAGCGGCCGTCAGGCTTCGGCGATCTCCTCGCCCGGCACCAGCACCAGCACCAGCACCAGCGCCGACAGCCGCTACCCGCCCTCCCGGACCCGCCGCAGCGCCGCCACCGGGTCGGCGGCCCGCGTCACCGACCGCCCCACCACCACGTGCGAGGCCCCGGCGGCAAAAGCGGCCTGCGCCGTCCCCGCCCGCCCGGCGTGCTCGCCCGCCTCCCCGCCGGCCAGGGTGACGCCCGGCGTCACGATCAGCGGCCGCGGCCCCAGCACGTCCCGCAGCGCCCCGGCCTCCCGCGGCGAGGCGACGACCCCGTCGCACCCCGCGCCCACCGCCAGCCGGGCCAGCCGCAGCACCTGCTCGTCGGTCGTCGCGCCGATGCCGATGTCGGCGAGGTCGCCGCCGGTCATGCTCGTGACCACCGTCAGTGCGAGCACCCGCAGCCCGGGGAACTCCCGGGCCGCGTCCACCGCCGCGGCCATGATCCCCGTACCGCCCATCGCGTGCACGGTCACCATCGACGCACCCAGCGCGCCCGCGGCGCGCACCGCGCCCGCCACGGAATGCGGGATCTCGAAGAGCTTCAGGTCCAGGAACACCTCGTGCCCGCGCCCGACCAGCTCCTCGACGAGCCCGGGCCCGGCGGCGGTGAGGAGCTCCAGCCCGATCTTGTATTGGCCGCAGGCGTCCCCGAGGCGGTCGACGAGCGCCTCGGCGTCCCGGCGGCAGGCGAAGTCGAGGGCGACGATGGTCCGGCTGTCGTTGATCACCCCGCCATGGTGCCGTTCACGGCCGGGCCGGGACCTCGCAGGCCTCCGAGAAGCCCTGGCTGGTCAGGCCGAAGGCCCGGTTGACCCGCGAGCGCCAGTTCTCCAGCGCGACCATCGCGGTGAGCTCGACGAACGCCGCCTCGCCCAGGCGCGCGATCAGCTCCGCGGCCAGCTCGTCCGTGACAGCCGGCTCGGTCTCGGTCATGGCCTCGGCGTACTCCATGACCAGCAGCTCCAGCTCCGTGAACGTCCCGCGGTTCTCCCGCCACCGCGGCACCTGCTCGATCTTGCGCGCCGACAGCCCCCGTTCCAGCCCCTCCCAGTAGCCGAAGTCCATGCACCACGAGCAGTTGATCCGGGCCGCCGCGGCCATCACCGCGAGGTGCTTGAGCCCGGCGTCGAGGGTGTGCCACTTCGCCGCCTGCTGCTCGAGGCGTACGTACGTGAACAGCACGCGCGAGTTGTGCCCGTACGCCTGGCCGGGGTCGAGCACCTTGCCGTACTTGCGGCGCGAGTACCAGGCGCCGATGCGCATGAGGAGGGTGCGGGGCGGGGTGAGCGAGATGCGCGGCATGGTGGTCGCCTCCTGGACGGGTCGGTCGGTCTCGTCGGTCCTTCACCAGCCGAGACCGGACAGCCCTCCGGAATGTGACAGCCCGCCTCGGATTCCTCGGAAGGAGCCGAGGGCATCGTCCGGCGGGCAGCACGCAGCACGCAGCGCGCGGCACGCAGGTCCGCCGGTTACGGGAGTTCGATGCCCAGGTCCCAGCCGTCGTGGGCGTGCGTGCACAGGCAGGCGCGGGACTCCGTCTGCGGGAGCGCCGCCACCGCGTCGAAGAGGACCTCGCGCAGACGGCCCACGTTCTCGCCGAACACCTTCAGGACCTCCGTGTGGGACACGCCCTCACCCGTCTCCGCGCCCGCGTCCAGGTCGGTGACCAGCGCCATCGACGTGTAGCAGAGCCCCAGCTCGCGGGCGAGGACCGCCTCCGGGTGGCCCGTCATGCCGACGACCGACCAGCCCATCGCCGCGTGCCACTTCGACTCGGCGCGCGTGGAGAAGCGGGGGCCCTCGATCACGACCATCGTGCCGCCGTCCACCGGCTCCCACGCCCGGCCCCGCGCCGCCGCCAGCGCCACCGAGCGGCCCACGGGGCAGTACGGGTCGGCGAAGGTGGTGTGCACGACGTTCGGCACGGTGCCGTCGGGCAGCGGCTCCCCGTCGAAGAAGGTCTGCGCCCGGGACTTCGTACGGTCGACCAGCTGGTCGGGAACGAGCAGCGTGCCCGGACCGTACTCGGTGCGCAGCCCGCCGACCGCGCACGGGCCGAGCACCTGGCGCACGCCCACCGAACGCAGCGCCCACAGGTTGGCCCGGTAGTTGATCTTGTGGGGCGGGACCTTGTGGCTGCGGCCGTGGCGCGGGAGGAACGCGATCTGCCGTCCGGCCAGCTCGCCGAAGAAGAGGGAGTCGCTCGGGGGCCCGTACGGGGTGTCCACCTGGACCTCGGAGACGTCCTCCAGGAAGGAGTAGAAGCCCGAGCCGCCGATGACACCGATCTCTGCGTTAGCCATGCCGCCACCCTAACCGGGCATGCACAAGGCCCCGCCGCCCGGAAGGGGCGACGGGGCCTTGCGAAGAACGGGCGAGATCAGAGATCAGGCAGCCGACGTGGAGCTGCTGCTCGAGCTCGACGTCGAAGACGTGCTGGACGTCGACGAAGCGGCCGGGGCGGCAGGCGTCGACGGCTTCGAGGCAGGGGTGCTGCTCGACGAAGCGCCACGGCTGTCGTTCCGGTAGAAACCGGATCCCTTGAAGACGATGCCGACCGCGGAGAACACCTTCTTCAGGCGTCCGTTGCAGTTCGGGCACTCGGTCAGTGCGTCATCGGTGAACTTCTGCACGGCCTCAAGGCCCTCACCGCACTCGGTGCACTGGTACTGGTAGGTCGGCACGAATTTCCTCCTGGCACTCTGACTCGATGAGTGCTAACGACGTTCCATGGTGACGTATTCCGGCCGATCAGTCCACCGTCACCGGCACGCGGTGACCGAGACCACGCTCGTTCACCCGCGGAGCCGGGGTCTGCTCGGCCGCGACGGGGGCCGTCGATCCCGTCGACGAGTTGATGATCCGGCTCGGGGCCTTCGGGGCCAGCTTCGAGCGCAGCGCCAGCAGGGTGGCCAGCGCGAGCGCGGTGGCCGCCATCGGCACCAGGAAGCCGTACGAGGACCCGTGCGCGTCCGTCAGGCGGCCGGCCAGGATGACCGCGAGGGCCTGGCCGAAGGCGATCGAACCGGTCAGCCAGGTGAAGGCCTCGGTCCGGGAGTTGGAGGGGACCAGCTGTTCGATCATCGTGTAGCCGGTGATCAGCGCCGGGGCGATGCAGAGGCCGACGACCAGGCCGAGCGCGCCCAGCAGGATCACGGAGTTCGCGGCCCACAGGACCGACGCGGCCGCGGTGAGGCCGACGTAGCCGAGGATCAGCCGGCGACGCGGGCCGATCTTCCAGGCGATGGCGCCCATGGTGATCCCGGCGATCATGTTGCCGGCCGCGAAGACGCCGTAGAGCAGGCCGTTGGCGCCCGGGTTGCCGATCTCGTTGGAGAAGGCGGCGAGCGAGACCTGCATGCCGCCGAAGACGGCGCCGATCCCCAGGAAGGCGAAGATCAGCACGCGCAGGCCCGGGTTGGCCAGCGCGAAGGCGCGCGGCTCGCCGGTGGCCGACGGGACGTGGGGCTTGGGCTGGCTGGCGCGACGGGCCGCGAAGAGCAGACCGCCGAGCAGGGTCAGCGTGGCCTCGGTGACCAGGCCCGCCGCCGGGTGGATGCCGGTGCACAGCGCGGTCGCGAGGACCGGGCCGACGACGAAGGTGAACTCGTCGGTGACGGACTCGAAGGCGGCGGCCGTCGGCAGCAGCGGCGAGCCCTCCAGCTTGGTGGCCCAGCGCGCCCGGACCATGGGTCCGACCTGCGGGACCGACGCGCCGGTGGGTATGGCGGCCAGCGCCAGCGCCCAGACGGGGGCGTCGGCCAGCGCGAGCGCGGCCAGGCCGCTGACGGCGGCGGAGTGCGCGAGGACCACGGGGACCAGCACGGCGCTCTGACCCCGGCGGTCGGTGAAGATGCCCATCACCGGGGCGGACAGCGCCATCGAGATGCCGGTGACGGCGGCGACGATGCCGGCGCTGCCGTAGGAACCGGTGGTGTGCTGCACGAGCAGCAGGATGCTGATGGTCAGCATGCCGAACGGGAGCCGGGCGGCGAATCCCGGGAGAACGAAGCCGATGGCGCCGGGCGTGCGCAGGAGCTGCCCGTAACCGGGGCGTGCGGACTTGTCGGTCGTGACCGCGGATGTCACGGCCTGGCCTTTCCGCTGCCTGGTAGAGCGTCCCCGTCTGCGGACGGTGTGCCGCCTCGTGAGCGACCGCACCCGTACATGTGGGAGCCCCGAGAGCTGTCCTCTTGCGCAGAACCGAGTGATACCTGGGCGCCCACTGCGGGAGGGTGCCACGGCCGCTTTGCGGTCGCGCCAGCTCTGCGTCAGGCAGAGTTGGTTCGATGTGGTGTGCCTTTATCGTACAGGTAGTACGCGCGTAGCGTCCTGTGATTCCGGTGACAGAATGTGTCTTCACCTGCGATTAACCGGAAGTTTGCCGTCCGCGTTCCTTCAAAACAGGGTGAAGCGGCTCGCAAACCCCCGAAAACACAGAATTAGAACGATGCTCTAACTCTCTGTTCGAGTCCGGGACGACCCCTGCTCAAACCCCGTTCGAGCCCGTCCCGAGCCATCCGGCCAGCTTTCCGCCCCGCGCCACCGCCCGCAGCCGGGCCTCCGCCGCGTCCCGTACCGGATCCGTGGCCACCACCAGCAGCTCGTCCCCGCGCCGCAGCACGGTCGACGGCAGCGGTACGAAGCTCTTCGCGTCCCGCACCACCAGCGTCACCGACGCCCCCGGCGGCAGCCGCAGCTCGCTCACCTCGACCCCGTGCATCCGCGAGGCGGTCGGGATGGAGAAGGACAGCAGGTGCCCGCGCAGCTTCTCCAGCGGCGCCGACTCGATCCCCAGGTCGGAGGCGCCCTCGTCGCCGGCGCCGAGCTCCAGCTTGCGCGCGAGCCACGGCAGGGTCGGCCCCTGGACCAGGGTGTAGACGACGACCAGCACGAAGACGATGTTGAAGACGCGGTCGCTGCCCTCGATCCCGGTCACCATCGGGATGGTCGCCAGGATGATGGGCACGGCGCCGCGCAGCCCCGCCCACGACATCAGGGCCTGCTCCTGCCAGGGCAGCCGGAACGGCAGCAGGCTGACGAAGACCTCCAGCGGCCGCGCCACCATGGTCAGGACCAGCCCGATGACCACCGCGGGCCAGAAGTCCTGGGCCAGCTCGTGCGGGGTGACCAGCAGGCCGAGCAGGACGAACATGCCGATCTGGGCGATCCAGCCGAGCCCGTCCGCGAACCCCCGGGTCGCCGGCCAGTGCGGGAGCTTCGCGTTCCCGAGCACCATGGCCGCCAGGTAGACGGCGAGGAAGCCGGAGCCGTGCGCCATCGCGCCGGCCGCGTACGCCGTCACGGCGATCGCCATCACGGCGATCGGGTAGAGGCCGGAGGCGGGCAGTGCCACGTGCCGCAGGCCGTACGCCCCCATGAAGCCCACCGACAGGCCGATCGCGACGCCGATCGCCAGCTCGAGGGCGATCTTGCCGAGCAGGACGTACCACTGGTCCACCGGGCCGACCGTCGCGAAGGCGACGACGAGGATGACGACGGGGGCGTCGTTGAAGCCCGACTCGGCCTCCAGCACGCCCGTGATCCGCGCGGGCAGCGGCACCTTGCGCAGGACGGAGAAGACGGCCGCCGCGTCGGTCGAGGAGACGACCGCGCCGATCAGCAGGGCCTGGCGCCAGTCCAGTCCGACCAGGTAGTGCGCGCCGGTCGCCGTGACGCCGACGCTGATCGCGACGCCCACCAGGGACAGGACGATCGCGGCCGGCAGGGCGGGCTTGATCTGTTTCCACTTGGTGCCCAGACCACCCTCGGCGAGGATCACGACGAGCGCGGCGTAACCGATGACCTGCGTCAGTTCGGCGTTGTCGAAGACGACGTTGCCGATGCCGTCCTGGCCTATCGCGATGCCTATGCCGAGGTAGATGAGCAGGCTGGGGAGGCCGCTGCGTGAAGAGATGCGTACCGCCGCGACGGCGACGAGCAGCACGAGCGAGCAGACCAGCAGGAGCTCATTGAGCGTGTGGACGGTCAGCGGGCGGCCCTTTCCTCAAGGCGCCAGGTGGAACGTTCCTCCAGGCGACAAGTCCGGCAAGATCGGCAGGTACTTCGTTACCTTACCTAATATTTGACGCGCCCTTTACGCGATAACCACATTGTGAAACGCCTGTTAAGCCCTGTCCTCGTCACCTCGACCCCTGGCGGATCAACGGACCCGGTCCTGCGCCTATGGTTGCTCCAGCACTCCCAGGACCACCCTGCCCCTCTAAGGACAGCGATGCCCGCCAACGAAACCGCCCCTTCCGTCAAGAAGAGGGGACGACGCGCCCGTCTGATCGTGCTCGTGCTGGTCCTGGCGCTCGTCGCGGGCTTCGGGTACGGGACGTACTGGAGCATGGACAACGTCCGCGCCTCCTTCCCCCAGGCCACCGGCACCCTCAAGGTGCCCGGCCTCACCGGGACCGTGGAGGTCAAGCGCGACTCCCACGGCATTCCCCAGCTCTACGCCGACAACGACGACGACCTGTTCCGCGCGCAGGGCTTCGTCCACGCCCAGGACCGCTTCTGGGAGATGGACGTCCGCCGCCACATGACCTCCGGCCGGCTCTCCGAGATGTTCGGGTCCGGCCAGGTCGAGACCGACGCCTTCCTGCGCACGCTCGGCTGGCGCCAGGTCGCGCAGGCGGAGTACGACACGAAGCTGTCGGCCGAGACGAAGAAGTACCTGCAGGCCTACGCCGACGGGGTCAACGCGTACCTGAAGGGGAAGTCCGGCAAGGACCTCTCCGTCGAGCACGCCGCCCTCAAGCTCAGCGACGCCTACGAGCCCGAGCAGTGGACCCCGGTGGACTCGGTGGCCTGGCTCAAGGCGATGGCGTGGGACCTGCGCGGCAACATGCAGGACGAGATCGACCGCGCCCTGATGTCCAACAAGCTCACGCAGGCGCAGATCGACGAGCTCTACCCGCCGTACCCGTTCGACCGGAACAAGGCGATCGTCGACGGCGGCAAGATCGACGGCGGGAAGTACACCCCCCAGGGCGCCGCCGCGGCCGCCGGCTCCACGGGAGCGGGTACGGGAACGGTTACGGGCTCCGGCTCCCAGGCCTCGACTGCCTCCGCCCCCGGCGCCTCCGGCACGAGCGGCCTCGCCGACAACGCCGGCGCCCAGGGCGCGACCGCGGGCCTGCGCACCTCCCTCACCTCGCTCGCCGCCACCCTGGACAAGGTCCCCGCGATCCTCGGCCCCAACGGCAGCGGCATCGGCTCGAACTCCTGGGTCGTCTCCGGCAAGTACACGACCACCGGCAAGCCGCTGCTCGCGAACGACCCGCACCTGTCCCCGCAGCTGCCCTCGGTCTGGTACCAGATGGGCCTGCACTGCCGCGCGGTCTCGAACCAGTGCAAGTACGACGTCGCCGGCTACACCTTCTCCGGCATGCCCGGCGTGGTCATCGGCCACAACGCCGACGTCGCCTGGGGCATGACCAACCTCGGCGCCGACGTCACCGACCTCTACCTCGAACAGGTCAAGCCCGAGGGCTACGTCTACGACAACAAGGTGGTCCCCTTCACGACCCGTGAAGAGGTCATCAAGATCGCGGGCGGCACGAGCAAGAAGATCACCGTCCGCACCACCAACAACGGCCCGCTGATCTCCGACCGCAGCGAAGAGCTCGGCACGGTCGGCAGCCGCGCCCCCGTCTCCAGCTCGGCCCCCGACCGCGGCAACGGCTACGCCGTCGCCCTGCGCTGGACCGCCCTGGACCCCGGCAAGTCGATGGACGCGGTCTTCGGCATCAACCGGGCCAAGGACTTCGCGGGCTTCCGCGCCGCCGCCCGCGACTTCGAGGTGCCGTCGCAGAACCTGATCTACGCCGACACCAAGGGCAACATCGGCTACCAGGCCCCGGGCCGCATCCCGATGCGCGGCGCCGGCGACGGCCGCATGCCGGCCCCCGGCTGGGACTCCAAGTACGCCTGGAAGGGCGGCAAGGACGGCAACGCGGGCTACATCCCCCAGGACGAGATGCCGTACGACTACAACCCGGCGCGCGGCTACATCGTCACCGCGAACCAGGCCGTCGTGGAGAGCGGGACCGGCGCGGGCAAGTACCCGTACGTGCTGACCACCGACTGGGGCTACGGCGCCCGCAGCCAGCGGATCAACGACCTCATCGAGGCGAAGATCAAGGACAGCGGCAAGATCTCCACCGACGACATGCGCACCATGCAGATGGACAACAGCAGCGAGATCGCCGCGCTGCTCACCCCGATGCTGGCCAAGATCGAGGTCTCGGACCCCGACGTGCGCTCCGCGCAGAAGCTGCTGGAGGGCTGGAACTACACGCAGGAGCCCGACTCGGCGGCGGCCGCGTACTTCAACGCGGTCTGGCGCAACATCCTCAAGCTGTCCTTCGGCGACAAGATGCCGAAGGAGCTGCGGATCGAGGGCAGCTGCATGAACGTCCGGGAGGAGACCAGCGGTCCGGTCGACGACCTCGCCAAGACGGTCCGCGAGTGCGGTACGCGCGACTCCGACTCGGCGCAGCCGGACGGTGGCGACCGCTGGTTCGAGGTGGTCCGCCGCCTGGTCAAGGACGAGAAGTCGGCCTGGTGGCAGACGCCCGCCGCCCGCAACCAGCCGGCGACCGCCACCCGCGACCAGCTGTTCGCGCGGGCCATGAAGGACGCCCGCTGGGAGCTGACCGCCAAGCTCGGCAAGGACCAGTCCACCTGGAGCTGGGGCCGCCTGCACCAGCTGACGCTGAAGAACCAGACCATCGGCACCGAGGGCCCCGGCTTCCTGCAGTGGCTCCTCAACCGCGGCCCGTGGAACCTGGGCGGCGGCGAGGCCACCGTGAACGCGTCCGGCTGGAACGCCTCCAGCGGGTACGGGGTCACCTGGGTCCCCTCGATGCGCATGATCGTGAACCTCAGCGACCTGGACAAGTCCCGCTGGATCAACCTGACCGGCGCCTCGGGCCACGCGTACCACGACAACTACTACGACCAGACGGACCTGTGGGCCAAGGGTGAGCTGCTGGACTGGCCCTTCGGCAAGGAAGGCGTGGACAAGGCGACCGCGGAGACGCTGACGCTCAAGCCGTGAACGGCCTCAAGCCGTGAATCTGATCACCCCTGACGGGGTGGCCACCGCCTGAACGGGGTGGTCGTGCGGTTCCTCCGGGACCCGCGCGACCACCTCTTCGTCGTAGAGGAGCACGACCAGCGCGGGATGCGCCCCGGCGCGCGCCAGGCGCGCCAGCACGCGGTCGTACGAGCCCCCGCCGCGCCCGAGGCGCATCCCGCGGCCGTCCACGGCCAGTCCGGGCAGCAGGACGGTGTCGGCGCCGGTGACCGCGTCCGGCCCGAGCCGGGGCCCGGCCGGCTCCAGCAGCCGCATCTTGCCGGGGTGGGCGGCCTCGGCGAGGCTGCCCGGGCCTTCGTACGCCGCCCAGTCGAGGTCGTTGTCGGACAGCAGGACGGGCAGCAGCACGCGCTTCCCGGCCGCGCGCAGGGCGTCGAGCAGATCGCGGGTGCCGGGTTCGGTGCCGACGGAGACGTACGCGGCCACGGTGTGCGCATCGGCCAGTTCGGGCAGTTCAAGAGCGGAGCGGGAGAGCGCGAGGGCCGACGTACGCAGGAATGCGGGGGACAAGGCACGGCGGGCTGCCAGGAGTTCTCGGCGCAGCCCGGCCTTTTCGGACGGGTTCGGCGGGTTCCATACCACAGCTGACTCTGATTTCCTTTCAAATCGGGGCGAAGGCGGATCTCTTTACCGGAATCAAGCCCGGAGCGGTCTGTTCGACCCACTATCGTTCTGCCCATGACTCAGTTGCACCCTGTGATCAAGAAGGCCGTGATCCCGGCCGCAGGTCTCGGCACCCGCTTCCTTCCGGCGACGAAGGCGACGCCCAAGGAAATGCTCCCCGTCGTGGACAAGCCGGCCATCCAGTACGTCGTCGAGGAGGCCGTCTCGGCCGGACTGGACGACGTCCTCATGATCACGGGGCGTAACAAGCGCGCCCTCGAGGACCACTTCGACCGCAACTACGAGCTGGAATCGGCCCTCATCGCCAAGGGCGACGACGACCGGCTCAAGAAGGTCCAGGAGTCCAGCGACCTGGCCACCATGCACTACGTCCGCCAGGGCGACCCGCGCGGCCTCGGCCACGCCGTCCTGTGCGCCGAGCCGCACGTCGGCGACGAGCCCTTCGCCGTCCTCCTCGGCGACGACCTGATCGACCCGCGCGACCCGCTGCTGCGCCAGATGACCGACGTCCACGCCCGTACCGGCGGCACCGTCATCGCCCTCATGGAGGTCGACCCGGCCAACGTCCACCTCTACGGCTGCGCCGCCGTCGAGGCCACGGACGAGGAGGACGTCGTCCGGATCACCGGCCTCGTCGAGAAGCCGGACCCGGCGGACGCGCCCAGCAACTACGCGGTCATCGGACGCTATGTCCTCCACCCCGCGATCTTCGACATACTGCGGGAGACCGAGCCGGGCCGCGGCGGGGAGATCCAGCTCACCGACGGCCTGCAGAAGCTTGCCGCCGACGAGACCGTGGGCGGCCCGGTGCACGGCGTGGTCTTCCGGGGCCGCCGCTACGACACCGGAGACCGCGGGGACTACCTGCGGGCCATCGTCCGCCTCGCGTGCGAGCGTGAGGACCTGGGCCCGGAGTTCCGCACCTGGCTTCACCGTTACGTCACGGAGGAGATGTAGCACCTTGAGCAGCCGCGCACCGCAGGACACCGGCCACGGCGCCCAGCGCCTGTGGTCGGTCGACGAGCACCTCGCGGACGTCCTCGCCGCGATCCGGCCGCTGGAGCCCATCGAGCTCCAGCTGCTCGACGCCCAGGGCTGTGTCCTGGTCGAGGACGTCACCGTGCCCGTCGCCCTCCCGCCCTTCGACAACAGCTCCATGGACGGGTACGCCGTCCGCACGGCCGATGTCCAGGGCGCGAGCGAGGAGTTCCCCGCGGTGCTGACGGTGATCGGGGACGTGGCGGCGGGCAGCGGCGAGCTGCCCACCGTCGGACCCGGCCAGGCCGCCCGCATCATGACGGGCGCCCCACTGCCTCCGGGTGCCGAAGCCGTCGTACCGGTCGAGTGGACCGACGGAGGCAGCGGCGGCGGCGCGGCCGCCGGCATGACCCCCGCCAGCGCGGCCCCCGAGGGCGCGGGCGGCGAGGTGCGCGTGCACCGGGCCGCCGAGGCGCGGGCGCACGTACGCGCGCGCGGCAGCGACGTCCAGGCCGGGGACCTCGCCCTGGCCGCCGGGACGGTGCTCGGCCCGCCGCAGATCGCGCTGCTCGCGGCCATCGGGCGGGGCACCGTACGGGTGCGGCCGCGCCCGCGCGTGGTCGTGCTGTCCACCGGCAGCGAGCTGGTCCAGCCGGGCGAGTCCCTGGCCGCCGGGACGATCTACGACTCGAACAGCTTCGCGCTGGCCGCCGCCGCGCGCGACGCCGGGGCGATCGCCTACCGGGTCGGGGCCGTCGCCGACGACGTCGAGACGCTGCGCTCCACCATCGAGGACCAGCTGATCCGGGCCGACCTGCTGGTCACCACGGGCGGCGTCAGCGTCGGCGCGTACGACGTGGTCAAGGAGGCGCTGTCCTCGGTGGGCACGGCCGAGGACGAGCCCGACGGCGGGCGGATGGACTTCCGCAAGCTCGCGATGCAGCCCGGCAAGCCGCAGGGCTTCGGGACCATCGGCCCGGACCACACCCCCCTGCTGGCCCTGCCCGGCAACCCGGTGTCCTCGTACGTCTCCTTCGAGCTGTTCGTGCGCCCCGCGATCCGCGCGCTCATGGGCCTGGCGGACGTCAACCGGCCCAGCGTGCGGGCGGTCCTGAAGGCCGACAAGGCGCTGGGCTCCCCGGCGGGCCGCCGCCAGTTCCTGCGCGGCACGTACGACGCACAGACCGGCACGGTCAGCCCGGTCGGCGGATCGGGCTCCCACCTGATCGCGGCCCTGGCCCACGCCGACTCGCTGATGGTCGTACCGGAGGACGTCACCTCGGTGGAGCCGGGGGCAGAGCTGGAAGTGGTCCTGCTCGGCTGAAGTCCGGCCGGTGCGGGTAGCGTGTTGCACCACACAGGCCCTTGCGGGGCCCGGAGCGGGAGCGGCACGAACCTATGGCAGCGTTTTCCCAGGGGGCGACCCCCGGACCCCCTGAGCACAGCAGGCTGACGCACATCGACGAGGCCGGCGCGGCCCGGATGGTGGACGTCTCGGAGAAGGACGTCACGACGCGGACGGCGCGGGCCAGCGGGCGCGTGCTCGTCTCCGCCCGGGTGATCGAGCTGCTGCGCGGGGGGGGGGGGGGGAGGGGGGAGGCCCCCCCCCCCCCCCAGATAGGCAGGGGCAGGGGCGCAAAAAAGAACCCCCCACCCCCCCCCCCCTTCCCCCCCCCCGCCCTTTCGGGCGTTGAGGCGGAACCCCCCGT
>NZ_JBVIGX010000032.1:34685-74956 GCF_055570595.1 Streptomyces sp. NPDC031132
GGGGGAGGGGGGGGGGGGGGAAAGTGTCGTTTTTCTTTTCCGTGGTGGGGGGGGGGGGGGGGGGGGGGGGGGGGGCCCCCCCCCCCCCCCCCCCCCCCCCACCGCGCGGATCGCCGGGATCATGGGCGCGAAGAAGACCCCCGACCTGATCCCGCTCTGCCACCCGCTGGCCGTGTCGGGCGTGAAGGTGGACCTCTCGGTCGCCGACGACGCCGTCGAGATCCTCGCCACCGTCAAGACCACCGACCGCACGGGCGTCGAGATGGAGGCGCTGACCGCCGTCGCGGTCGCCGGGCTCACCGTCATCGACATGGTGAAGGCCGTCGACAAGGGCGCCGTCATCACGGACGTCCGGGTGGAGGAGAAGACCGGCGGCAAGTCCGGCGACTGGACGCGCGCGTGAACGCCCCGCGCGGCGGCGACGCCTTCAGCCACGTCCCCGTACCCGCAGCGCCGGCGGCGGGCGGCACCCGGGCGGCCGAGCCCGACGCCGCGGGCGCTGCCCGGGAGCCCGGGCGCACCCTGCGCGGGCTCGTGGTCACCGCCTCGAACCGCGCCTCGGCGGGCGTGTACGCCGACCGGGGCGGACCGCTGCTGGCCGAGGGGCTCGAGAAGATCGGCTTCACGGTGGACGGCCCGCGGGTCGTCCCCGACGGGGATCCCGTCGAGCAGGCGCTGCGCGAGGGCGTGGCCGCCGGGTACGACGTCATCCTCACCACCGGCGGCACCGGCATCTCGCCGACCGACCGCACCCCGGACGCCACCGCGCGGGTGCTGGACTACGAGGTCCCGGGCATCCCGCAGGCCATCCGGGCCGAGGGCCTGGCGACCGTGCCGACCGCGGCCCTGTCCCGGGGCCTGGCGGGCGTGGCGGGCCGCACCCTGATCGTCAACCTGCCGGGCTCGACGGGCGGGGTGCGCGACGGCCTGGCCGTCCTCGCCCGGATCCTGCCGCACGCGGTGGACCAGATCCGGGGCGGCGACCACCCCAGACCGGCGGAGCCTCACGGGAGCCAGAGCTGAACGGACCCTCCTGGCCGGTGGTGCTCACCGACGGCGACGTCACGCTCCGGCCGATAAAGCTGCGGGACCAGAGCGCCTGGCGCGAGGTCAACCGGCGCAACCGCGACTGGCTCCGGCCGTGGGAGGCGACGATTCCGCCGCCCGCGCCGTGGGGGCCGGTGATCCACCGGCCGACGTACCGGCAGATGGTCCGCCATCTGCGGGCCGAGGCGAACGCGGGGCGGATGCTGCCGTTCGTCATCGAGTACCGGGGCCGCCTCGTCGGCCAGCTGACGGTCGCCGGGATCACCTGGGGCTCGATGTGCGCGGGCCACGTCGGCTACTGGGTGGACCGCGAGGTGGCGGGCCGGGGCGTGATGCCGACGGCCGTCGCGCTCGCCGTGGACCACTGCTTCGCGAAGGTCGGGCTGCACCGGATCGAGGTGTGCATCCGCCCGGAGAACGGGCCGAGCCGGCGGGTGGTGGAGAAGCTGGGCTTCCGCGAGGAGGGGCTGCGGCCGCGCTACCTCCACATCGACGGCGCGTGGCGCGACCACCTCGTGTACGCGCTGACGGCGGAGGAGGTCCCGGAGGGGCTGCTGCGCCGCTGGCACCGCGGACGCAGGCAGGGCACCTCGTCGGCGTAGCGAGTGGCTGCAGCGACGAGCCGACGGGCCTCGTAAACGAATAACCGTTCGAATTATCGGGGGCGGGGAACCGATTCGCCCATAACCTGATCCGAAGAATCACAAAAAAAGTCCGTGATATCAGCCAGTTCGTGCGACACACCGGTCCAATTGGCGGATCCGCCCGGCCGCGCCCCTCTACGGTGTGAGGTGTGAGCAGCAGCGGCCTCATCTACGCAGTCATTGTCGGGGCCTGGGCCGCCTACTTGGTGCCCATGTGGCTCCGGAGGCAGGACGAGCTGAACGAAGCCCGTCCGACGGAACGCTTCTCCACCGCCATTCGGCTGCTTTCCGGCCGGGCGGGAATGGAGCGCCGTTACGCCAAGGGGCTGCGTGAACGCGGCGACCAGGAGGCCGAGCCCCCGCACCGCGCGGACCCGGACGCCGCGACGGAAACGGTGAATTCCGTGGACGCCGACGCCCGGCCCGTCGTCGTGCCCCCGACCAGGGCGGAGCCCAGGTCGGCCGTGGCGGAGCGGCAGCGGCGCGAGCAGCGCCTGCAGGTGCTCGCGCGCCGCCGGCGCACCACCGCGCTGCTCTTCCTGATCTTCACGCTGGGTGCGATCGTCGCGGCGGTCGGCGGCCTGGGCTACCTCTGGGCGCCCGCCGTACCGGCCCTGCTGCTGAGCGCGTACATCGTGCACCTGCGGGTCCAGGAGCGGCGCCGCTACGAGTTCACCATGGACCGGCGCCGCGCCGAGGCCGCCGCCCGGCAGCTGCGCGAGAACCGCCCGCGCCGCCGCGAGCCGGAGGCCGCGGCGGGATCCGAACCGGACCCTGCGCCACCCGTCTCCCCGCAGGAGGCCGGACGGCGCGCGCTGGTCGAGCAGACCGACCACGCCGAGTGGGTGGACCAGCAGCGCGAGCGCGAGCGCGGCCCCGCCCGCGGGGACAGCTGGGAGCCGGTCCCGGTCCCGCTGCCGACGTACGTGACGGCCCCCGTCGCCCCGCGCGCCACCGGCCCGGCGACCCCGGACGCCTGGAGCGCGACCCGCTCCAGCACGGCCGAGCCGACGGACCCCCGCCTGCGCGCCCAGCCGTCGCCGGCCCCGAAGGCGGAGCCGAAGCCGGACCAGAAGCCCCAGCCGAACGCCCGCCCGCGCGGCCAGGGCCGCGGCCGCACTCCGCTGTTCGACCAGTACGAGAGCGACGACCGCCCGCGCGCCGCGAACGAATGACCGGACCTGCACGGACGCTCCCCGGTATCGGTTTTGGAGCACCCGCGCGGGGATGCTAATGTTTCACACGTCGCAAGGGCCTGTGGCGCAGTCTGGTAGCGCACCTCGTTCGCATCGAGGGGGTCTGGGGTTCAAATCCCCACAGGTCCACAGACGATGAAGATCCCGTCCGATCGCAAGATCGGGCGGGATCTTCGTGTTTTCCGGGGTCGTTCATCCCCTTGGGGCTCCCCCGTAGGCGACCAAGCCCAACTGCGTCCGGTTCCTGGGCACGTGGGGCGGCCGCTGCGCATCGTCCTGGGGCGTGCGGCATTGCGCGGGTTCTTCGGAGAATGGGCCCATGACGATCTTCGACGGTGGGACACGGCAGGCCTGGGGCGCACTCGGCGGGGCGGACGAGCTGGTGGGGCGGGTGGCCTACCGGGGCGGCAGCGGGCTGGGGGAGGGGCCCCTGCCCGTACGCGAGCTGGCGCGGGCCACCGTGGGGGTGTGCGCGCTGGCAGCGGCGGAGCTGGTCGCGGTACGGGCGGGACGCGCGGCGGACGAGGTGGAGCCGCTGGTGGTGGACGAGGGGGCCGTGGCCACCGCGTTCGTCAGCGAGCGGCACCTGCGGGTGGCGGGGCGCGAGCCGGTGAACTTCGCGCCGCTGTCGGGGTTCTGGCGGGCCGCGGACGGGTGGGTGCGGACGCACGCCAACTATCCGTATCACCGGACCGCGCTGGTACGGGCGTTGGGACTGCCGTCGGCGACGCCCGAGGCGCTGCGGGACGCGGTGGCGGGGCGCGGGGCGGTCGAGGTGCAGGAGCTGGTGTACGGGGAGGGCGGCCTGGCGGTCGCGGTGGCGGCCGAGTACGGGGACCCGCAGCCGCTGGTGGAGGTACGGGAGTACGGAGGCGCCGGGCGGGCCGGGCGCGCCGGGCGGTCTCTCGGGCCCGGGCCGCTGCCCGCGGCCGGTGTGCGGGTGCTGGACCTGACCCGGGTCATCGCGGGGCCGGTCGCGACGCGGACGCTCGGGCTGCTGGGGGCGGACGTGCTGCGGATCGACTCGCCGCGGCTGCCGGAGTCGGACGACGCGCACGCGGACACCGGGTTCGGGAAGCGGTCGGCGCTGCTGGACCTGGCGGAGGCGGAGGACCGGGCCGTCTTCGAGGGGCTGCTGGCCGAGGCCGACGTGGTGGTGACCGGGTACCGGCCGGGGGCGCTGGAGCGGTACGGGCTCGGCGCGGACGAGCTGCTGGAGCGGCGGCCGGGGCTGGTGGTGGCGCAGTTGTGCGCGTGGGGGTGGCAGGGGCCGTGGGCGGGGCGGCGGGGGTTCGACTCGCTGGTGCAGGCGGGGTACGGGGTGGCGGCGGCGTACGGGGCGGAGGGGGTGCCGGGTATGCCGGGGGTGCTGCCGGCGCAGGCGCTGGATCACGGGACCGGGTATCTGGTGGCGGCGGGCGTGCTGCGGGCGCTGGCCGCGGGGGGTGGGCGGGCCTTGCGGTTCTCGCTGGCGGGGACGGCGTCGTGGCTCGTGCGGGAGGTTCCGGCGGACGGCTCCGCCGGTCGCTCCGGGGAGGCCTATGCGGCGGAGCCGTGGCTGCGGGAGGTGGACTCGGGGTACGGGGTGCTGCGGTACGCGGGGTCGCCGCTGCCGTTCGGGGGGTGGGGGCGGGGGCCGTCACGGTGGGGGACGGGCCGGGCGGAGTGGCTCCCGCGGTAGCCCTGCCGGGCCGCTGCGCGGGCTCTTCTCCCCGCCCCGCCCTTTCTCCGTATCCCGGGGCTCCGCCCCGGACCCCGGTCCTCAAACGCCGGACGGGCTGGAAGGACCCGGGGCTCCGCCCCAAACCCCGGGGGCTCTGTCCCCGGACCCCCGCGCCTCAAACGTCGGCGGGGCTGGGGATGGGCCGGGCCGGCCCGGCAGGCCGGCGGACGGAGTCCGCCGCAGCGGTCCGAAGCCCGCGCAGCGGTGCGAGGGGCGCGTCAAGGAGGAGAGGGGCGCGTCAGGGGGCGAGCGGTTTTGCCATGCAGCGGCTCGAGTCGTAGTGGCGGTAGTGGCCGAACTTCGGCGCGAGGGTGTAGCCCGACGAGAGGTAGAGGGCTATCGCCTCCGGCTGCCGGTCGCCCGTCTCCAGGGCCATGCGGGTGCGGCCCGCCGCGCGGGCGTCGGACTCCAGTTCGGCCAGGATGCGGCGGGCCAGGCCCAGGCCGCGGGCCTCGGGGACCACGTACATGCGCTTGATCTCGGCGTCGCCGTCCGCGTAGCCCTCGTCGTTCTCGTCCTGGCTGCGCCAGCCGCCGCTGGCCACCGGCGTGCCCGAGGCGTCGTACGCCAGCACGTACAGGCCGTTCGGCGGGGCGAACATCGCCGGGTGGAGGGGTGTGACATCCCCCTCACCGCCGTAGAGCGCCTGGTACTCGAGCTGGACCTGGTCGTTGAGTTTGACCGCGTCCGGGTGGTCGTACGGCACGGCGCGGAGCTGGATCCCGTGAGACATCCGAACATCGTACGGAACGCTCCGGTTAGGGTGCGGGGATGCTCACCGTGACCTCCGTGAATGTGAATGGGATCCGCGCCGCCGCCAAGAAGGGGTTCTCCCCGTGGCTGGCCGGGTCGGATGCCGACGTGGTCTGCCTCCAGGAGGTGCGGGCCGAGGAGGAGCAGATCCCGGACGAGGTCCGCAAGCCCGATGGCTGGCACACGGTGTTCGCGCCGGCCGCCGCCAAGGGGCGGGCCGGGGTGGCGCTGTACACGCGCCGCGAGCCCGACGCCGTGCGGGTGGGATTCGGGAGCGACGAGTTCGACGCGAGCGGGCGCTACCTCGAGGCGGATCTTCCGGGTGTCACCGTCGCCAGCCTCTACCTGCCCTCCGGCGAGGCCGGGACCGAGAAGCAGGACGAGAAGTACCGGTTCATGGGGGAGTTCCTCCCCTACCTCGCCGAGTTGAAGGTGCGCGCCGCCGAGGGCGGGCGCGAGGTCGTCGTCTGTGGTGACTGGAACATCTGTCACCAAGAAGCGGACCTCAAGAACTGGAAGACCAACCGGAAGAACGCCGGCTTCCTGCCCGAGGAGCGGGAGTGGCTCGGGGAGGTGTACGGCACCGCCGGGTACGTCGACGTCGTACGGAGCCTGCACCCCGACACCGAGGGGCCCTACTCCTGGTGGTCCTACCGCGGGCGGGCCTTCGACAACGACGCCGGGTGGCGCATCGACCTCCAGGTCTCGACCCCGGGTCTGGCCGCCCGGGCCGTGAAGGCTTTCGTCGAGCGGGCCGAGACCCATCCGGAGCGCTGGTCCGACCACGCGCCCGTGACGGTGGTCTACGAGCTGGGGTCCTGAGCCCCTGACGCCAGCAGGCGGTCCATCGCCATGGTGAGCTCCGCCTCGACCACGCTCTTGGCGAGCGGGCGCAGGCGGGGCAGGGCCTCCTCCGTGAGGTGCGTGGAGATCAGCTCGGTGAACAGGGCCGCCATGGCGTCCGCGTGCTCGCGGACCCGGCGGCCGGTCTCCAGGACCGCCGAGAGCGGGACCCCCTCGCGGACCAGCGCCGAGGAGACGTCCAGCAGCCGGCGGCTGACGTGGACGATCGCGTCGCCGTCGGTGGCGAGGTAGCCGAGGTCGAGGGAGGCCGCCAGGTTCTCCGGGGTGACCTCGCCCTCGAAGTAGTCGGCGAGGGCCTCCGGCGTCAGGCGTACGGGGGTCTCCTCGGACCAGCCGATGCCGAGCAGCTCGCCGAGCTGGCCGACGTCGCGGCCGTTCTCGAAGGCGGCGGTCAGCTCGGCGATGCCGCCGAGGGTGTGGCCGCGCTCCAGCAGGGCGGCGATGGTGCGCAGCCGGGCCAGGTGGTGGTCGTCGTACCAGGCGATCCTGCCCTCGCGGCGCGGCGGCGGGAGGAGCTTGCGCTCGCGGTAGAAGCGCAGGGTGCGGACGGGGATGCCGGCCGCCTCGGCCAGTTCCTCCGTACGGTATTCACGCACTGTCGTCCCTGCTTCCGTCTGTTCCACAGGCGAAGCCTATGGCGTACCGGCAGTAACTTTCCGGGCGCGACCTCTACCCATGAGTACGGAGCTGCTCTACTCTCCCGATTGTGCCAGTGATTGCTGGCAGTGTGGGCGCTGTGGTTGTGACTGGGCTGGGCTGGGACTGCGGAAGCGGAAGGCGGCGGGCATGGGCGGCATGGGTGGCATGGACGAGCGCAAACACGTACGAGTGGCAGTGATCGGGTCCGGGTTCGGCGGGCTGGGCGCGGCCGTACGGCTGCGGCGCGAGGGGATCACGGACTTCGTCGTACTGGAACGAGCCGACTCCGTCGGCGGGACCTGGCGTGACAACAGCTATCCCGGGTGCGCGTGCGACGTCCCCTCCCACCTGTACTCGTTCTCGTTCGCTCCCAACCCCGACTGGCCGCGGACCTTCTCCGGGCAGCCGGCCATCCGGGCGTACCTGGAGCACGTCGCCGACACCTTCGGGCTGCGCCCGCACATCCGGCTGAACTCCGAGGTCCGGATGATGCGCTGGGACGCCGACGGGCTGAGGTGGGAGATCGAGACCGCGGCCGGGGAGCTCACCGCCGATGTGGTCGTCTCCGCCACCGGGCCGCTGTCCGACCCGAAGATGCCGGAGATTCCGGGGCTCGCCGAGTTCCCCGGCAAGGTCTTCCACTCCGCGCGCTGGGACCACGACTACGACCTGCGCGGCAAGCGGGTCGCCATGATCGGCACCGGCGCCTCGGCCATCCAGATCGTCCCGGCCATCGCACCCGACGTGGAGCGGCTCACGCTGTTCCAGCGGACCCCGCCGTGGGTGATGCCGCGCACCGACCGGGCCATCAGCAGCGTGGAGCGCTGGCTCCACCGCCAGCTGCCGTTCACCCGGGCGGCCCGCCGCGGGCTGCTGTGGGGGATCCGGGAGCTCCAGGTCAGCGCGTTCACCAAGCGGCCGAACCAGCTCGGGCTCATCGAGTCGCTGGCCAAGGCCAACATGGCGCGCTCGATCAAGGACCCGGCGCTGCTGGCCAAGCTGACGCCCTCGTACCGGATCGGCTGCAAGAGGATCCTGCTCTCCAGCGAGTACTACCCGGCGCTCGCCCGGCCCAACGTGGACCTGGTCGCCTCCGGGCTGAAGGAGATCCGCGGCAACACCCTGATCGCGGCCGACGGAACCGAGACCGAGGTCGACGCGATCGTCTTCGGCACCGGCTTCCACGTCACGGACATGCCGATCGCCGACCGGGTGGTGGGCGCGGAGGGGCGGACCCTCGCGGACCACTGGAAGGACGGGATGCAGTCGCTGCGCGGGGCGACGGCGGCCGGCTTCCCGAACTGGATGACGATCATCGGGCCGAACACCGGGCTCGGGAACAGCTCGATGATCCTCATGATCGAGTCGCAGCTGAACTACATGGCGGACTACCTGCGCCAGCTCGACGTCCTCGGCGGGCCCGTCGCGCTCGTGGCCCGGCCCTCCGCCGTGAACCGGTGGAACCGGCAGGTCCAGGTCCGCATGCAGCGGACGGTGTGGAACACCGGCGGCTGCACCAGCTGGTACCTGGACGCGCAGGGGCGCAACACGACGGTCTGGCCGGGCACCACCGGCGAGTTCCGGAAGGAGACGCGGAGCGTGGACCTGTCCGAGTACGAGGTCGTCCGCCTCCGGGAGGCCGAGCGCGAGCGGGTCCCGGCCCGGGCGGCGCAGGCCACCGCCGAGGAGGGCGTCGCATGAGCCGGCCGCCGCACGTCACCTCCGGGCCGTACGCACCTCCCACCGCCCGGCGGGAACTGGTCGCGGTCTCCGCCGACGGGTCCCGGCTGCACGTCGAGGAGCACGGGGACGAGGGCGCGCCGGCCGTGGTGCTGGCGCACGGCTGGACCTGCTCGACCGCCTTCTGGGCCGCGCAGATCCGGGAGCTCTCCCGGGACCACCGGGTCATCGCGTACGACCAGCGCGGGCACGGGCGCAGCCCCGCCGCCACCCGCTACGACACCACCGCCCTCGCCGACGACCTGGTCGCCGTCATGGGAGCCACCCTGGCCCCCGGCCGGCGGGCGGTCGTCGCCGGACACTCCATGGGCGGCATGACGATCATGGCCGCCGCCGGGCGGCCGGAGTTCGCCGAGCACGCCGCGGCCGCGCTGCTGTGCAGCACCGGCAGCGCCCGACTGGTCGCGGAGGCGCTGGTCGTGCCACTGCGCCCCGGGCGCGTGCGGACCCGTATCACCGGCGCCGTACTCGGCGCGCGCGCCCCGCTCGGGCCCGTCACGCCGGTCGCCAAGCGCGTGCTGAAGTACGCCACGATGGGCCCCGGGTCCGCGCCCGACAGGGTCGAGGCCTGCGCCCGTATCGTGCACGGCTGCCCCACCGGGGTGCGGTACGCCTGGTCCGAGGTGCTGGCCGGCCTGGACCTCGAGGCGAACCTGGCGGCGCTCACCGTGCCCACCGCCGTCATCGGCGGCAAGGACGACCGGCTCACCCCGATCGTGCACGCCCGGGCGCTCGCCGCCGCGCTGCCGCACTGCGTGGGGCTGACCGAGCTGACCGGCATGGGGCACATGACCCCGATCGAGGCCCCCGAGGCCGTCACGAACGCCGTGCGCGAGCTGAGCGCGCACTTCTTGAAGGAGGTCACGCAGTGAGTGCGCGCAGGAGTCTGGAAGGACAGGTCGCCGTCGTCACCGGCGCCGCACGCGGGGTCGGCGAGCTGCTCGCCCGCAAGCTGTCCGCACGCGGCGCGAAGGTGGCGCTGGTGGGCCTGGAGCCGGAGGCCCTCAAGGAAGTCTCCGAACGGCTGCACACCGACAGCGACCACTGGCACGCCGACGTCACCGACCACGAGGTCATGGCCCGGGTCGCGCAGGAGGTCAAGGAGCGCTTCGGCAAGGTCGACATCGTCGTCGCCAACGCGGGAGTGGCGGCCGGCGGCCCGTTCGCCGACTCCGACCCCGAGGCCTGGCGGCGGGTGATCGAGGTCAACCTGATCGGCGGGGCGGTCACCGCCCGCGCCTTCCTCCCCGTACTCATGGAGAGCCGCGGCTACTTCCTGCAGATCGCCTCGCTCGCCGCGATCACGCCGGCGCCGATGATGACGGCGTACTGCGCCTCCAAGTCCGGCGTCGAGGCCTTCGCGCACTGCCTGCGCGCCGAAGTCGGCTACAAGGGCGTCAAGGTGGGCGTCGGCTACCTCTCGTGGACCGACACCGACATGGTGCGCGGCGCCGACCAGGACGACGTCATGCGGGAACTGCGCCAGCGACTGCCCTGGCCGTCGAACCGCACGTACCCGCTGGGCCCGGCCGTCGACCGGATCGTGGCCGGCATCGAGCGGCGCTCGCCGCACGTGTACGCGCAGTGGTGGCTGCGCGGGATGCAGGGCGTGCGCGGCTACCTGCCCGGGATCATCGCGACCGTCGGGCAGCGGGAGATGAAGCGCTTCGAGCCCAGGCTGACGAGCGTCTCCAGGGGACTTGTGGGGGCCGGAGGGGCCGCCGACGAGAAGGAGCGCGCGCAGGACACCGGGCGCCATTGATCGAAATGCGAGCTTTGTCCGCTCGTGCAAATCTGGTCGAGCCCCAGTCCCCTACACCCCACCGGGAGTGACCAGCATGGGCATCAAGGACCAGTTCCAGGACAAGGCGAAAGAGCTCCAGGACAAGGCCGGGACGGCCGGGAGGAGCGCGAAGGACGAGGCGTCCGAGCGCGGTGCGCAAACCTCCGAGCCGGCCAAGAAGAAGAAGGAAAAGGTCCACGACGAGCTCGACGACAACTGGGACTTCTGACGCCCGGACGCCCGTACGCCAGAAGGGGCGCGGCCCGTGCAGTCCACGGACCGCGCCCCTTCTGCATGCCGGCGGCTCCCACGGCCCCTACGGCCTCGGCGGGAGCTTCGGACGCCGCAGGTCCGGTACGTCCGCGTAGCCGGGCGGCACCGCCGCGGGCTCCTGCTCGAGCAGCTCCAGCGCCAGGTACACGGCGTCGTCCAGCTGCGCGTGCCGCCCCTCCGCCCAGTCGAGCGGGGTGCGCAGGATCGCGAGGTCCGGATCCACGCCGTGGTTCTCCACCGACCACCCGTACTCCGGGAACCAGGCGGCGTTCATCGGCACCGTGATGACCGTGCTGTCGCCCAGGGTGTGCCGACCGGTCATGCCGACCACACCGCCCCAGGTGCGCTGGCCGACCACCGGGCCGAGCCCGAGCAGTTTGAAGGCCGCGGTGATCATGTCACCGTCCGAGGAGGTCGCCTCGTCGGCCAGCGCCACGATCGGACCGCGGGGCGCGTTGGAGGCGTACGACACCGGCTGGGCGTTGCGGGTGAGGTCCCAGCCGAGGATCGAGCGGGTCAGCTTCTCCACCACCAGCTCGCTGATGTGCCCGCCCGCGTTGCCGCGTACGTCCACGATCAGCGCGGGCCGCGACATCTCCATCCGCAGGTCCCGGTTGAACTGCGCCCAGCCCGAGCCGCCCATGTCGGGGATGTGCAGGTAGCCGCACTTGCCGCCGCTGACCTCGCGGACCACCGCGCGCCGCTTCGAGACCCAGTCCTGGTAGCGCAGCGGCCGCTCGTCGATCAGCGGCACGATCGCCACCCGCCGGGCCCGGCCCTCGCCTTCGGCGGGCTTGAAGGTCAGCTCGACCGTGGTGCCCCCGGCCGCCGAGAGCAGCGGATAGGGCCCGGTCACAGGGTCCACCGGCCGGCCGTCGACATGGGTGAGCACGGCGCCCTCCCGGATGCCGGTGCCGGCGAGCGGGGAGCGGGCCTTGGAGTCGGAGGACTCGCCCGGCAGGATCCGCGCGAGCACCCAGCCCTCCTCGCGGTGCACGAGGTTGGCGCCGAGCAGCCCGATGGGCCGCTGGTAGTGCGGCGGGCCTTCGTTGCGGCGCGCGGGGGAGACGTAGGCGTGCGAGGTGCCGAGCTCGCCGAGCACCTCGCGCAGCAGGTCCGCGAACTCGTCGGGCGAGGCGACCCGTTCGACCAGGGGGCGGTACTGGCGCAGCACTCCGTCCCAGTCGATGTTGCACATGTCCGGCTCCCAGAAGTACGCGCGGATCAGCCGCCCGGCCTCCTCGAAGGCCTGGCGCCACTCGGCCGCCGGGTCCACCTCGTGCAGGATGCGCCGCAGGTCCAGGTAGACGGTGGAGTCGCCGTCGCCGGACTCGGTCGCCGGTACCGCGCGCAGGTCCCCGTCCTCGTTGACGACGAGCCGGGTGCCGTCGCCGCTGACCGCGAACCAGTCCAGCCCGGAGGCCAGTTCGGACTTGCGCGCCTTCGTGATGTCGAAGTACTCCAGCGTCGGCTTGCCGCTGACGTCGGCCGGGTTGGCGAAGGTCTCGCCGAGCGCACCCGAGATCGGCCAGCGCAGCCACACCAGTCCGCCGCCGTGCACCGGGTACAGGGCCGAGTACTTCGACGCCGTCACCGGGAACGGGGTGACCCTGCTCTCCAGTCCCTCCACCTCCACGGTGACCGCGCCGTCGCCTTCGGGGGCGGCCTCGCCCTCGCCCGGGTCGAGTCCGCCCGCCGCCGGGCGGCCGTCGGGGGTGAACGCGAACGGCGAGGGGGTCGCCGAGGACAGCGGCACCAGGTACGGGCGGCAGCCCAGCGGGAAGGACAGGTCGCCGGTGTGCACGTCGTACACCGGGTCGAAACCGCGCCAGGACAGGAAGGCCAGGTAGCGGCCGTCGCGGGTGAAGACCGGGTGGTCGTCCTCGAATCGGCCGTTGGTGACGTCGACGATCGCGCGCGGGCCGGGGCCGGAGATGCGGGCCATCTTGATCTGGCGCAGCGAGCGCCCGATGCCCGGGTGCGACCAGGTCAGCCAGGCCCCGTCGGGCGAGAACGCCAGGTCGGTGACGGGCCCGTTGATGGACCGGATCAGCTCGGTGACCTCGCCGTTGGACTCCTCGCCGGCGTCGATCAGCAGCAGCCGCCCGTCGTTGGAGGAGATGGCGAGCCGCTCCCCGTCCGGATCGGAGAGCAGTTCCAGTACGCGGCCCAGCTCGCCGGAGGCCAGCCGGCGCGGCTCGCGGTCCCCGGAGGCCCGCGGGAGGTAGGCGATCTCGATCGCGTCCTCGCCCTCCGCGTCGGTTACGTACGCGACCTGCCCGCTGCTGCCGAGCATCTCCGGCAGCCGCACCCGCACGCCCGGGGTGTCGGCGATGGTCCGGGCGGGCCCGTCGCGGTGGGTGAGCCAGTACAGGCTGCCGCGGATGACGACCGCGCTGGCCCGGCCGGTGGCGTCGACGGAGAGCGAGTCGACGTGGCTCGCGGCCGGGACCTGGTACGTACGGCGGCCCGCGCGGGGCCCGCCGAGGCGGACGTCGAGCCGGCGCGGGGCGGCGCCGGCGGACAGCGAGTCGACCAGCCAGAGGTCCCCGGCGCACTGGTAGACGACCCGGGAGCCGTCGCTGGAGGCGTGCCGGGCGTAGAACTCCTCGTGGTCGGTGTGCCGGCGCAGGTCGGTGCCGTCGGGCAGGCAGGAGTACAGGTTGCCGATGCCCTCGTGGTCGGAGAGGAAGGCGATCCGGCCGTCCACGAACATCGGGGCGTCGAGGTGGCCCTCGACGTCCTCCAGCAGCTGCTTGCCGTGCAGCCAGAGGCGGCCGGTGGCGCCACCGCGGTAGCGCTTCCAGGCGGCGGGCTCGTGCGGGGGCTTGCCGGTCAGCAGCAGGGTGCGCCGCTCCCCGCCCGGTTCCTCGTGGACGGCGATGTCCGAGACCGGGCCCCAGGGGAGCCTGCCGCCGGGCGAGCCGTCGGTCGGCAGGCTGTAGGCCCAGGCGTAGTAGGAGAAGGGCTGGCCGTGCGAGGACACGGCGAGGATGTCGCTGTGGCCGTCCTTGTCGGGCGGGGTCCAGCCGCAGACGCGGGTGTCGGTGGCGCCCCAGTAGCTGAGCCGGCGGGCGGGGCCGCCGTCCACCGGGGCGAGGTGGACCTCGGGGTCGAGGCTGCGCCAGGTGGTGAAGGCGATGTGGCGTCCGTCGGGGGAGAAGCGGGGGTGGCCGACCCTGGTCCGGTCGACGGTGATCCGCCAGGCCCGGCCCGGGGTTCCGCCTTCGGGGACCAGCGGGGCGACCCAGAGGTCGTCCTCGGTGGCGAAGCACAGCAGATCGTCGTGGAGGTGCGGGAAGCGGAGGTACGCGCCGTCGTGACTCACCCCACAATGCTTTCCGCGCCAAGGGGGCATGGCAACTCGTACAGGTGATCCATGCCACTCCCTCAGCGAAACGGAACGGTTTCGTTTCGTTCGCGGCGGGGGTATCGTCATCGGTGTACGAAACAGTTTCGTTCGGAAGGGAGGTGCCGGAGATGTCCGAAGAAGTCTTGTCGCGGCGCAGCCGGATCACCCCCGAGCGGGAAGCCGAGCTCCACGAGGCGGTCCTCGACCTCCTCCGCGAGGTCGGCTACGAGGCGATGACCATGGATGCGGTCGCCGCCCGTACGAAGTCCAGCAAGGCCACCCTCTACCGCCAGTGGGGGAGCAAGCCCGAGCTGGTCGCCAAGGCGCTGCGCTGTACCCAGCCGACCTCCCTCCGGGAGATCGACACGGGCACGCTGCGCGGCGACTTCCACCGCATGGTCGAGCACTCCGACAACGCGCAGATGGCGAAGGACACCGCGCTCCTGCGGGGGCTCGCCCACGCCGTCCACACGAGTCCCGAACTCCACCAGGCATTGCGCAGGCTGCTCATGGAGCCGGAGATCTCCGGCCTCGACGAGATCCTGCAGCGGGCCGTGGACCGGGGCGAGGTCGCCCCGGACTGCCCCGCGATCCGTTTCGTGCCGCACATGCTGATCGGCGCCTTCATCGCGTTGCCGCTGATGGAGGACCGATCGGTGGACCAGGCGTTCCTCGCCGACTTCATCGACTCCGTGGTCTTCCCCGCCCTCGGCGTCTGAGTCCGCCCGCACCTTCCTGCTGCTCCTGACACGCCGCTCTCGTCGTCGGGCCGGCTTTCCACGCCCTGATCCGTCCCGGATCCATCCCACGACCTGAACGGGAGAACCGCCTCCGTGGCTACCTTCCTCTACCGACTCGGCAGGGGCGCCTTCCGGCGCCGCGGCCTCGTCGTCCTCGTATGGGTGGCACTGCTGTTCGCCGCCGGCTTCGGCGCGGCGACGGCGTCCGCACCCACCTCCGGATCGTTCTCCATACCCGGCACGGAGGCCCAGAAGGCCTTCGACGTGCTGGACGAGAAGTTCCCGGGCATGGCCGCCGACGGCGCCACCGCCCGCATCGTCGTCAAGGCGCCCGCGGGCGCCTCGGTCAACGACCCGCAGTACAAGACCGAGGTCGAAAAGATCGTCTCCGGTCTGAAGGACGGCCCGGGCAAGGCCGAGGTCGCCTCGGTCACCGACCCGTACCAGGCCCAGGCGGTGAGCCAGGACGGCTCCACCGCGTACGTCAGCGTCAAGTACACCGTCAGCGGCATGGAGCTGAAGGACGAGACGCGAGACGCGCTCAAGGACTCCGGCACCGCGGCCCAGGCCGCCGGGCTCACCGTCGAGATCGGCGGCGACGCCCTGATGACGGCCCCCGAGACGGGCTCCGGCGAGATCGTCGGCATCATGATCGCGGCGATCGTCCTGGTCATCACCTTCGGCTCGCTGATCGCGGCCGGGCTGCCGCTGCTGACCGCGCTGATCGGCGTGGGCATCGGCGTCTCCTCCATCACCGCGCTCGCCAACGTGCTGGACCTCGGCTCCACCACCTCCACCCTCGCGATGATGATCGGCCTCGCGGTCGGCATCGACTACGCGCTCTTCATCGTCTCCCGCTACCGCGCGGAGCTCGCCGAGGGCCGTGAGCGGGACGAGGCCGCGGGCCGGGCCGCCGGAACCGCAGGCTCCGCCGTCGTCTTCGCCGGTCTCACCGTGGTCATCGCCCTCGTGGGCCTGGCCGTCGTCAACATCCCGATGCTGACCAAGATGGGCTTCGCGGCCGCGGGCACCGTGGTCATCGCCGTCCTCGTCGCCCTGACGCTGGTCCCGGCGATCCTGGGCTTCGCGGGCAAGAAGGTCCTGCCGGCGGGCAAGAAGAGCAAGCTGTTCGGCAAGGCCAAGCCCGCCGGCGCCGAGCCGAAGGCCAACGGCGGCACCCGCTGGGCCCGCTTCGTCCTGCGCCGCCCGGTCATCGTGCTGCTCGTCGCGGTGATCGGCCTCGGCGCCATCGCGATCCCGGCGAGCAAGCTGGAGATGGGCCTGCCGGACGACGGCGCCCAGCCGGTCTCCACCACCCAGCGCAAGGCGTACGACCTGCTGTCGGAGGGCTTCGGCCCGGGCTTCAACGGCCCGCTGATGGTGGTCGTCGACGGCGACAAGAAACTCGCCGACGAGACGGAGGCCCGGATCAAGGGCCTGGAGGGCGTGGCCGCGGTCACCCCGCCGGCCCCGAACGAGGCGGGCGACGCCGCGGTCATCACGGTGATCCCGAAGGACCGCCCGTCCTCCGTCGAGACCGAGAACCTGGTCCACACGATCCGCGACGGCAGCGGGGACGACGTCCTCGTCACCGGCGCGACCGCGATGAACATCGACTTCTCGCAGAAGATGAACGACGCGCTGCTGCCCTACCTGGCGCTGGTCGTCGGCCTCGCCTTCCTGCTGCTGATGCTGGTCTTCCGCTCCATCCTGGTTCCGCTCAAGGCGGCCCTCGGCTTCCTGCTCTCGGTGGTCGCCGCCCTCGGCGCGGTCGTCGCGGTCTTCCAGTGGGGCTGGCTCGGCTCGGTCTTCGGCGTGGAGCAGACCGGCCCGATCATGTCGATGATGCCGATCTTCATGGTGGGCGTCGTCTTCGGCCTGGCCATGGACTACGAGGTCTTCCTCGTCACCCGCATGCGTGAGGCGTACGTGCACGGCGAGCGCCCGGGCCAGGCCGTGGTGACCGGCTTCCAGTACAGCGCGCGGGTGGTCGTGGCGGCCGCCGTCATCATGATCGCGGTGTTCTCGGGCTTCATCGGCGCCAGCGAGCAGATGATCAAGATGATCGGCTTCGGTCTGGCGATCGCCGTCCTCTTCGACGCCTTCATCGTCCGTATGACGATCGTCCCGGCGGTGCTCGCACTGCTCGGCCACAAGGCCTGGTGGCTGCCGGGCTGGCTGGACCGGCTGCTGCCCAACGTCGACGTGGAGGGCGAGAGCCTGCGCAAGCACCTCGAGGGTGCGGACGGATCCCCGAAGGCGGAGGGTCCGGACAAGGACCGCGAGCTGATCAGCGCCTGACCCGCCCCGCAGCACCTGTGGGCCCGGCCCCGCACCTGAACACCAGGTGTGGGGCCGGGCCCGTTCGTGTCGGCTCGCGTCGTGTCTGGCCGCCGTGGGCCTGGTCCCGGTTCGCCGGGTCCCGTTACGCCTACCGGGTGACGGGGGCGTTCGTGCGGCGCAGGAAGCGCCGCAGCGCGGCGATGTCGAACTGGATCACCGCGACGCCCTCGGGGGAGTGGAACTCGACGACCGCCTGGACGCGGCCGCAGGGCCAGACGCGTACGTCGCCGGTGCCGGTCGGGGCCTGGAGGCCCGCCTCGAGGAGGGCCCGCGGGAAGACCCACTCGTTGTCGGTGCCCTCGGGGGAGAGCCCGGCGGGGAAGACGATCCGTACGGCGAGCGGCTCGGCGGGGGCGAAGCGCAGGGCGACCGGGATCTTCCGGTAGAGGGGGTCGTCGGTGATCACGCGGGCGGTGACGCGTTCCTCGACGGCGGCGGCGACGACGGCTGTGGCGACGGCGGCTGTGGCGACGGCGGTGGCGGCCGAGGCCGTAGGGGGATTCTCGGCGGTGGCTGACACGACAAGACTCCTCTAATCGGAACATATGAGTCCGTATTGCCCCCAGCCTCGCACATTCCCACGAATCTGCGCGGCAGTATTTGTGACGCGGACGCTCTTGCCAAGGGTTTGCAATTGGGCACTATTCTTGAGCGGTTAAAGACTTTGCCAGCTCAAAGACCGCAGGAAGCGGAGCAGCCCCATGCATGTGCCCGACGGCTTCATCGACGCCCCCGTCTCCATCGCCGCAGGTGTCGCCGCCGCAGGCGCGGTAGCCGTCAGCCTGCGCGGCGCCCGCCGAGAACTCGACGAGCGGGCGGCGCCGCTCGCCGGACTCGTCGCCGCGTTCATCTTCGCCGTCCAGATGCTGAATTTCCCGGTCGCCGCCGGCACCAGCGGACACCTGCTGGGCGGGGCGCTCGCCGCGATCCTCGTCGGCCCCTACACGGGCGTGCTGTGCGTGTCCGTGGTGCTGCTCATGCAGGGCGTCCTGTTCGCCGACGGCGGGCTGACCGCCCTCGGCGTCAACGTCATGACCATGGGCGTCGTGACCGTGGTCATCGCCTACGCCGTCTTCCGCGGGCTGCTGAAGCTGCTGCCGGACACCCGGCGCTCGGTCACCGTCGCCGCCTTCGCCGGAGCGCTGCTCTCGGTGCCCGGCGCGGCCGTCACGTTCACCCTCCTGTACGCCCTCGGCGGGACCACCGACGTCCCGCTCGGCAAGGTGTTCACCGCCATGGTCGGCGTGCACGTGCTGATCGGCATCGGCGAGGCCGTGATCACCGCCGCGACCGTGGGCGCCGTACTGGCCGTACGGCCGGACCTGGTCCACGGGGCGCGCGGACTGGCCGCGCCGCTGAAGCTGCGCGTCGGCGGCGAGCTGGTCGACGCTCCGGCCGCGGCACCGGCTGCGGTGCCCGTGCCCGCGGCCGCCCGGTCGACGAAGCCCGTGTGGATCACCGGCCTGGTCACCGCCCTCGTACTGGCCGGCTTCGTCTCCTTCTACGCCTCCGCCAGCCCCGACGGCCTCGAGAAGGTCGCCGCCGACAAGGGCATCGACCAGAACGTGAAGGAGCACGCCGCCGCCGGCTCCCCGCTCGCCGACTACAGCGTCAAGGACGTCGACGACGCCCGCCTCTCTGGCGGCCTCGCCGGAGTCATCGGCGTCGGCGCGACCGTCGCCGTCGGCACCGGGATCTTCTGGACCGTGCGCCGCCGTCGCGCGGACGACCTGACGGCCGCCGGGGCCGTCTCGACCACGGCGGCCTGAGGTGGGCGCGGGCCACGCCCACAAGCTCTACCGGCACGGGCACTCGCCGGTCCACGCGCTGCCGCCGCACTGCAAGCTGGCCGCGGCCTTCGCCTTCGTCGTGGTCGTCGTGTCCACCCCGCGCGAGGCGGTGTGGGCCTTCGGGCTGTACGCCGTCCTGATCGCGGCGGTCGCGGCCGCGGCCCGGATTCCGGCCGGGTTCCTGCTGCGGCGGCTGCTGATCGAGGTCCCGTTCGTGGCGTTCGCCGTGCTCATGCCGTTCGTGGCGCAGGGCGAGCGGGTCAGCGTCGGCGTCGGCGGACTCGGCATGTCGCTCAGCGTCTCGGGCCTGTGGGGCGCCTGGAACGTGCTGGCCAAGGGCACCCTCGGAGTGGCCGCCTCCGTTCTGCTCGCCTCGACCACCGAACTGCGGGCGCTGCTGCTCGGGCTCCAGCAGCTGAAGCTGCCGCCGCTGCTGGTGCAGATCGCCTCCTTCATGATCCGGTACGGCGACGTGATCACCGACGAGCTGCGGCGGATGTCGATCGCCCGGCGCTCGCGCGGGTTCGAGGCCCGCGGCATCCGGCACTGGGGGGTGCTGGCCAAAACCGCCGGAGCCCTGTTCATCCGCTCCTACGAACGCGGTGAGCGGGTCCACCTCGCGATGGTCAGCCGCGGTTACGCCGGCTCGATGCCGGTGATCGACGACGTCGTGGCCACCCGCGCCCAGTGGGCGTACGCGGCCGTACTCCCGGCGGCGGCGCTCGCCGTCTGTCTGATGGGATGGATTCTGTGACTGCTGTGACTCCTGCGCCTTCCCTCGAAGTCTCCGGCCTCGCGTACGCCTACCCGGACGGGCACCAGGCCCTCTTCGGGGTGGACCTGACCGTCGCCCAGGGCGAGCGGGTGGCACTGCTCGGCCCGAACGGCGCCGGCAAGACCACGCTGGTGCTGCACCTCAACGGCATCCTCGGCGGGGGGGTCGGGACGGTGGCGGTGGCCGGGCTGCCGGTCGAGAAGCGGAACTTCGCCGAGATCCGGCGCCGGGTCGGCATCGTCTTCCAGGACCCGGACGACCAGCTGTTCATGCCGACCGTGCGCGAGGACGTGGCCTTCGGCCCGGCGGCGGCCGGGATGCGGGGTGCGGAGCTGGAGACGCGGGTCCGCGAGGCGCTGGAGCAGGTCGGCATGGAGGCCTTCGCGGACCGGCCGCCGCACCACCTGTCGTTCGGGCAGCGCCGCCGGGTCGCGGTCGCGACCGTACTGGCCATGCGGCCGGAGATCCTGGTCCTGGACGAGCCCTCCTCCAACCTGGACCCGGCCTCGCGGCGCGAGCTCGCGGACATCCTGCGCTCGCTGGACGTGACGGTGCTGATGGTGACCCACGACCTGCCGTACGCGCTGGAGCTGTGCCCGCGCGCGGTGGTCCTCAGCGAGGGCGTCATCGCGGCCGACGGGCGCACGCAGGACCTGCTGTGCGACGAGGAGCTGATGCGGGCCCACCGGCTGGAGCTCCCGTTCGGCTTCGACCCGCGTACCGTATCGGTGGCATAAGTCGGATCAGGCGATTGTTGGACCGCTCGTGAACATCCAGGGTGAGGTGGCGGAGGGCTTCGAGGCCGTCCGGGATGCCTTCGTGCGCAATTTCGAGGTGCTCGGGGACCGGGGCGCGGCGGTGGCCGTGTACCGGGACGGCCGGAAGGTCGTGGACCTGTGGGCGGGCCCGAAGGACGTCGACGGCGGTGACGGCGACGGCGACGGCGGCGAGCCGTGGGCGGCCGGGACCGCACAGGTGGTGCGCTCGGCCACCAAGGGCGTGGCCGCCGTCGTACCGCTGCTGCTGCACCAGCGCGGGCTGCTGGACCTGGACGCGCCCGTGGGGGCGTACTGGCCGGAGTTCAAGGCGGGCGGCAAGGAGCGGACGCTGGTCCGGGACCTGCTCGCGCACCGGGCCGGGGTGCCGGCGCTGGACGCTCCGCTGACCCCCGCCGAGGCGGTGGACGGGATCTCCGGGGCGCGTGCGGTCGCCGAGCAGCAGGCCTTCTGGGAGCCGGGCTCCGCGCACGGCTACCACGCGCAGACGTACAGCTGGCTGCTGTCGGAGCTGGTGCTGCGGGTGACGGGGGCCTCGATCGGACAGTGGCTGGCCCAGGAGGTCACGGGCCCGCGGGGCCTGGAGTTCTGGATCGGCCTTCCGGAGGCGGAGACGGGGCGCGTCGGCCGGGTGGGCCCGGTGGACCCGCCGCAGGCGGCGGGGGGTCTTCGGACCCGCCCCCGGAGAAACGTTACGGAGGCGTGGGCGGACCCGTCCTCGCCGACCCGGCGGGCGTTCGCGGCGATCACCCCGCTGCCCGACGAGAACGACCCGGCGTTCCGGGCGGCCGAACTCCCGGCGTCTGCGGGCATCGGCACGGCGCGCGGCCTGGCCGGCCTGTACGCGGCCCTGCTGGGCGACACGGAGGACGGTGCGCGGCTGTTCACCCCGGAGACGGTCCGGCTGGCGGGTACGGAGCTCTCGTCCGGGCCGGACCGGGTGCTGGTGGTCAACACGCGCTTCGGCCCCGGCCACATGCTGCACGGCCCCGCCTCGCCGCTGCTGTCCCCGGCGTCGTTCGGTCACCCCGGGCGGGGTGGCTCGCTGGGCTTCGCGGATCCGGAGGCGGGGATCGGCTTCGGCTACGTGACGAACGCCCACGCCAAGTCGGTCACCGCCGACCCGCGGGCCCAGTCGCTGCTCCGAGCCGTCCAGTCCGCACTCTGACCCCGTCCGGGCGCAGCGGGACGCGCCGTCGCGGTCAGCGTTCGCGGACGTCGGTCAGGGTGGCGCCCGCGTGGGTGATCAGGTCCTGCGGGGCCATCGGGAACACCGAGTGCGGGGTTCCCGCCGCTGCCCAGACCACGTCGTGGGCCAGCAGTGACCGGTCCGCCAGCACCCGGGTCCGGATCCGGTGCCCGAAGGGCGGGACGCCGCCGATCGCGTAGCCCGTGGTCTCGCGGACCAGCGCCGCATCCGCCCGGGTGACCTTCTGCGCGCCGAGCTCCCGGCGTACCGCGTCCACGTCCACCCGCGAGGCCCCGTCCATCAGGACCAGCACGGGCACCCCGTCCGCTGCGAAGATCAGCGACTTCGCGATCTGACCGAGCTCACAGCCGATCGCGGCCGCCGCGTCGGCGGCGGTCCGGGTGCCGTCCGGGAACGTACGTACGGTCACGTCGAGCCCCAGCTCGGCCAGGGCTTCCGCGAAGCGGGGATGGGTGCTGGTCGTCATGCGGGCACGCTAACGCCCGGCGGCCATCCCCGCGACGCCCTTTCCGGCGCCACCTCCGCAGCGGTGCCGGGTCAGGAACCCGCGTTCAGGACCGTCGCCACGATCGGGCCGGCCGCATCGCCGCCGTGGCCGCCGGCCTCGACCATCGCCGCCGCGGCCACGTCCCTGCTGAAGCCCGTGAACCAGCTGTCCGGGTTGCCCGCGCCGTCGACCTCCGCCGAGCCGGTCTTGGCTCCCTTGTCGGAGCCGCCCACCGAGCTCATCGCCTCCCGGGCCGTGCCGCTGGTCGCCGTCAGCTTCATCATCCGTACCAGCTGCTGCTGCACCGACGGCTTCATCCGCCGCAGGGCCTGCGCGACGGGCCGCCCGTCGAGCTCCGGCGAGACGAGCAGCGGCTGGCGGAAGGTCCCGTTGACCGCGGTGGCGGTGAAGGAGGCGACGTTCAGCGGATTCATGGTGATCCGGCCCTGACCGATGTACGCGGCGGCCGCCTCCGCGCCCGTCGCCTCCGGCACCTGGCCGTCGGTCGAGCGGATGCCCGTCTTCCAGTCCAGCCCGAGACCGAAGACCTCCCGGGCCTCCTTCGCCAGCGCCGCGTCGTCGTCGACGTTGTCGATCTGCTTGATGAAGGCGGTGTTGCAGGACTTGGCGAAGCTGGTCGCGAAGTTCGCGCCGGGCAAATCGATGTTGCCGAGGTTGTGGAAGGTGCGGCCGCCCCAGGAAGCGTCCTTGGTGCACTCCGCGGGCTGGTCGGCCGCCGCCTTGCCCCGGTCGATCAGCATCGCCGCGGTCACGATCTTCCACGTCGAGCCGGGCGCCCGCCGCCCCTCCATCGCCGCGTTGAACCCGTCCTTGCGGTTGTTGGCGACGGCCAGGACGTGCCCGTTGCTCGGCTGGACGGCGACCACCGAGGACTCCGGGTACTTGGCGACGGCCTTCTCGGCCGCCGCCTGCACCTTGGCGTCCAGGTACGTCTTCAGCGTGCTCGGCTCGCCCTCCACCAGCGTCAGCAGGGTCCGCTTCGGCGCGTCCTGCGCGAGCGGCTCGATCCACAGCTCGGCCCCGGCCTTGCCGCCCACCTTGCCGCCGTACGTCTGGCGCAACTGGTCGAGGACCGGCCGCAGCGAGGGGTACTTCTCGGCGCTCAGCTCCTCGCCGTTGCGGTCCACGGCCTTGACCGGTGGGGACGGCGGGGCGCCCGCGCGCAGCTTCTCGTCCTTCTGCAACTGCGGGTGGATCACCGAGGCCTGCCAGTCGACGAGCGGCTTCCCGCTGGTCACCCCGCGCACCACGGTCAGCTTCGACTCGTACGCGAGCGGCTTGCTGGTGCCCCCGTACGTGACCTCCGCGGAAACGCTGAACGGGATGGTCGTACCCGTCTGCGTCCCCGGAGTGATCACGGCCTTGGACACGTAGGCCTTCGCCCGGTAGTCGGCCACGGCCGTCTGCGCGGCCTGCACGTTGTTCGTCAACTCCGCGGCCGCGCCCGCGTCCCCGGCCGCCCAGGCGGCGAAGAAGGCCTTCGCCGTCTGCGCGGCCTCCTTGTCGGTGACCGGCCCGCTGCCCTTCGCGGCCTGGACGGCGGAGCCGCCGCCGCCCTTGCCGTCGCCGCCGCTGTCCCCGACCAGCGCGTACACCCCGTACCCGGCCCCGCCGACCATCGCGAGAAACACCCCGCCGACGATGGCACCCTTCGCCGCCCCGTTCACGTCAGTTCCCTCCACCCGTTCCCCCGTTCTCTGAACATGTTCAAAGAACCTCTGGTGCGGACCTTACGCTGTGCGAGCGGGTGTTGCGCAGGTTGTTACCGGACCGGAACCCCTCGGATCCTGCCGCCCCCGGCCCCCTCTCAGACCCAGCTGTCCATCCACATCCGACCGCGCCACGAGTCCATCGGGATGGACTGGCCCGTGTAGATCGGCCAGAAATAGATGAAGTCCCGCGCATCAGCCCATACATGGCCCTGACCAGGTAAAACCGAGTCAGCCAGGGCCATCGGGCGGTTACTGGGCCGTCTCTGGGCCGTGATCATGCTCATTGGGGCCGTCGAACAGCCCGTCAACGGCCTTCCGGGTCCGGCTCTCACTGCTTGGCATCAGGTGGGTGTAAGTGCGCAGGGTGAAGCCCGGATCGGCATGCCCGAGGTACTGGCTCAGAGCCCGGATGCTCTCGCCCGCGTCCAGGAGTACGGACGCGTAGAAGTGCCTCAGGGCGTGCATCCCGTCGTGAGGTGAGGCGACGAAGCGCTTGCCCTCCTCGGCCGGCGGGATGATCCCTGCAAGGGCCAGAGCGGGCTTCCACATGAAGTCGTTGAAGTAGCTCACCCGGACGAAGCTGCCCCCGGTCCCGGTGAACAGGAGCGATTTCGTCACGGGCGGACCCTCTGGTGTCCGCCAGGGCAGAGTGATGCGGACGGGTGGATGCAGCTTCGAGTGAGCCACGAGGGCGGCCGCCACCGATCGGGGCAGGGGAACCGAACGCGTCTTGCCTCCCTTGGGGAGCGCGAACACGTACTTTCCCCGGATGCGCTTGAGCTGGTGCCCCACATGGATCCACTCGCCCTCGTAGTCCAGTTCCTCTTCGGAGAGCCCGAAAACCTCGCCCTGGCGCAGCCCGCACCCCGCAGCGGGGTCCACCGCCGTCCGGAGATGCTCCGGCAGCGCGGCGCGTACAGCCAGCACCTGCGTGGGAGTCCAGGGAGTGACGCGGACCTTTTCGGGCTTCGGGACCTGTACGGATCGTGCTCGGCACGGGTTCTTGGTGATCAGCCCGTCGTCCACTGCGGCGGTGAAAGCTGCGGAGATGGTCCCGAAGATGATGCGCCGGTGGGACGCAGCCAGGCCGTTCCGCTCCAGTGCGCCCAGCCACGTACGGATGTGTCCCGGCTGAAACGACGGCATGGGGCGGTTGCCGATATGCGGGAACGCGTGAAGCCTCAGCCGACGTTCGGCCGCCTCACGGCTGTTGATCTCGGTCGTGTGGGTGGCCACCCACTTCTCGGCGAACTGTCGGAAGGTGATGCGACCAGCGCGGGGGTCGACGTACTGGCCGCGAGCCATGTCGGCGGCCGTCTCGTTAAGCCACTGTTCGGCCAAGCGCTTCTGCTTGTCGGGAAACGACTTGGACGTCTCGGAGCCATCCGGGCCGATGTACCGGGCGCGGTAGCGCAGTCCGGTGCCGTGTCGGCCGCTCTTCACTCGGCGGCTCTCACCGTCGGGCCCGGTCTCGGTCTTGAACCAGCGGTCTTGGATGTGGCCTGCCACGTGAGGCCTTTCTGGGGAAGCGCTGAGGGCGGGCCCTGTTGGGCCCGCCCTCGCTGATCGGGTGGTGGGTTAGGCGGCTTGGCTGATGTCCTTGCGCTTCTGTTCGGCGATCCAGTCGTAGAGGTCGACGGGGTCGTAGCGGGTGTGCTTGCCGACACGGAATCCAGGCGGCCCGGTGCGCTTCTTGCGCCACTGGTAGAGGGTCTCTACGGGGACATCGAGGATTTCAGCGACGTCGTCGGGGTTGAGGTAGCGGTCGGGGAGTCCGCCGCGCAGGATCGCGCGGGGGTCGCTTTGGGCGGGCATTGCTCCTCCGGCGGGTCGGATGGGCACGCGTATGTCCGAGGTGCCGGAGGCTCCTGCAGCTCGGTCCTGGGCGCGAAAACCCAGGAAAGTACTGACAGAACTGACAGAACCTCGCCATGTGGCCTCTGACCTGTGGTTTTGGGTGGTCCGGGCCGCGTGACAAAACCTCAAAAAACTCTGACAGAACCTCGAAAACCTCGGTTCTGTCAGACCGTGCGGCTCGCCCGCGGCGAGGTTTTTGGAGTTCTGTCAGAGTTTTCGGAGGTTTTGTCAGAGCTCCGAAAGTGCTCGTTTCCGCAGGTCAGGCGGCTGGTCGGGAGGTTCTGTCAGTTCTGTCAGAGGTTTCGGGGGTTTTCAGGCGGCGGGGGTGATGCGGGGGTGGGTCTCGTAGCGGGGGGAGGGCGGCCGGCCGCCGCGTGTGGTGCGGGGCGGCGGGGGCTGCTGGCGGACCCAGCCGTGTTCCTCCAGGAGGTCCAGGGCGGGGTCGAGGTCGCCCATGGCGGGGAACTCGCTGCGGGGCATCGCGCGGAAGAGGTCGCGTTTGGTGAAGGCGGCGGTGCGGGTCTCGGTCAGGTGGGTCAGGACCGTGTGGGCGGCTTCCTGGGCGGGGTCGGCCTTCATGGCGTTGAAGACGTCGAGGGCGTGGGCGGTGAAGTAGTCCCCGAGTCGGGTGGCGGCGGCCATGGTTTCGGCGGTGATCGGACGGGTCCAGGCGTCCTCGGGGTGGGCGGCGAGGTGGAGGAGGCCTGCGATGCGGGCGACGGCGCCGTCGCGCTTGCTGGCCCAGTTCACGATCGGCGCGAGGCTCCCGTCCTTGCGGAGGCGGGATTCGGTGACGCGCTGGTAGGCGAGGAGGACGGCGTCCGCCTCAGGGGTGAGGGTGAGTTCGGCGGTCTCGGTCCAGGCCGCGAGGGTCAGGGCCAGGCTCCCGAGCTTGCGAGCGTAGGTGTCGGCGGTGTCGGGGCTGAGGAGTTCGGGGGTGAGGTTGCGGTAGCCGACGAGGGATTCGGGCTTGGAATAGAGGAATCGGGCGAGCAGGCCGCGTCCGTCGGCGCCCTTGATCTGGCCGATGGAGTCCAGGACGTCCGGCTGTACGGCCAGGCCCATGGTGATGGCGGGGTTCTCGATGTACTGGGCGTCCCGTGCCTGGCGGTTGACGCGGGCCATGTCTCCGGCGTGGCCCTTGAGGAAGATCCCCATGTTCGGGACGCCGGAGTATCGCCCGGCGATGATCTCGAAGATCTCACCCTCGGGCGACAGGATCGCGATCCGCCCGTCCTGCTGCGCGAGGAGGCTGGTCAGGCTCTCGGCTGTGACATCGTCTGCGACGAGCTGCGGCTCGACCGGGACGACGGCCCGCTCGGCTGCCTCAGACAGAGAGATTGCCTGGGCGGTCAGGCCGGCCAGCTTCTCGGCGTCGGCGTTGGCTGCCATCTTCTCGGCCCTCTCGGCCGCGGCCTTCGCGATCCGCGCGGAGGCGGCGGCTTCAGCACGCTGGGGCGCCGTGAGCTCGATGAGGGCTTTCTCCGCGGCCAAAAGGGGCTTGGTCATGAGGCCGAACACGGCGCTCTTGCGGTTGCCGGGCGGCAGGGCGACGGCGGTGTAGAGGTTGACCGGCTCGCTCCACTGCCCGCGCACGGTCACGGTAAGGCGCCCTCCGGCGGCGGCACCGACGACGGCGAGAGCCAGACACCCGGCGAGGTCGACGGGCGTCTGCGTCTCTTCCGCGACGCCGGCCGTCATGGCGGCGAGCCAGTCGGGCAGGGCGTCCACGGGGAAGGTGGGGAGCCGTCCGCGGGGGTTGAGGGGGACGGGCTCGTCCCACCCGTGCCGCCCGGTGATGTCCTCCGGGGTCATCTGATCGAACCCTTCCCACAGCTCAGGGTCGTACGGACTCATGCGGCTTCCCTTCGCTGGGTGAGGCGGGGGCAAGAGGTGCGGTGCTCTTCGTGGTCGGCGATGAGCGCAAGGACGCGGGCGCGTCCGACGGCGAAGAGGTCGCGCCCGCAGGAGCACCAGGAGCGGACGCTCGGGCTGGCTTCGTACGAGGGCGGGGCGACAATGTGGAGCCAGGCGACGGGCCGGCGTCCGTCGTCGGCGTGCGGGTCAGGGCGAACAGATGAAAGGACGCCTTCGGCGACGACCTTCGGCGCGCTACTCGAGTCCGGGGCGGGGGCCGGTTCGGCGGGGTACTGGTCGGCGGTGGTCATGCGACTGCCCCGGCCGCGGCGAAGCCTCGGAGGACGGCGCGTTCTGCGTACGGCTCGGGGACGCCGACGGAGACTGCGGCGGCCGTGACCTGCTCCCCGAGGAGAGCCAGCCCGCAGGGGCCGGGGCAGGCCGTGTGCTGCGCTGCGATGAAGCGGGCCACGGCGAAGGCCTGCGATCCGGCCCCGGACTTCACGCAGGCCCTGACCTTGGCCAGGCCGGTGGTGAGTCCGATACGGACGTAGGTCTCGGTATGGCGGCACCCGGTGGCCACGTGGCGGTCCCACGTGGCGCGGACCGGAGAGGAAGAGGCCACCCCCACCCCTGGGGCCGGGGTGGCCTCTTCCTTCGCCGCGAGGGCGCGGACGGCATCGGGCAGGAGCGCCGTGGTGCCGGTGCCGGGCCCCAGCCAGCGGGCGTAGGACATGGTGGACTTGATGTCCACGCCGGGCCGCACGCCGTTCGCGGAGGTCATGGTGCCTCGGTAGATCCAGTGCTGGCCGCGGGTGCTGTTCACGGTGCGGGTGGCGGGCAGGGTCTGGTGGGCCCAGGTGACTGCGGCCGGGTTGTCGAGGTCAACCACGGTCATCCCGGCCCCGCCAGGGTGGTAGCCGACCGCGCCCGCCTGACGCCACGCGGGACGCCATGCGGTCGAGGTCAGCAGGCTGGCATCCGTGCTGGCCGCTGCCCATGCGTGGCAAGGTGCCGGGCACTGGCAGGGGCCGGGCACCTTCATGCTGGGGCGACCACCGCAGGCGTTGTCACGGCAGACGGAGCAGTTGCCCATGGGGCCCTTGTCGGCTCGTAACGGCAGTACGGGCACGCCCCGGTGGGCGAGGTCGAGCGCGACGCGCAGGTGCGCGGGCAGCATCTGTTGGGTCATGCTGGAGACCTCCAGGTCTTGAGTCGATCGGGAGATGAGGGCGGCCCGGCTTTGGCGAGACGGGGCCGCCCTCGCTGTTCTCAGTGGCGGGTGTGGTCGGTGGCCAGGTCGGTCAGGCGCTTGGCCTCGTCGGGGGTGACGTGGCGGTAGCGGACCGAGACCCTGCATCCGGTGTGCGGGCAGCGGATGGTGCGTGTTCCGGTGAGGAGGGCGAGCGCGTCGGCGACGCGCTCGGTCAAGGGCTGGTTCACGCGGTCGCCTTTCAGCGGTTGTTGAGGGTGCCGGTGGCGCGCCCGGACACGGGTGAGGGCGGCCCGGACTCTGGTGAGACGGGGCCGCCCTCGTCGTTTCTGCTGGGCGTGCTCAGCTGCGGATCTGCGCGCGTACCTCGGCGGTGAGGCGGAGGATTTCGTGGGCGAGATCGGTGATCGTCTGGAGCTTCTCTTCTACGTCCGCCGGTTCGGTGAAGGTGAAGGAGCGGTCGGAGCGGTTGCGGTCTGGTTTGGGGTCGGTGAACGAGAACGACACGGACGGCTCCAGCCTTAGATGTTCTGGTGGTGGGCGCGCTGGATGGCGGCTTCCCAGACGCTGCGGACCTGCGGTCCGGTGTGGGAGTCGTTCCAGGCCGGGATCGCCTCCCAGTGCTGGCCGTGCTGGCGGCGGGCTTCGTCCAGGAGGAGGTTGCCGGCGTCGCGGTAGGCGGCGTTGCGGGCGCCGGCGGCGGCGCGCAGGGCGCCGATGGAGCAACGGGCGCCCTCGGGGTGGATGAGGCGGTGTTTGGCCCAGCCGTGGGTGTCGAGGAAGGTGAGGGCGTCGGTGAGAGTCTTCTCGACCGGGCCGGGCCGGTGTACGGGCTCGGCGGCGAGGATCAGGGATACCGGGGTGGGAGCGGCGGGGGCCGCAGGCTCGACGGGTTCCGGTGTGGGGTCGAGGAGCTGGAACGCTTTCGCGTACAGGTCCAGGTCGATAGGGGTGAACTCGGTTGCAGTGCGGTTCATGCGGCCCTCCACAGTCCGTTCTCGTTGGTGACCTCGCCTCGCTTCTTCAGCTCGGACAGGCGCGGCTTGATCTTGTTCGCGGACGTGCCCAGCTTTCGGGCGATGATCTCGGCGGTCATAGGCATGGATCCCTCCGTCAGCAGTTCGAGGATTCTCGGCTTGATCAGCTCCTGTCCGTCCCCCGCGGGTGCGGGGCTGGTGGGGTCGGTCTGGACCCGCTGTGGCGGCAGTGGGGATGTCCCGTGCTGGGCTTTGGTAAGGAGGTCGGAGAGGCTGCCGATCAGGTTCTTGCCTCGCTGGTCGACCACCGGCGTGTGCGTGATCGCCTCGCGCAGGCGCCAGGCTTGGCAGTCCTCAACGGCGACGGGCGTCGCGTCCCCTGCGAGGGAGACGGGCGGGACGTCCAGGTAGAGGGAGCGGAACTGGACGGCCTGCGAGCCGGGGGTCAACAGGTAGCCGAGGCCGAAGGTGGCGTCCTCGGGGTGGGCGACCGCCGTGGTGTCCAGGCCGCTCATGTCCCGGTCGGCGACCCTTTTGGCCTGGCCGGGCCAGGAGTCGGGGATCATCGACAGGTCGATGCCCTCAGCGCCCTGGACCGCGTTCGCGCCTACCAGGGAGCCCTGGCCCTTGGCGCAGCGCAGGAACACCGCTCCGCCGCCAATCAGGAGCTGGGAGCGGATGATCGAGGAGTTGCCGAGGTCTTCGGCCAGGGGGGTCTGGGTGGCCAGGACCACGCCGATCCCGCGCTTGAGGGACCGGCGGGTGAGCTGCTCGACGATCGCTTTGGCCTCCGCGTGGTACTGGGAGGAGGCCGACAGCAGCATGTGTGCTTCGTCGATGACGATCAGGACGAGCGGGTCGGTGAAGGGGAAGGACGGGGTGCGGTAGCGGGCCTCGCGGTCCAGCATCAGCGCGTAGGCAAGGCGCAGGGCGCCCATCGCCTCGTCGAGCCCGTCGCCGCAGTGGGCGGCGAGCGGGGCTCCGGCGATGGTGCCGGCCTGCGGCGAGGCCAGGATCACCGCGATACGAGACTTGTGGGCCGAGAGCAGGAGCTGTTCCAGCACTCCGGACTTCCCGGAGCGGGACCCGCCGACGAGGTAGAGGTGGCGGGCACCGGAACCCGACTGCGCTAGGGGGACAAGGGCGGCCTGGCCGTCGATGTAGGTGCCGAGGCGGACGTAGCCGCGTGAGTCCATGGCCAGTTCGCCGACGACCGTGGAGAGCATCGTGCCGTGCATCAGCGCGTGCTCCTTCATCACGCGCACGCCCATCTGCGAGGGCTTCTCGGTGGGGGCCAGAGCGATCTGGATGGTGGAGAGGGCAAGGTTCGCCGCGAGGTCTTGCAGGTTGACGGTTCCGATGGCCTTGCGGTCGCGGGTGGCGATGCCCTCCCAGTCCAGCGGCCCGTCAAAGCGGGTGAGGGTCAGCGTGGTTCCGGGCATCGCGCCGTCCGGGACGGCGACGTGCGCGGCCCACAGCTCCTCCGGAGACGTCGGCGTACTGGCCACCATGGCGGGCGCCGCCGACGGCTGCTTGAGGTGCACCGTCACGGGCAGGGCGTTGGGGGCGTAGTGCTTGGGGTCTCCCATCTCCACCTGGCAGACGGGGACTCCGTAGACGGAGGCGATGTCTGCCGCCTTCACCCTCACCTGCTGTCCCTGGGGGAGGGTGATGATCCCAGTGAAGGACACGTGGTCCTCGCCGACGTCGAGGGTGAGGTGCGCGAGGCTGGCGCCGGGCTGGATGAGCTTGCGGCCCTCGGTCTGGGTCGGGCCGCAGATGAACTCCGCCCACCACGCCGTGATCACCTGCGCCTGCGAAGACTCCCCCGCCGCGATCGTGGCGGGCAGGGCGGGTAGTGCACCAGCGGTGTTGCGGTGGTGGGCGAGGATTGCCGCTCCGGCTGGCACCGCCAGCCCGAGGGCGAACAGTGGATCCATTCCGCTCGCCAGGATCTGGTGGGCGGCGATGCCGCAGCCGGTGGCGGTGATGCCGCAGGCGATCAGGGAGCGCAGGGCGGGGGCGGAGGCGTCGATGGCCCAGGCCCCCGCTCCGGCCGCTGCGGCGGCGAGGGCGGACCAGGGGCCGGCGGACACGGATGCCACGGCGAGGGCGGCGGGCGCGTACTGGATGAACTGTGCTCGGGTCGGCCCCATGGTCCGGCTCTCCTTACGGCTGGGTGTAGAAGGCGGCTTCGGCCATCTCGACCGGGGACGTGTCCACGGCATCCGCGATGCCGCCGTGGTCGGACTCCGTGGTGGTCTTCGCGTCGTCGGCGGCCGCGGCCGCAGTTTCCGCCGCGGCGGTGTAGGCGCCGGCCGCGTCCTTCGCGCCGGTCATGGCCAGCGCCGCGTCCGCGAACTCGGCGGTGGTGGCGTCGTCCACGGCCAGCGCCTTCATCGTCTCGGCGGCGTCCTGCATCTGCTCCGCGGTCTCATCGACCTCGGCCGCGAGCTTGGTGACCGTGTCGGCATGGGAGTGGACCTGGTGGGTGAGCCAGGCCAACTTGGTGCGCAGGGCCGCGTACGTGGCGGCGTCCTTGAGGGATTCGGTGGCAGACATGCGGGCTTCCCCTATCGGGCGTTGTAGAAGTCGCGTTCGGCGGGCTTGGTCAGCGGGGAGTCCGCGACGGCCCGGAAGATCTGGCCGTGCCGGACCTCGGCGTTCGCGGACGCGGTCCGGCACTCTTCCTCGCCGCCCTGGATCTGGTCGTGCAGCTTCTGGGCGGCGGCGGCCTGGAGGTCGAGCTGTTCCTTGAGGTGCTCGCACTTGCCGATCAGGTTGTCGCCGACGCCCTTCTCCGTGATGTCGGCGATCAGGACGTCGCAGTCCGCGGCGAGCTGGGTGGACTCGTCGACGAGTTCCAGGCATGTGTCGGTGCTGGACTGGCACAGGGTGGCCGCGCCTTCTGCGAGGTCGATGACCTGCGTGAGGGTCATGACCTCACCGCCGCTGTAGGTGCGGCTCTTGCCGGCGGCCGTGGTGACGTGGACGCCGTTGGCGTCGACGGTCGCGGTGTGCGGAACGGGCGGGTTGGGCTGCATCGCGGGGTCCTTCCTGACGTGGTCGGGGAGCGGGACGGTGCGGGGCTGCGGGATCGTGCCGGGCGGCGGGATCGTCGGCCCCGGCGGCGGGGCGGTGGTGGGCGGAGTGGGCGGCGGTGTCGGGGGTGTGGTCGGCTTCGGCGGCACGGTCGCCCCCGAGGCAGGCGCGGAGGGCCCCTGCGCAGGCTGGGCGGAAGCCGAACCGGAAGGCTTGGTGCCCGGCTTCTTCAGGTAGGCGGAACGCCACCCATCCCGAAGTCCCCCGGCCCAGTGCGCACCCGCGAGAAGCCCGTAATGAGTTTTTGCGGCTGCGTTGTAGGCGGCGTTTCGGAAGGTGTCCGGTGCCCTGGTCGGTGACCATTTCGCATTCGGTTTCGGCGGGGGCTTTTTGATTCCCGCCTTCTCGTATTTGCCGTGGGTGTTGTCGACGCCTACGAGGTAGGTGATGGCGAGGAGAACGAGGAGTTCCACGACCCTCCATAGGTGACACTGTGTAGTTGGAGGCAGTTACCGGTTACCGGTTACAGGCCCTGCGGACGGCGGTTCGGGCCCCCAGTGCGGTCAGAACCGTGCGTCTGCGGGCTGTAACCGGTAACCGGTAACCGGCACGGACATCACCTAGCGTGATGTTCCGATGTTGTTGACCGTGGTGTTCGCCGTGTTGAAGACGGATTCGAGGGTGCTGCGGATCTCGTCACTGAACGGCGTGTACGGCAGGAAGATCCCGGAGACGATCAGCATCAGGCAGATCGCCATCTGCTTTCCCTTGGTCTTCTTGAAGGTGAAGAACAGCGCCCAGCAGAACAGGGCCAGGGCGAAGAACTGGAGCGTCATCTCACGCACCCTTCTCGAAGGTGAATCCCTTGTTGTTCACGGAGGCGATCACGCTCGCTCCGGAGCTGGAACCGGAGGACGCGGAGAGCTTTTTGTAGGCGACGAGCCCGCCGACGCCGACGAGCGCCACCCACAGCCACGGGCCGGAGGTGAGGGAGCCGCCGGCCCCGGTGTCCTCTTCCATGGCCTTGGAGGCCGTACCGCCGCCGAGCGTCGGGGCGGTGCAGCCGGGGACCTTGGAGACCTCCCAGGAGGCGGCCTTAGCGACGGCCGCCGCGCGGATCTTCATGCACTCCTGGTAGACGGTCATCTCCCGTTCGTAGAGGGTCTTGGCCGCGGCTTCCTCGGTCTGCGCGCGCTGCTTGTCGGCCTCTGCCTCCACCAGGGCGTTCGCGGCCTTCTCCTTGGCCCGCGCACGGTCTTGGGCGGCCTGGTCGCCCTGCATGCTGGTGACGGCCACGACCGTGCCGCACACCGCGAGGACGGCGATCGTGCCGCACACGGCGAGTGCGGCGGTGTTGCGGCGGACCCCGCCGAGCTTGCCGATCGTGGCGGAGAACTTGGACGACGTGCTGGGCTTCTCCGGGGCTTCGGCGTTCAGGCGGGTGAACTCGTGGTCCCAGTCGATTCCGGACATGGCGGTTCCTCCCTTCCATTACTTGGGCGGTGCAGGTCAGACGTGCTGGTCGGATGAGGGGTACGCGCACGGGGTGCACATGCCGAGCGAGGCCGGGATCACGTACCCGGCATCGCGGCGGCAGGTGGGGCACCAGCGGCGTGCGGCATTGGCCTTCGCGAGGGCCGCGGCCCGGCGGGCGGTCATCGGCCGGACAGGGCGGGCCAGGTCGATCCGGTAGAGGTAGGCGACCAGTGGGCCGTGTCGGCGGCGGGGCCGCTCGAGCTGTGCGGCGACGTCCTGGCCGCCGGGGCGCAGGCCGAGCGTGCGGAGTTGCCGGCGGGTGGCGAGCCCGTCGGGGGCGAGGCGCCACCGGTAGAGGGGCACGGTGGCGGGGGCCATCAGGACACCGCCACGGTGAGGACGTCGCGGGCTTGGCGGTCCTCGTTCAGGCGCTGGTAGATCTTGTGGACGTAGGAGGTGGAACGGGTGGAAAGCCGGGCCGCCTCCGGCAGGGACAGGCCTTGCACCCAGCAGTCGCGGATCACGTTCGCAGCCTCTTCAGCCGACAGCCGGGCCGGTTCCAGTTCCTTGCGGTGGGCGCCGGTGGACGGCAGGGGGAAGAGGGGGTGGAACACCTGCCCGTCACCGCAGATGACCTGGGGAATCGGCTGTACAGGCGCGGCCACGGGTTCTGGCGTCACGGCCATGGGCGCGGGGTCGGTGGGCGGGGTGGACGGGGTGGGGGCGGGGGTGGTTTCCACCTCGTCCACCAGGGCGTCCACCTGGGCTTGCAGATCGGTGATTTTCGCGAGGATCTGGTGCCGGTAGTGGCTGATGGCCTCGGCAAGAACGATCAGGAGGACCGGGGGGACGGAGTGGAGGACGAGACCGGCCGGGTCCACCTGCCGGGGGATCCCGAAGGAGGATCCCGCCGGCCACAGCGACGTCCAGCAGTTCATCACCCAGGTTCCGAGACCGGCGAACCAGCGCAGCACAGTCGCCCATCCGGACGGGTACAGGCCGTACTCCGACAGGTGCCCGTCGAAGATCAGGACTGTGCCGAGCGCGACCGCCACCATCGGATCGAGCAGCCACGCGATCCACACGGAGACGTGGTGATTGATGGCGAACATCGTCACGTTCGATGCGGTGAAGACCAGCGCCACGGACGCGACGGCCACCAGGACCCGCGTCAGCCGCGACAACAGACCCGTCAGAACAGCGATCTGTTCCAGGGGCGCACGGGCGTTCACCACTCGCCCCCGTCTTTGTCCGGCTCGAACAGGGTGTAGGTGACGGGCTCCTCGGCGGTCCGGGTGCGGATCGCGTCCGCCGCCAGCCGCGGGTCCCGGCTGACGGCGCGGTTCGATGCCACGATGATCCGCACAGCCAGGGCCCGGCGTTCCAGCAGCCGGTAGTAGAGGCGTTCGTCCGCCTCGGCGATCGACGGGAGCGGCACACTCAGCGCTTCCACGATTGCGTCCAGCAGGTCGGCGTGAGCCGCTTCGGTGCGCTCGTTCATGCCGCGTCCCCCGGGACCTGCATGCTGGCGGCGCGGTTGGCCGCGTCCCGGCGGGCGGACAGCACCCGGTGGTGGGCCCGGCGGATCCGGCGGCCGTCGAACTCCGACGCGGGCCGGTCCAGCAGGACGATCAGCGCGTCCAGCAACTCGACCTCGGCCAGCACGACGGGCATCTCGGCCTCGATCGCGTTCAGCTCCGCGTCCGACGGCTCCAGACCGTCGGACCACGGCGTAACAACGTCCTGAAGTGCAGCGATGGACTTCATGGGTCTTGCTCCTTCTGTAGAGGAACGGGACTCAGCAGCCCTCGGCGCGGGAACGCCGGGGGCTGCACTGCGTTGCGGGTGGAGCGGATGTACTCGGCTCCCTGCAACCCCGCCCGTACGCCGCAGCGGCGACGGACAGGCGGAGGAGGCAGCCGCCGCGACCAACTGCGGCCGCGGAAGACGAACACGCGGCGCATGGCCGCGCAGGCTGCCTCCACCGGAGGCAGCGATCTAGCCCATCGACCACCCGTGTGCAAGTGGCTGGGCTGGCACTCTGTTCAGTTCTCAAAGAGCCGACGCTTCCTTCGAGCTGATCCCTTGCGGGGGCCCTCCGGGCACTGGCCTCACGGCATGGCGCAGCAGCCCCACCCCCGAAGAGGCGGTCTGGCTTGCGGCCATGACCAAAGACTGGACCGGTGGACCGGTCTAGTCAAGTGACTCCACGTCAATTTCCTTCGAGTCTCCGCGTATTGGCTGATCAGGGCTCTGGAGAGCAAAAAAAGCTGGACCGGCGGACCGGTCCAGCTTCCTCTGGGTAGGCGCTACATCGAGTAGGTGTCCACCCGCTCGTAGAGACTTCCGGGGGTAACACCCTCCTCGCAGACCAGCGGCCGACCTTCCTGGTCATACGCCGTGTGCAGGAGGACAGCGACGGCGGCGGGCTCCGAAAGGGCCAGATGCTCGCACTCATCTGCCGAAGCCAGTCGCACCGATGTTGCGTCCGTTCCCTCTACGGGGAAGCGGCCAGTCTGACGCCGAACGTAGCGCGTTGTTCCCTCCGCGATCGGCGCGGTCTGTGCGAGGCGGGGCGAGGCCCCCGCGATGTCGGGCGGGAACCACGCCACGACGTAGCTGTGCGGGCTGCCGTCCGGCAGTTGCAGCACGCGTACCCGGCGTAGGGCTTCTGCGGCAGGATCGATTCGGAGTGCCTCAGCTACGTGAGCAGGGGGAACCACCCAGTCCGGGGCCCCTACGCGCAGGAACGGCAAGCCACCCGTCACGCGTGCCGAGCCCGCTTGACGCGCGCCCGCCGGCCGGGCCACCGGTGTCTCCGTGACGATGAAGCCGGTTCCCTGTCGGGCCTCAACCACGCCGTCGTTCCGCAGAACGTCCATGGCCTTGATCGCAGTCGCTCGCGAAACGGACCATTGCTCGGCCAGATCCCGCCCGGACGGCACGGTGTCACCCGGGGCGAACTCCCCTGCGGCGATCCGGGACCGCAGGGATTCGGCGATCTCCTCGTACTTCAGCAGCGCCATGACTCCCCAATCGGTAGCAGCGGTGGACTGGTCCACCGGTACACAGGATACTTCCCTCATGTCGAAACCAGAGCTAGCGCCCGAGGTCGAGCACTTCTACTCCCAGGTCGTCGATGAGAGCGCCCGGCTGAACACCTCAGCCGACGGGCGCCTTGAACTGCTCCGTACGCAGGAAATCCTGCGCAGGTTCCTGCCCCCTGCCCCTGCCCGAGTGCTGGATGTGGGAGGCGGGGCTGGCATCCACGCTGAGTGGCTGGTGGACGCCGGCTACGAAGTGACGCTCATCGATCCGGTGGCCCGTCACGTCGAGCAGGCCGCGAAGGTGTGCTCCGCCGAGCTGGGGGACGCGCGTCAGCTCACCGCCGCAGACGCGTCTTACGACGTCGTTCAGGTTCTCGGCCCGCTGTACCACCTGCCAGATACCGAGGACCGGCACGCCGCCCTCTCCGAGGCTCGTCGCGTTGCACGGCCTGGCGGACTCGTGGCTGCGGCTGCGATCAACCGGTACGCGTCGATCTTCGAGCACGTCACGTACGCGCACCTCCACACGGAGCGCATGCAAGCGTCGATCGGGTCGATCCTCCGCACGGCCATGCATGACGGGAAGCGCGGATTCACCTTGGCCTACTTCCATCGGGCAGAGGAACTGGCACAAGAGATGCGCGACGCGGGCCTCCAGGACGTCCAGATCTTCGGCATCGAGGGCCCCGCATGGTCGGCTCTGAAGGCCGTCGAGCAGCAGACCGGCGCCCCGCCGTCGGACGATCTGTTCGCCTCCGTGCTCACGGCCGCCCGCATGGCTGAGCCCTATCCCGAGTTGCTTGCGGCGAGCTCGCACCTTCTTGCCTTGGGGCGGGTACCTGTCGGAAATGGTTAACTGGTGTCCAAACTCTGATTAGCGATAACAGTACGGGCGGTCCTCCGGGGCTGCCCGTACTGACTGTCTTCGGCGTCCCGATTAGCAGTTGGCCAGTCGGTAGCGAACGGAGCTAAAAGCGTCTTCCAGCTCGTCATCGTCTGACGGGTCGATCCACTGTACGATTTCAAGCGGGCGAGACTCGATGTCCGATATTTCCCTAAGGTGCCGAGCCACGCTTTGGGCCAGTGGGCGGCTGGTTACTATGACAACGCCGTCACCGAGTTCGCGGGGAATCCCGTACGCGGCTCTGAGGTCGACAATGGAGAATTGCCTGCGTCCGGCTTTCACGACGACGGCAATATTGCCCTCGGCTATCGATACTCTCGCATCTACTCCGTGGTCCTCAGGCCCGTCAGTGTACTCTGCGTTCCCGACTGTTCTTGTCAGAGCTGCGAAGACGCTCTGAGAATAGAAGAGTGGATTATCGAGCCTGGCTGCATAATCTCGTACTGCCCGTACATTCCGTCGCCGGAGTTCGCTCGAATGTATTTCCTGTTGCATTTGCTGGCTGATGGGCGATTCGTGCGCGCCAATCGGGTGTTGGTTAAAGGAAAGCATGTCCTCCATGATTCTGTCTTTCATGGACTCCATCAGTCCGTCCACCGGAAGTTCGGTGAGACGTCCCCTTCGGAGCACTGAAATATCGGCACCTTCGTCCTCGGGGAACAGTATGGATGTGTCCCACGTCGCGATGAAAGGGTCGTCGAGACCGCTCTGGATCGCGTAGACCTGCCACTTCACGGCAGCCCAGAACCATACTGAGTCTCCGATCCGGCGGCACTCCACAGGGCGCATGCTCTCGGGGGCGACCCTTACCAGGACTCCGGGCGGTATGTTCCGGCCAGCGCGGTAGGCGTAATTTTTGGCAAGAGCCCTCCATGCCTCCGCGCTGAGGATGGCGTTTGATTCCCCGCTGGTGAGTCGAGTGGTCAGCTTCTCTTCAATGTGCTGCGGGGGTTCGGCTTTCTCGGTGAATTCTTTTAGGACCTCCTCGAAATCGAGAAGCTGCTTTACTCGATGAGCCTTTCCTTTCAGGTCTATGTCGAGTGGGAAGGGCCAAGTTTCCGGTTCGCCGAAGTCTGTGGTGTTGTTAGTTACGAAGTGAATCTCTGATTCGGAATGGTCGTCCAAGTAGTCGAGTATGGAGAACCATACGGCCACATCGCGGCCGCCGGATTTCTTACTCTTATCCATCTTTGCGGGTTTCATGCACGCAGCCTCGCGCAGGACCGCAGCCTTCAGTGCGCTTTCTTTGGTTGGTATCGTTTCGAAGACTTCCGAATATTGCTTACGCCAATGAGTTGCGAATTTTTCTCCCTCGAATTTCGGTGCGGGCCCGGAGAGGTTCGGTTCTAGGTCGGTCAGGGCTTTGTGGTTGCGCAACATGAGTTCGAAGTGGCGCTGATATTCGTAGAGTTTGTGTGCCGTAAGTTCTTCAAGTACCACCCACGGGATGGCAATGGGTAGGCCGACCTTGCGCAGCATGCGAATTAGGTCCGCGCGGCTTCCGTGTGGATCAAGGTCATGCACGGCGTTCGTGTCAAGAATGATCACGTGTCCCCCTCTTCGGCCTCACCACTAGTCGTGTGCCCGGCGACGGCCGGGCCGAGGTCGCTGACAGTCTCGCAGCGTGCCTGAGGATTCAGCAGAAGGAATGGGGAATTTCGATGACCGCGCTGATCTGCTGCGCGGTCATGCCTCCGAGACCAAGATCAGGACGACCTATGGAGACGATCGCGGTGGGACGCCATGCGTGATCTGTTCCCTGTTCGGGCGGCGATGGCGCAGCGCGACGCAAACCAGGAGCGCGTACCCGTCGGCTGCCTGGCCTCTGGGCCGTCTGGGGGCCGTCCAGCGGTGGCCCAAGGCGACCGACAACCACCAACAATGACCACCGCGGGCCCAGCACCATCAGGTGCCGGGCCCGTCGTTTTGCCTGCTAGACCCAGCTGTCCATCCACATCCGACCGCGCCACGAGTCCATCGGGATGGACTGGCCCGTGTAGATCGGCCAGAAATAGATGAAGTTCCAGATG
>NZ_JBVIGX010000033.1:0-12807 GCF_055570595.1 Streptomyces sp. NPDC031132
GGTCGGGCCGTCAAGGGTGGCCGCAGGCCATCGCGAAGCGACGCGACGAAGGAGCGCCCTTGACGGCCCGACCCGCCCCGGAAGGACAGTGGACTGCCGGGAAGCCCCCGAACCCACTGCCAATGCCGATCAGCTCGGACCCCGCCCCCCTCAATGCGCAGGCAGTCGGCCCGCCTCCTCCGCCAGAGCTCCCAGGATCGGGGCGATCAGCGGGTGGGATTCCGCACCGCGGCGGGTTGCCGCGAAGACCCTTCGGGTGGGCGCCGAGCCCGCCACCGGCCGGACCTGGACCTCCTTGAGGTCCATGCCCCGCAGCGCCGAGCGCGGGACGAGGGCCACCCCCGCCCCGGCTCCCACCAGCGCCGTCACTGCGCGGAAGTCGTCCGAGGAGTGCACGAACCGCGGCTGGAAGCCGGCCAGTTCGCAGGCCAGCAGCGTCACGTCGTGGCACGGGTTCCCGGGGTACTGACCCACCCAGTCCGCGTCGGACAGGTCCGCCAACGACACCTCGGGAAAGTCGGCCAGGACGTGCCCCGAGGGGAGCACCGCGTCGAAGGGCTCCGCGTACAGCGGGAGGACCGAGAGACGGCCGTCGTCGGCGCCGGGGGCGCCGCGGTACTCGACCGCCAGCGCGAGGTCGGCTTCGCCGTCGAGCAGCAGCGGCAGGCTCTGGTCGCCTTCCGCATCCCGGACGCGCAGGCGGATGCCCGGGTGCTCGCGGGCCAGGCGGGCGATCGCGGGGGCGAGGACCTCGGCGATGCCGGTGGCGAAGGCGGCCACCGTGACCTCGCCCGCCGCGCCTCCCGCGTACGCCGCGAGCTCGGCTTCGGCGCGCTCCAGCTGGGCGAGGACCTCGTGGGCGTGCCCCAGCAGGATGTCGCCGGCCGCCGTCAGCCGTACCCCCCGGCCGCTGCGGGTCAGCAGCACGTGCCCGGTCTCCTGCTCCAGCGCCGCGAGCTGCTGGGAGACGGCGGAGGGGGTGAGGTACAGGGCTGCGGCCGCGGCGGTCACCGTACGGTGGTCCGCCACGGCCCGCAGAATGCGCAGCCGGCGGGGGTCGATCACCCCACCATTCTCGCAGGCGACGCAGGCGGCCCGAGCCCGCCCAGGCTGCCGATCGCGCCGCTCGGGCCGCTCGGGCCGCTCGGGCCGCTCGGGCCACCCAGGCAGTAGGCAGCCAGGCACCCCCGCACCCACGCTCGGCTGTCGGCCAGCCGGCCATGTCGCCCGTAGCCATACCGGGCGGTCAGGTGCCCAGGCCGGTCGGCTCGTCAGGCCCGGCAGCCGGTCGGGCTGCACCCCGGGCCGCCCGCCGCCGGGCCGACCGGGCCGACCGGGTTATCAGGCCGACCGGGCCCAGCTGCTCAGCCCCAGCTGCTCAGGCCCCCGCCAGCGCCGAGCGGGCGTCGATGAACGCCGCGATCGCGCGTTCCACGTCCGCCGTGGAGTGGGCCGCAGACAGCTGGACGCGGATGCGGGCCGCGCCCATCGGGACCACCGGGTAGGAGAAGCCGATCACGTACACGCCGCGCTCCAGCAGGAGCTCCGCCATCTTGGCGGCCTCCGCCGCGTCGCCGATCATCACCGGGGCGATGGCGTGGTCGCCGGGGAGGATCTCGAAGCCGGCCTCGGTCATCTTCGTACGGAAGAGCGAGGTGTTGGCCGCGAGGCGCTCGCGCAGGTCGCCCGCCGACTCCAGCAGGTCCAGGACCTTCAGGGAGGCGGCGGCGATGACCGGGGCGAGGGAGTTGGAGAACAGGTACGGGCGCGAGCGCTGGCGCAGCAGCTCGACGATCTCGGTACGGGCCGCGACGTAGCCGCCGGACGCGCCGCCGAGGGCCTTGCCGAGGGTGCCGGTGATGATGTCGACGCGGTCCATGACCCCGTGCAGCTCCGGCGTGCCGCGGCCGCCGGGGCCGACGAAGCCGACGGCGTGCGAGTCGTCGACCATGACCATGGCGTCGTAGCGCTCGGCCAGGTCGCAGATCTCGGCGAGCGGGGCGACGTAGCCGTCCATGGAGAAGACGCCGTCGGTGACGATCAGCTTGCGGCGGGCGCCGCCCTCGGTGGCCTCCTTCAGGCGGGCCTCGAGCTCGGTCATGTCGCGGTTCGCGTACCGGAAGCGGCGGGCCTTGGACAGGCGGATGCCGTCGATGATCGAGGCGTGGTTGAGGGCGTCGGAGATCACCGCGTCCTCGGCGCCGAGCAGGGTCTCGAAGACACCGCCGTTGGCGTCGAAGCAGGAGGAGTAGAGGATCGTGTCCTCCTGGCCGAGGAACGAGGACAGCCGCGCCTCGAGCTCCTTGTGCACTTCCTGCGTACCGCAGATGAAGCGGACCGAGGCCATGCCGTAGCCCCAGCGGTCCAGCGCGTCCTTGGCGGCGGCGACGACCTCGGGGTGGTCGGCCAGGCCCAGGTAGTTGTTGGCGCAGAAGTTGAGGACCTCGCCGGGGGCGCCGCCCGCGGTCACCGCGACCGCGGCGTTCTGCGGGGTGCCGATGACGCGCTCGGGCTTGTGCAGGCCCGCGGCGCGGATCTCGTCGAGGGTGGTGCGGAGGTCTTCGCGTACGGACTCGAACATGGCTTCGGCTTCTCCTTGAGCGGCGGACGAAGGGGGCCGGGCCCCGCGGAGGGGGGAGGGTGGGCGGGGCCCGGCCGGAGGGAAATGGTTCGGTGGGACGGAGGCGAGGAAGCGGGGAACCCCGGAGGCCCGGAACCCGGAAGCCCGAAGGACCCGAGGCCCCAAGGCCCGGAACCCCGAGGCCCCAAGGACCCGAGGCCCGAACGCCCGGAAGCCGAGAACTCCAGACTCCCGGAAGCCCGGAAGCCCTGAACCCCAGAACCCCGGAGGCCCGAAGGGCGACTGCGCCCTCCGCTCCAGGGCCCGGAGGGCCGTTACGCCGTCCAGTCCAGGATGATCTTGCCGCTGCGGGCGGTGGCCGCCTCGTCGAACGCGGCCTCGAAGTCGCGGTGCGAGTAGCGGCCGGTGATGACGGGGCTGAGGTCCAGGCCACCCTCCAGCAGCACCGTCATCGCGTACCAGGTCTCGAACATCTCGCGGCCGTAGATGCCCTTGATCGTGATCATCGAGGTGACGACCTTCGCCCAGTCCACCGGGAACTCCTGCGCGGGCAGGCCCAGCATGGCGATCCGGCCGCCGTGCGTCATGTTGTCGATCATGTCGCGCATCGCCTCGGCGCGGCCGGACATCTCCAGGCCGATGTCGAAGCCCTCGCGCAGCCCCAGCCGCGCCTGCGCATCGGCGATCGTCGCCTTCGAGACGTCGAGCGCGAGCGTGGCGCCGGCCTTGCGGGCGATCTCGAGGCGCTCGGCGCTGACGTCGGTGATGACGACGTTGCGCGCGCCCGCGTGCTTGGCCACGGCCGCCGCCATGATGCCGATCGGGCCCGCACCGGTGATCAGCACGTCCTCGCCGACCAGCGGGAACGACAGCGCCGTGTGCACGGCGTTGCCGAACGGGTCGAAGATCGCCGCCACGTCGAGGTCCACGGCCGTCCGGTGCACCCACACGTTCTGCGCGGGCAGGACGACGTACTCGGCGAAGGCGCCGTCGCGCCCGACGCCGAGGCCGACCGTGCTGCGGCACAGGTGACGGCGCCCGGCCAGGCAGTTGCGGCACTTGCCGCACACCAGGTGGCCCTCGCCGCTGACGAGCGCGCCGGTCTCGATGTCCTGGACGTCAGCACCGACGGCGGCAACTTCGCCCACGAACTCGTGGCCGAGCACGAGCGGGGTCTTGACCGCGCCCTGCGCCCAGCCGTCCCAGGAGCGGATGTGCAGGTCCGTACCGCAGATGCCGGTGCGCAGCACCTTGATCAGCACGTCGCCGGGGCCGTACTCGGGCTCGGGTACGTCCATGAGCCACAGCCCGGGCTCGGCCTTGTGCTTGACGAGTGCCTTCATGGGGGTGGCTCCAGGCATGCGGAGGGGACGTTGCAACCACGGGGTCGGGTGCGACGTATCGACAAGGACCAATCTGCCGAGCGCGGAGGTGATCAGTCCATCGAGGATTTCTTAAGCGGGTCGACAGCCCAGCTTCACGCCTATGCTCCTCACGTGAAGGGCTGTGGCCTGGGCAGGGGCCCGCGGCCGGGGCAGGGAATGGGGAGGTGAGGGGCGTGCCGAGTCTGCGCAGCAGAGCGCTGTCGGTCGCGCTGATCGCGGCGGGGCGGCGAAGACGGTTCGCGAGTGCCGAGGCGGTGCGCGCGCGGGTGGCCGAGTCGGCCCGCCGGCCGGCGTCGCACCTGCCGCCGCGCTCGCTGGGCCGGGTCGCCGACGTCTCCCGCACCTTCGTCGGTGCCTGGCCGGTGTACGACGCCTCGCCGCTCGGGGTCGAGCCCGCGGCCCAGGTGCTGTACGTGCACGGCGGCGGGTACATCAACGAGCTGGTCCGGCCGCACTGGTCGATGATCCGGACGCTGGTCACGGAGGCGCAGGCCCGCGTCGTCGTACCGGCGTACATACTTGCCCCCCGCGGGACCGCGGACCGGACGGTCCCGGTGGCCGCGGACCTGCTCAGCGGGTTGATCGCGAGCGGCGGAGCGGGCGGCACCGTGCTGATCGGGGACGCCGCGGGAGCCGGGATGGCACTGGCCGCCGCCCAGCGGCTGCGCGACCGTACGGGGGCGCAGCCGTCGCGGATCGTGCTGATCTCGCCCTGGCTGGACCTGACCATGAGCCACCCGGACCAGGCGGCCATCGAGGCCGCCGACCCGGTGCAGGCGCGGCCGGGGCTGCTGGAGGCCGGCCGACTGTACGCGGGCACCCTGGCCACCGACGATCCCCAGGTGAGCCCCCTGCACGGCGCGTTCGCGGGGCTGGCGCCGATGACGGTGTTCACCGGCACCCGGGACGTGCTGACCACCGACAGCCGGGAGCTGCTGCGCCGGGCCCGTGCGGACGGGGTCGAGGTGGAGTTCCACGAGGAGCCGGGGCTGCCGCACGGGTACCCGCTGCTGCCGGTGCCGGAGGGGCGGGCGGCCCGGGACCGGATCGTGGAGCTGATCAGGTCGGCCGCCGAGGAGTGACGGCCGGCCGGGCCGACGGGCACGCCGAACGGTGGCCCGTCACGCCGTGCAGGTCATCAGTGAGCTGATGGGCCAGGCGCGGTAGGCGGTCCAGTACGCCTCGTCGCGGGCGCCGTCGGCGGGCGGGGTCCGGTTGGGCTGCCAGCCGACCGTGGAGAAGCCCGCCTCGACGGCGGCCTCGGCGAAGTCGGCGTGCGCCCATTCGCGGAACTCGAAGTCGGCCGGGGGCTGGGTCAGGAACTGCGCCTTCAGCAGCGGCGCGTCGCCTTCGTGGACGCGGTCGACGATCCGGACCCCGTACGGCGACCAGTCGACGTTCGGGTACGCGCCGGCGTTGGGCACGATGGCGAGCAGGCGGCCGCCGTCGCGCAGGTTGGCCCGGATGGACCGGAACATGGCGTGCAGGGCGGACCGGTCGGTGGCGTAGTTGAACAGGTACACGGCGGTGGCCAGGTCGAACGGGCCCATCTGCGGCAGCTTGGCGGCGTCGGCGACCACGTATTCGATGGACGCCGCTTCAATGGACGCCGCTTCAATGGACGCCGCTTCCATGGACGCCCCTTCCATGGACGCCGTTTCCATGGAAGGGGCTGCGACGGGTGCGGCTGCGACGGGCGCGGCTTCCATCAAGGCCGCTTCGCCGGCCGCGCCCCCGCCCCATCCCGCCTCGGTGTCGGCGGCTGCTCCCTTTGCTGCCGGCGCGCCGGTACCCGCCCCGCGCACCGGGAGGACCCCGCCCACCGCACCCTCCAAGGCGCCCACACCGCCCGCGCCGATCACCCCGTGCGCGCGGGCCAGCCGGATCATCTCCTCCGAGATGTCCACGCCGACGGCCCGGCGGGCCCCGCCGCGGGCCAGCAGCCGCGTGTTGTAGCCGTATCCGCAGGCCAGGTCGAGGGTGTCGAGCCCGCGCACTCCGCCGAGCGCGTCGAGCGCCCCGAGCAGGGTGTGGGTGTCGGCCGCCGAGAAGGCCGCCGTGGTCTTCGACTCCACGAAGCGCTCGCCGATGGTGTCGTACTGGAACCGCATGCTCTGCCTTCCGTGGCGGGGTGGGACGCGTGCGTATCGTGCCCCGGAGTGCGGCCGGCGAGGGCCTGTGCGGCGGCCCGTCCCCCGGACGGGGGAGGCGTTCGGGTCAGTGCGTACGGCGTACGGGGTGTCCGGCGACGGCCGGGAGCAGTTCCCGGGCGCAGTCGCGCAGCCAGGCGTGGGCCGGGTCGGCGTCGTGGCGCGGGTGCCAGGCGATGCCGAACGGCAGGGTCGGCAGGTCGAGCGGGATCTCGAAGGCTTGCAGCCCCAGCTCGGCGGCGAGCGGGACGGCCTGTGAGGCGATCAGGCCGACGAGGTCGCTCTCGCGCAGGATGAACAGGGAGGCGGGGTAGGAGCCGACGCTGCCCACCACCCGCCGGGACAGGCCCTGTTCGGCGAGGGCCGCGTCCACCGGTCCCTCCAGCCGGCCCCGCCGGGAGACGATGAGGTGCTCGGCGGCGGCGAACCGGCGCGGGGTGATCCTGCCCCGCAGCAGCGGGTGGCCGGCCCGGGCGACGCCCAGCATGTGCTCGTCGAAGAGGTGCTCGACACGGACCTCGGGGGATCGGCTGTCCACGACGCCGAGTTCGAGGTCGGCGATGCCCTCGCGCAGCGCGGGGACGTCCACGTGGCTCTCGGACAGGAAGCGCAGCCGGACGCCGGGCGCCTCCTCCGCCACCCGGGAGAAGAGCGTGGCCCCGAAGGTGGCGGCGAAGGCGTCGTGAGCCAGCACGGTGAAGGTGCGGGTGAGGGTCGGGAGGTCGACCTGTCCGCCCGTCAGGAAGAGGGCCCGGGCCCGTTCCACGACCGCCCGGACCTCGCCGTGGACGGCGAGGGCGTGCGGTGTCGGGACCATGGTCCGACCGGCGCGGACCAGTACGGGGTCGCCGAGGGCCTTGCGGATCCGGCCGAGGGTGCGGCTCATGGCGGGCTCGGACAGGTGCAGGCGGGCGGCCGCGCGGGACACGCTCGACTCCTCCAGGAGGACGTCGAGGGCGACGAGGAGATTGAGGTCCAGCCCGGATTGCGTCACACGCATTCATCCCTTGCAGAACTTGCACTGGAAAGCAGGTCACGCCAACTCTACGGTGGGGAACGGAGGATGACGCCGACCGCGCCCCCTCCCCCACACCACTTCACCGCCACCGACTCTGAGGAGGAGCCGTGCTCCGCCATGCCCGCGAACGGGACGTCACAGATCCCGTCGCCGAACCGTCCGCCCCGGCGCCCACCGCGCCCACCGCGCCCACCGCGCTCACCCGGCCCGCCCTGCTCGTCCTGTGCGCCTGCGTGCTGGTCGCGCAGGCCATGGTCGCCGCCGTCAACCTGCTGATCCCGCAGCTCGCCGCGTCCGTCCTGCACCCGACCCCCGGCCAGCTGGTGTGGGCGGTCGACGCCTACGTCATCGTCTTCGCCGCGCTGCTGATCCCGGCCGGCGCGCTCGGTGACCGGTACGGCCGCAAGGGCGCGCTGCTGGCCGGGCTCGCTCTGTTCGCCGCGGGCGGGGCGGTCAGTGCGCTGGCCGCGACCCCGGCGGTGCTCATCGCCGGGCGCGGGCTGTGCGGGGCCGGGGCGGCCCTGATCATGCCCGCCACCATGTCCGTCCTGATCCACCTGAGCCCGCCCGAGCGCCGCGGCCAGGCGCTGGCCACCTGGACGCTGTCCGCCGGCCTCGGGGGCCTGGCGGGCAACGTCGGGGGCGGCCTGGCCGGGGAGTACCTGACCTGGCGGGCGCTGTTCTGGGCGGTCGTGCCGCTGGGCGCGCTGCTCGCGCTCGCCGTCGCCCGTAACATCCCGCGCACTCCGGCCCGCTCCGATGCCTCCGTCGACCCGTTCGGCGCGCTGCTGCTGGCCGGGGCGCTCCTCGCGGTCGTCTACGGGATCATCGAGGGGCCTTCGTACGGCTGGACCTCGGCGGCGGTGCTGATCGCCTTCGCCGCCGGCGCCGGGCTGCTCGCCGCCTTCACCGGCCACGCGCTGCGCGCCGCGCGCCCGCTCCTGGACCCGCGGATCTTCGCCTCGCGCAAGCTGCGCGCCGGGGCGCTCGGCATCGGCGCCGCGTTCTTCGGGCTCTTCTCCCTCTTCTTCGTCAACGCCCAGTACCTCCAGTACGCGAAGGGCTTCTCGCCCGCCCGGACGGGGCTGGCGATCGTGCCGCTGACCATCGGCATGGCGCTGGTGCCGAAGCTGGGCGCCCGGCTCGCGGAGCGGACCGGGCCGCGGTTGCCGGTCGGTGTCGGGCTGGGCCTGATCGGGGCCGGGCTGCTGATGGTCTCCACGGTCGACGCGGACACCCCGTACGCCCTGTACGCCTGCCACCTGCTGGTGCTGTCGGTCGGGACGGGCCTGTGCGCGCCGTCGCTGACCCTGACGGTGGTCGCGGAGCTGCCCGCGCACCAGGCCGGGCTGGGCTCCGGGCTGAACACCGCGGCCCGGGAGATCGGCGCGGCGCTGGGGGTGGCGGTGGTCGGCACGGTGCTGGCCTCCCGCTTCCACGGCGATCCGCAGGATCCGGCGCAGATCGGCGCCTTCACGGACGCGATGGGGGTCGCCCTGCGCACGGTGGCCGGCGTGCTGCTGCTGGCGGCGCTCGCGGTGGTGGCCGGCTACCGGGTCGGCGGGGACGCCCGCCGGAGCGCGGGGTGAGGATGCCGGGGCGGCGACCGCGGGCGCCGGGATGCAACGTCCGGCGTCGGGGGCGCATGCTGACTGTGTGACGGCGAGAGCGGACAGCGGCCCCGCCACCGACGCCACGGCCCGCGTGCTCGCACGGGCCTCCGTCGATGCGGTGCAGGCCGTCGGCGGGTTTGCGGGCGGTGTCTACCTGCGCTCCGGCGCCGGGGGACCGCTGCTGCTCGCCGTGCTCACCGGCCTGCCCGGAAAGCTGTTCCGCCCGTGGTGGCGGATGCACGTGAACCGCCCGTACCCCGTCGCCGAGGCGTACCGCTCCGGCCAGTCGGTCCACTTGCCCGACGCGGACACGGCCATGCAGCGCTTCCCGCAGATGATGGCCGGACTGCCGTTCCCCTTCGGCTCGCTGTACGAGCCCGTCATGGCCGGGGCCGAGCGGTTCGGGGTGCTGTTCGTCCTGCGCCCCGCGACCCCCGGCTCCTCGGTCGACGCCGCCGACCGGGAGCGGCTGCGCTCCGCCGCGGACGGGCTGGCCGACGGGCTCGCCGCGCTCACCGCGACCGGGGATCCGGTGCTCTGGAAGGGCGATCCGGTGTGCGTACCGCCCCCGGACACGGCGCAGGGCGCACGCGAGGCGGTGGAGCGGCTCACGCTGTCGGTGCTCTCCGTGGACCGCGAGGGCAGGATCCGCTACGTCAACCACGCCGCTGCACGCCTGCTGGGCCAGGGTGCACCGGAGCTGCGCGGGCGGGTGGTGTGGCAGGCGGTGCCCTGGCTGGGGCAGCCCGCGTACGAGGACCACTTCCGCGGGGTGTTCATGTCCGGGGAGCCGGTGCGCTTCCCGGCCCGGCGCGGCCGGCAGCCGGACGGGGACTGGGTGACCGTGGACCTGTACCCGGGTCCGGACGGGGTGACCGTGACGATCGGCGCGGCCGATGCGCCCGTCTACGCGCCCGGGTCGGTGGTCCGGCCGGGCGCGGGGCTGGGTTCGCCGGCCGACCGGGCCTCGGCGCTGTACCGGCCGGTGGCCCTCGCGATCGCGCTGACGGAGGCGGTCACGGCCCGCCAGGTGTCGGCGGTGGTCACCCAGGAGCTGCTGCCCGCCTTCGGCGGCCGCCAGCTCGCGATCTACCTGCTCAACGAGCGGCATCTGCACCTGGCGTGGGAGACCGGCTTCCCGCAGGGCTTCCTCGACCGGTTCGACGGGGTGGCCCTCGATGTCCGGCTGCCGGGCGTGGAGACGCTGACCACGGGCCGGCCGATGTTCTTCGAGTCGATGGAGCACCTGGCCTCGGCGTATCCGGGGATCCCGCTGGACGCCCACATAGGGGCCCGCGCGTTCCTGCCGCTGATCGCCTCGGGCCGGCCGGTGGGCTCTTGCATCCTCGGTTTCGACGCTCCGCGCGGGTTCAGCCCGGAGGAGCGTACGGTGCTGACGGCGCTGGCCGGGCTGATCGCGCAGGCCCTGGAGCGGGCGCAGCGCTACGACTCCGAGGCGGCGCTGGCGCGCGGACTGCAGGCGGCGCTGCTGCCGCACCGGCTGCCGGTGCGCGAGAACGTGGAGACGGTGGGCCGGTACCTGCCGGGCACGCAGGGCATGGACGTGGGCGGCGACTGGTACGACGTGATCGAGACGGGCGAGGGCGTGCTGGCCCTGGTCATCGGGGACGTCCAGGGCCACGGGGTGGCGGCGGCCGCGACGATGGGCCAACTGCGCAGCGCCGTACGGGCCTTCACGCTCGCCGGCAGTCCCCCGGAGCAGGTGATGTGGGGCACCAACCGGCTGCTGATCGGCCTGGACCCCGGCCAGTTCGCCAGCTGCTGCTACGTGCTGCTCGATCCGGCGTCGGGCCGTGCGCGGGCCGTGCGCGCCGGGCATCCGCAGCCGCTGCTGCGCCACGCGGACGGGCGGGCGGAAGTGCTGGACCTGCCGGGCGGGGTGGTGCTCGGCATCGACGTGGACGCCACGTACCCGGTGACGGAGCTGCGACTGGCGCGGGGCGCGGTGCTCGCCCTGTACACGGACGGGCTGGTGGAGGAGGCCGGTGAGGACATCGACCTGGGCGTGGAGCGGCTGCGGGCGGCGCTGGCCGCGGCCCGGCCGTCGCCGCTGACGGAGACGGCGGACCGGCTGGTGGGCGAGGCGGGGGACTCCGCGGACCGGCCGGACGACATCGCCCTGCTGCTGGCCTTGCGTACGGACGGGGGGCCTGCCGCGAGCGCGTGACCGGAAATCCTCACCGAGGTGCCCACTCCTTGGGCAGCTGGTGACGCCGCGGGCACATGTCGGCAAAGCGGAAGAAAATTTGCCCGCGCTCCGCTGCGGTTCCCGCACCCGGGCCCTGCACAGCGTTTACGCGGTCTTAACGCTGCCGTAGGGCTGCCGCTGTGCGGCTCAACGATGGAATCCGCAGGAGAACTGCTATTGACCTGCGGATCTCGCAGGGATTCGATGTCGGCCCGGGAGCCGCTGAACCACTTTGCTCACCACCGCCTCGGAGGCGATACCGCTCCCGCACCTCAGCTCACCGCACCTGCCGATCGGAACCCCGCACCGATGTCTGAAACGATCAGCGCCCCTCAGACCCTCGCGCCCGCCACCGGGCCCGTCCCCCAGAAGCTCAAGCGTTCCATCGGCGTCGTCGGCGGCACGCTGCTGACGCTCTCGTGCGTGACGCCCGCTTCGACCCTGTTCGTCGTCGTGCCCGACCTGTTCGCCAGCCTCGGCACGTGGACCGCCCTCACGATCGCCATCGGCTCGCTGCTCTGCATCGGCGTCGCGTTCTGCTACTCGGAGCTCGGCACCCTGATCCCCAGCGCGGGCGGCGAGTACGCGATGGTGTCGACCCTTGCGGGCCGGCTGGCCGGGTGGCTGGTGTTCGTGCTCTCGCTGCTGGTCGTGATGATCGTGCCGCCCGTGATCGCCATGGGTACGGCCGACTACCTCGCGCCGATCGTGCACATACCGGCCCCGGTCGCGGGCGGCGGCGTGATGCTGCTCGCCACCCTCGCCGGCCTTCTCGACCTGCGGGCCAACGCCTGGATCACCGGCATCTTCCTGGTGCTGGAGGTCGTGGCCGCCGCGCTGGTCGCCGTACTGGGCTTCGCGCACAGCGAGCGGGGCACCGGTGCGCTGGTGCACGGAACGGTCGCGGCCGAGGGCGGCGGCACCTCCACGGTGACCGCGATGATGGTGGTCTCCGGGCTCGCCATCGCCCTGTTCATCACCCAGGGCTTCTCGACCGCCGTCTACCTCTCCGAGGAGCTCGAGAACCCGCGGCGCAACGTCGCCCGTACGGTGCTCGCCACCCTCGCCATCTCCACGGCCGTCATCCTGGTCCCGGTCATCGCCATCACCGTGGGCGCCCCCGACCTCTCCGCGCTGGCCGAGGGCGACCTCGGCGGCATGGTGACCGCCTGGTCCAACTCGGCCGTCGGCACGTTCGTCAGCCTCTGCGTCGCCCTCGCCATCGTCAACGCGGGCATCGTCATGGTGATCCAGAACTCCCGCGTGCTGTTCGCTTCCGCCCGCGACAAGGCCTGGCCCGCGCCGGTCAACCACGCGCTGTCCAAGCTCGGCCGCTTCGGCTCCCCGTGGGTGGCCACGCTCCTCGTCGGCGTCCCGGGTGCGGCACTGTGCTTCGTCAACCTCGACACCCTGTACGGGGTCACCGGCGTCTCGGTGACCGGCATGTACCTGCTGGTCGCGGTGGCCGCGCTGTTCGCCCGGCGCGGGGCGCACCGCGAGGTGGCCGCCTGGCGGATGCCGCTGTGGCCGGCGGTGCCGATCGTGCTGATCGCCGTACTCGCGTACATCCTGACCCAGCAGGAGACCCAGTACCTGCTGTGGACCGGCGGGATCACCGCCGTGGCCACGCTGTACTGGGCGCTTTACCTGCGGCCGCGGCAGGACAGCCGCTGGCTGGTCAGCATCCCGGAGGACGGCGAGTCCGCCGCGGTCTGACCTGCTCCTCGGCGGGATCGGGGGGGGGGGGGGGGGGGGGGGGCGCGGGGGGGGGGGGGGCGGGTTCACAGGCAGCGAGGCACGGGGGGAGGTGGGGTTGTCCCGACAGGAACAGGGCTCAAATGTGGGGAGTAG
>NZ_JBVIGX010000033.1:12817-68727 GCF_055570595.1 Streptomyces sp. NPDC031132
GGTTTTTCCCTGAGGTCGGGGGAGGAAGGGCCGGGGGTGGGGAAGGCGCGGGGGGGGGGGCGGGTCGACGGGGTTGAACCTTTCTTTGGGGGGGGGGGGGGGGGGTTGGGGCCCCCCCCCCCCCCCCCCCCCCCCGATGCTGTCGACCGGCGGCCGGCCCAGGGTGATGGCCGTGTTCACCAGGCCGACGTGGCTGAACGCCTGCGGGAAGTTGCCGAGTTGGCAGCCCGATACCGGGTCGTACTCCTCCGCGAGCAGCCCCACGTCGTTGCGTACGGCCAGCAGCCGCTCGAACAGCTCCCGCGCCTCCTTCTCCCGCCCGGTCATGTGCAGCGCGTCGGCCAGCCAGAACGAGCAGGCCAGGAAGGCCCCTTCGTCGCCGGGCAGCCCGTCCACCGACGGACCCTCGGTGCTGTAGCGGCGTACCAGGCCGCTGCTGCCGAGCTCCGCCCGGACCGCGTCGACCGTGCCGATCACGCGCGGGTCGTCGGGCGGCAGGAACCCGACCCGCGGGATGAGCAGGGTGGCCGCATCCAGCTCGCGGGAGCCGTAGTACTGCGTGAAGGTGCCCCGTACGGGATCGAAGCCGTTCTCGATCACATCCCGGTGCACCTGATCCCGCATGGTCCGCCACCGCTGCACGTCGCCGAGCAGCGAGGAGTCGCTCTCCATGGTGCGCACGGCCCGGTCCGCGGCGACCCAGGCCATCACCTTGGAGTGCACGAAGTGCCGGCGCGGCCCCCGGACCTCCCACAGGCCCTCGTCCGGCCGGTGCCAGTTGCGCTCCAGGAAGTCGAGGAGCGCGAGCTGGATCCGCCAGGCGTGCCGCTCGGAGGGCAGTCCGTTCGACCTGGCCAGGTAGAGGGAGTCGAGGACCTCCCCGTACACGTCGAGCTGGAGCTGGTCCACGGCCGCGTTGCCGACACGGACCGGGGAGGAGGAGGCGTAACCGCGCAGCCACGGCAGGTCGAATTCGGGGATCCGCCGCTCGCCGCCGATCCCGTACATGATCTGGAGGTCGGCGGGGTCGCCGGCGATCGTGCGCAGCAGCCATTCGCGCCAGGCGCGGGCCTCGTCCAGGAAGCCGGTCTCCAGGAGGGAGCCGAGGGTGAGGGTGGCGTCGCGCAGCCAGCAGTAGCGGTAGTCCCAGTTGCGGACGCCGCCGATCTCCTCGGGGAGGGAGGTCGTGGCGGCGGCCGCGATTCCGCCGGTCGGGGCGTACGTGAGGGCCTTGAGGGTGATCAGGGAGCGGGTCACGGCCTCCCGGTAGGGGCCCTCGTAGGTGCACTGCCCGCTCCACTCGCGCCAGTCGGCCAGGCTCTGCTCCAGGGCCTCGTACGGGTCGCAGGGCGTGGGGCGCGGCTCGTGCGAGGCGTGCCAGGTGAGGACGAAGGCGACCTGCTCGCCTGCGGCGACCGTGAACTCGGACCGGGTGCTGTTGGCCTCGCCCCAGGTGTGTACGGGCGGCTCGCTGCGGAACCAGACGGAGTCGGGCCCGGCGATGGCCACCCGGTCGCCGTTGGTGCGCCGGACCCAGGGGACGACGTGCCCGTAGTCGAAGCGCAGGCGCAGCACGCTGAGTACGGTGACCTCGCCGGAGAGGCCCTCGACGATCCGGATCACGTCGGGTGCGCTGTCGCGCTGCGGCATGAAGTCGGTGACCTTGACCGAGCCGCCGTCGGGGGTGTCCCAGTAGGACTCCAGGACCAGTGAGCCGTCGACGTAGGCGCGGCGGGTGCACTGCTCGCCGTCGGCGATCCCGGACGGGGCGATGCGCCAGTGGCCGTTCTCCTTGTCTCCGAGGAGTGCCGCGAAGCAGGCGGGCGAGTCGAAGCGCGGGAGGCACAGCCAGTCGAGGGACCCGTCGCGGCCGACGAGCCCGCTGGTCATGAGGTCGCCGATGAGTGCGTAGTCTTCGATGGGTTGTGTCATTTGTGCGCTGTTCCCCCGAATCCCCGGGCCCAATCAGCGTGGGGCCCGGGCACCCTCGTGCGCGCGAGAGACGGCTCGGGCCGTCTGTTTCGGACACGCCGGCGAGGCGTGATCCGAAAGAGAGACGTCCTAGTTGCGTACGAGGAGCAGCGCGCTCGCGATGACCACGCCGAGGGCGACGGCGAGGGCCCCGTGGGCCAGGCGGTGGCTGCGCAGGACGGGCAGGAACCGGTCGGCGGCGTACCGGCCGGGGCCGGTGAGGGCGAGGGCTGCGGCGCCCACGGTCAGGAGGAGCTCGTACTCGATGCCCTTCGGGGCGAAGAACGACCCGGCGCCGTGGACGGCGATCGCGTTGATCATGGTGCCGACGACCGCGGCTCCGGCGAGCGGGGTGAGCAGCCCGAGGACGAGTCCGAGGCCGCCGAGGGTCTCGGTCAGGCCGGCGAGCACGGCCATGGCGTCGCCCGACGGGTAACCGCTGGCGGTGAAGAACTGGCCGGTGCCGCTGATGCCGCCGCCGCCGAACCAGCCGAAGAGCTTCTGGGTGCCGTGCCCGGCCATGGTGAGTCCGAGGACCACGCGCAGGAGGAGCAGGCCGGCGTCGTGGGCGGGGGTGGAGAGGGCGGGCGGGACGGCCGGTGCGGCAGCGGCCTGCGGCTTCGTCGCGGTGACGGAGGGGCTGGTCATGGGGGGATCCTTCCGGTCGGGCGGTCCGGGGCGGGGACAGAGTTGTTCAAATTCGAACCGCCGGCCCCGACCCTAACCATTGATTCAAATTGGAACAACCCGTGTACCCTGGGCGCATGGCTGAAACGAGATGGCTGGACGAGCGCGAGATGCGCGCCTGGAGCGGCTTCCTGGCCGCATCCGCCCTGGTGAACCGCCGTCTCGACCAGCAGCTCAAGGACGATTCCGGGCTCTCGCACCCGCAGTACGAGATACTCGTGCGCCTCGCGGCGGCCCCGGACCGCGAGCTGCGGATGACAGAACTCGCCAATGGCCTGATCAATTCGAAAAGCGGGCTGACCTACCAGGTCACCCAGCTGGAGAAGGCGGGTCTGGTCCGCCGCCGCAGCTGCCCCTCCGACGTGCGCGGGGTCTTCGCCGTCCTCACGGACGCCGGCAGCGCCCGCCTGGAGGCGGCCGCGCCCGGTCATGTGGCCACCGTCCGGGAGGCGCTGATCGACGTCCTCACGCCCGAGCAGCTCGAGGTGCTCGCGGACGGGCTGGGCGAGGTCAGCCGCCGACTGCGCGAGCACGGCGGACAGCACGGCGGATAAGCGGATATCGGTACCCGACGGGGTATAGGGATGGCATGGACGCAACGGTCTGGCTGACGGTCGTCGCGGTAGTCGCCCTCGGGCTGGCGATCGCGGCCGGCGTGCTGCTCGTACGGGTCTTCGCGGCGCGGCGCCTGCTGCTCGACGCGGGGATCCCGCTGCGCGACAAAGCGCTCTTCTGGGTCGCGGTGATCTACACCGTCTCGCCCGTGGACCTGATCCCGGACCCGGTGTACCTCGACGACATCGGCGTACTTCTGCTGGCCCTGCGCTCCCTGCACGCGGCGGCGGGGGCGGTGCGACCGGGCTCGGTGGAGGCCTCGAAGCCCGCTGGGGCGAAGGAGCCGGACCCCGCGTAGCGGCAGGGCGCCCAACACCCCCTGGACCGGGGACTGTCAGTGACCTCCGGCACCATGGTGGCATGCCCCGTGAAGATCTTGACGCCCTGTTCTCCTCCCCCGCCGCCCTGCTGGAGGCCGGAGCCGCCCGCATACGGGAGTGGCCCGGCCCCGAGGCCGGCGGCGGGGCCGGCCGCGAGGTCTTCACCCAGGCCGAGGCCGTGTTCGGTCATGCGGAGGTGTCGCGGGCGGAGTTCGGCTCCTGGCTGCACTTCGCCGCGAAGGTGCTGGGGCACGATGCGTACGCGGAGCAGGTCGCCGCGGCCGAGCCCGGCATGCCGTGGCGGACCGTATGGGCCTGGTGGCGGCCGGTCGGGGCGTTCCGGGCCGAGCCGAACCTCAGCGGGGACGCCTCGGCCGGCGTCTTCGACGGGCCGGACGGCCGCAGCCTGCTGAAGGTCTGGTCGCTGTGGACCGAGGAGCGCTGGTTCGACCTCGCCACCGGCGAGCCGTGCCCCGCGCCCGCCGCCGGCGAGTTCACCCGGCGCTCGGCGGAGCGCGAGGAGGAGCCGTTCCTCTTCGCCCCGGACGAGGAGGCCTGGGCGCTGCACTGCCCCGGCACCTGGGAGGACCCCGTACCCCTCGGCGGGGGCCGGTTCCTGCTCACCGAGGCCCGCGGGATCGTGGTGGTGGAGCGCAACGAGGCGGTGGTGGCGGCGGGGTGGCCCACCGGCGGCGCCGACACCTCCTCGTGGGAGGAGGGCGCGGGCAATCCGTGGTTCGCCGGCCCGGAGCCGGGCGGGACTGTGCTGGACGCGGCCCGCGTGGAGGCGGTGTTCGGCGCGGACCACACGGTCCGCGTACCGCAGGCGCGGCTGCCCGCGGCGCTGACCCACCTCCCGACCCGGGAGCTGATCAGCACGGTGGGCCTGCCGCGCCACTGGGCGGCGGGCGTGACCTCGTTCGAGCTCGCCTGGACGGAGGAAGGACCCGGGGAGCCGGAGCCCGGGGACCCGGAGCCCGAGGTCGACTTCGGCGGTCTGCTCCACCTGGGGACGTTCGAGCTGGGCTACGCCGACGAAGGCCACGTGCTCCTCCACCCGGAGACGGGCGCGGTGTCGCTGGTCCGGGAGGACGAGGGGCCGTTCCCCTTCGCCCGGGACACCGAGACGTTCGTACGCCTCTTGGAGGCGGTGCGCCGGTTCATGGGGGCGTGCTGGGACCCGTATCCGGAGGAGAACGGCTACGGCTCCTTCCTCTGCGAGGTGGGGAAGCTGGAGCCGGACGTCCTGGAGTCCGACGACCCCGAAGAGCCCGGCGCCGCGGTCTGGGAGCACATCTTCGCGGCCATCACGGAACTGAGCGTCTACGGCTACTGACCGCTGCGCGTCCGGCGGGCCGGACCCGGCTCAGCGGACGCCGCACGGGCGGTACTGGATGCTGATGCGCGGCCCGACGGCGCGGCTGGACTTGGGGATGGCGTGCTCCATGGTCCGCTGGCAGGAGCCGCCCATCACGACGAGGTCGCCGTGCCCCAGGGGCAGGCGGAGCAGGGTGGGGCCGCCGTCGCGGGGGCGCAGGACGAGGTCGCGGGGGTCGCCGACCGAGACGATCGCGACCATGGTGTCCTCGGTGGCGGACCGGCCGATGCGGTCCCCGTGCCAGGCGACGCTGTCCCGGCCGTCGCGGTAGAGGCAGAGCCCGGCGGTGGCGAAGGGTTCCCCGAGCTCGGCGGCGTAGTGCCCGCTCAGCGTGTCGCGGGCCTCGGTGAGCGCGGGGTGCGGCAGGGGCTCGCCCTCGTCGTAGAAGGCGAGCAGGCGGGGTACGTCGACCTCGCGCTCGTACATCTGGCGGCGCTCGGCCCGCCACGGCACCTCCTCGGCCAGCAGCTCGAAGAGCGTGTCGGCGCCGGAGAGCCAGCCGGGCAGGTGGTCGACCCAGGCGCTGGAGCCGAGCGGGGTGCGGCGCACGTCCGAGAGCGGGCCGAGGCGGATCTCGTCGCCCTGGTCGAAGAGGGAGCCCTGGAGGCCGGGGATCGTACGCACGGATCCATCGTAGCGCCTCACTCGAACATTCGCTCGATTCAACGGCCCGCGGGGCCGCCTCCCCGCACCCGCATCTGCGCGAGCGGCCCGTCAAGGTATCGCTAGAGAGACGTCAAGGAGCCGTCAAGACGGAGCGCGGCCGCGCGCCCGGGCGTCCGTCGGCAGCGGGGCGCGAGACGGCGCGTCCGCGCAGGTGGGAGCCGGGTTTCGGGCAGGAGTTCACCCCTCCGGCCAACCGGAGCAGGCCGCCGCGCGACACCGTCGAGGGCCCGTCAGCATGGGAACGCGCGCGTGCACGGATGATCGGGTTCCGTACGCTTGCCCAGCCGTCGCGCCGATGGCCGGATCCAAGCCGTACGAAGGAGCACCCCCGATGGCCACCCCCACCCGGCCGAGCCGCCTGAGGGCATGGCTCCTGGAAGGCCTGACCGACCAGACGAAGCACAGGTCGGGGCATCGGCCGGAGGGGGAGCCCGGCGAGGGCGGCACCTCCGCGACCGCCGATCACGGGCGGCCGTGGTGGCGGGTGATGTGCCTGACGGGCCTCGACTACTTCTCGACCCTCGGCTACCAGCCGGGCATCGCGGCGCTCGCGGCCGGACTGCTGTCGCCGCTGGCGACGATCGTGCTGGTGGTGCTGACGTTGCTCGGAGCCCTGCCGGTCTACCGGCGGGTCGCGGAGGAGAGCCCGCACGGCGAGGGGTCCATCGCAATGCTGGAGCGGCTGCTGTCGTTCTGGAAGGGCAAGCTGTTCGTCCTGACCCTGCTGGGCTTCGCGGCGACCGACTTCCTGATCACGATCACCCTGTCGGCGGCCGACGCGACCGCGCACCTGGTGGAGAACCCGCATCTGACCAGCACCCTGAACGGCCACCAGGTACTGATCACCCTGATCATGATCGCCCTGCTGGGCGCCGTGTTCCTCAAGGGGTTCAGCGAGGCCATCGGGGTGGCCGTGGTCCTGGTCTTCTCGTACCTCGCGCTGAACGTCGTCGTCATCGCGAACGGCCTGTGGCAGGTCGTCAGCGAGCCCCACGTCATCGGCGACTGGACGCAGGCGCTGACCGCCGAGCACGGCAACCCGTTCATGATGATCGCCATCGCGCTCGTGGTCTTCCCCAAGCTGGCACTGGGCCTGTCCGGGTTCGAGACCGGCGTCGCGGTCATGCCGCACGTCCAGGGCTCCCCGGACGACACCGAGGAGAAGCCCGCGGGCCGGATCCGCGGCACGAAGAAGCTGCTGACCACGGCCGCCGTGATCATGAGCGTCTTCCTCATCACCAGCAGCTTCGTCACCACGCTGCTGATCCCCGCCGAGGCGTTCCAGCCGGGCGGGGAGGCCAACGGCCGCGCCCTCGCGTACCTGGCCCACGAGAACTTGGGGTCCGCCTTCGGCACGGTCTACGACATCTCGACCATCCTGATCCTCTGGTTCGCGGGCTCCTCGGCCATGGCCGGCCTGCTGAACCTGATGCCGCGCTACCTGCCCCGCTACGGCATGGCCCCGCACTGGGCCCGCGCCCTGCGGCCCATGGTCATCGTGTTCACCCTGATCGCCTTCCTGGTGACCTGGCTCTTCGACGCCGACGTCGACGCGCAGGGCGGCGCGTACGCCACCGGTGTCCTCGTCCTGATCACCTCGGCCGCCGTCGCCGTGACCATCGCCGCCCGCCGCGCCGGGGAGCGCGGCTGGACGATCGCCTTCGGCGTGATCTCCGCGGTGTTCGTCTACACCACCGCGGTCAACGTCGCCGAGCGCCCCGACGGCGTGAAGATCGGCGCCTGCTTCATCGCCGGCATCATGGCCCTCTCGCTCCTCTCCCGCCTCGCCCGCGTCTTCGAGCTGCGCGTCACCCACGTGGAATTCGACGACATGGCCCAGCGGTTCATCCGCGACACCGCCAACCGGACGATACGGTTCATCGCCAACGAGCCCGACAGCCGCGACAAGGCCGAGTACCGCGACAAGGTCCGGCAGATCCGCGCCGACAACGACATCCCGGCCGGCGACGACGTCATGTTCGTCGAGGTCACCGTCCTGGACGCCTCCGAATTCGAATCGGGCATGCGCGTGCGCGGCGAGGTCCTCCACGACCGCTATCGCGTCCTGACCCTGGAAAGCTCCAGCATCCCCAACGCCCTCGCCGCGCTGCTGCTCCACGTACGGGACGAGACCGGCCAGCGCCCCCACATCTACTTCGAGTGGACCGAGGGCAACCCGATGGCCAACTTCCTGCGCTTCTTCCTCTTCGGCCAGGGCGAGGTCGCCCCCGTCACCCGCGAGGTCATCCGCGAGGCCGAACCCGACCGCAACCGCCGCCCCCACGTCCACGCGGGCTGACGCAGGCCACTACCCCCGCCAGGGCGCGAGTCCCCACTGCAGCGTGTGCCGGGCCCCCGGTTCGAGACGTACGCGCGCGGTGTCGCGGCGGAAGGCGTCGGGGCCGCAGCTCATCGCCTCCACGGCGACGCTCCGGCGCCGGTGCGGCTCGGGCAGGGTGTCCCCGGTGAACACCTGCACGAAGTCCGCCCCCTCACCGAGCCACAGATCGGTACCGTACGCGCCGGACCGCTCGGCAAGACGTACGACGGCCCGCCCGTCCGCCTCCCGCCGCAGGTCCGTGAAGGCCGTGTCCAGCCGCTGCGGGCCGATGGGCCGCAGCGCGCCGAAGTCGTAGGGCGTCCCCGAGACCGGCTCGGACGCGACGGGCAGGCCGCGGTCGTCGGTGCGCAGCCAGGTCCGGGCGGGCACGGTCAGCAGCATGCCGTCGACCGTGCCGGGTCCCACGGCGAGATACGGGTGCTGACCGGCTCCGTACGGTGCGGGGGTGTCGCCGACGTTCTGCGCCGTGAGCGTGACCGTCATGCCGTGGCGGTCGAGTGCGTATTCCGCCCGCGCCACCAGGTGGAAGGGGTAGCCGGGTTGGGGCCAGAGCGTGGTCGCCAACACCACGCGGGTGTCCGCCTGCTCCACCGCCTGCCATGACGTCCAGCGCAGCAGCCCGTGGATGGCGTTGGCGTGTTCGATCTCGTTGACCGGCAGCTGCAGTTCCTGCCCCTGCCACCGGTACCGGCCGTCTCCGATCCGGTTGGGCCACGGCAGGAGGAGCTGTCCGCGTCCGCCCTCTATCCGGTCGTCGACGCCGAAACCGTCGACGACCAGGCGCTCGGCGACGGCGTAGTGGCGCAGGGCGCCGCCCAGCTCCACGACGACGACGGTCTGCTGACCACAGGTCAGCCGGAACTGGGCACCCGTCCGATGCATGTTCGCCATCCTCGCCGGTGGCGGTCGGGGTTCGGGATCCCGCACACCGGGTGGTTCCATTCCATCACCGTGCGGATCACCTCGCACCTCGGCCGGCCGTCCCCCGCCGTGGGCGTGCACGGTCGGCCGGTCTCCCCCGCCGCCGTTGAGCCGTTCGGCTCGGGGAGAGCCCTCCATCGGGCCAGCTGCGGTCGTGCCACCTGGCCGGGGCCGTGCCGCGGTGCTCTCGTGGTGGCGCGGCCTTCGTGTCCCCGTCAGCACCCAGGGAGAGTTTCAGTGGAAGCCAGCGGCAACGACCGTGGAACGCTGCTCGTTCCTCAGCTCCTCAAGGGGCAGAAGGCCCTGGTGACAGGGGCGAACTCCGGCATCGGGAAGGCCACCGCGATCGGCCTCGGACGAGCGGGCGCCGACGTGGTCGTGAACTACGTCTCCGGGCAGGACGCCGCGGAAGAGGTGGTGCGGGAAATCGAGGGCTTCGGGGTCCGCGCCTACGCGCACGAGGGCGACGTGTCGCAGGAGGACCAGGTCGTCGACATGGTGGCCCGGATGGTCGAGGAGTTCGGGACCATCGACGTCATGGTCGCGAACGCCGGTCTGCAGCGGGACGCCGCGGTCACGGACATGACCATGGCCCAGTGGAGCAAGGTGCTGGACGTCAACCTCACCGGTCAGTTCCTGTGCGCCCGTGAGGCGACCAAGGAGTTCCTGCGCCGCGGCGTCGTGCCGGAGGTGTCGCGCTCCGCCGGGAAGATCATTTGCATGAGCTCGGTGCACCAGATCATCCCCTGGGCCGGGCACGTGAACTACGCCTCCTCCAAGGGCGGCGTACAGATGCTCATGACCACGCTCGCGCAGGAGCTCGCCCCGCAACGGATCCGGGTGAACGCCGTCGCTCCGGGTGCGATCCGCACGCCCATCAACCGCAGCGCCTGGGACACCCCCGAGGCCGAGGCGGACCTGCTGCGGCTCGTCCCGTACCGCCGCGTCGGCGACCCCGAGGACATCGCGAACGCCGTGACCGTCCTCGCCTCCGACCTGCTCGACTACGTCGTGGGGACGACGATCTACGTGGACGGAGGCATGACCCTGTTCCCCGGGTTCGCCACCGGTGGCTGAGGCCCGCAGCCCTTCAGCCGTCCGGCACGTACCCCTGGGGCTCACATGAACAGCGCGATCGCGATCTTGGCGGACACCCCTGCGCAGCTGCTCCCCGCCCGCGAGCTCATGGCCTTCACCCTGGCCTCCCACATGCTGCTCGTGCCCTTCGGCGTGGCCCTGCCGGCCATCACCCTCCTGATGCACTACCGCGGGCTGCGCAAGGGCGACGCGGTCGCCCTGCTGCTCGCGCGGCGCTGGTCGGCGGTCATGGCCGTGCAGTTCGCCATCGGCATCGTCACCGGCACCGTGCTCTCCTTCGAGTTCGGCCTGCTCTGGCCGGGCCTGATGGGCAGGTGGGGCGACGTCTTCGGCCTCGGATTCGGGGTCGAGGCCTGGGCGTTCTTCCTCGAGGCGATCCTCATCGCCATCTACCTCTACGGTTGGCGGAGGCTGAAGCCGTGGACGCACTTCTGGCTGGGTCTGCCCCTGCCGCTGACGGCGCTGCTGGGGGCGTTCGGAATCATCGCCGCGAACTCCTGGATGAACACTCCGCGCGGCTTCTCGCTCGACGCCGACGGCAATCCCGTGGACGTCGACGTCCGCAAGGCGATCTTCACACCGATGTTCGGCCCCGAGTACTGGCACTTCGTGGCCGGTGTCGTCCTGACGGCGGGCTACGTCGTGGCCGGGGTGTACGCGGTCGGCTGGCTGCGCGGCCGGCGTGACCACTACCACCGGCTCGGCTTCACCGTGCCGTTCACCGTCGCCGCGATCCTCACCCCCGTGCAGTTCGTGCTCGGGGACTCCATCGCCCGCTCGGTCTTCCACAAGCAGCCGGTGAAGTTCGCCGCCACCGAGATCGTCTGGAAGACGGACACCCACGTACCCGAGTACATGTTCGGACGCCTGCATCCCGACGGGTCGATCTCCGGTGGGATCAAGATCCCCCAACTGGACTCGATCCTCGCCGGTTTCAGCCCGGACACCCAGGTGACGGGTCTGTCGTCGGTCCCCGCGAGCGACCGCCCGACGGCGGCCCAGGCCACGATCGCCCACTGGGCGTTCGACATCATGGTGACGATCGGAAGCCTGCTCGTCCTGCTCGCGCTCTGGTACGGCTGGTGCTGGCTGCGGCGCCGCGACCTGCCGCGCTCACCGTGGTTCTTCCGGTGCGCCGCCGTGGCCGGAGCGGCCTGCCTGGTGACGGTGGAATGCGGCTGGATCACCACCGAAGTGGGCCGCCAGCCCTGGATCGTGTACGAGAACATGAGGGTGTCCGAAGCCGTCACGGACACCCGGGCCTCGTCGCTGTGGGCGATGCTCGGAATCGTGATCGTGGTCTACGCGCTGATCTTCGGCACCTTCCTGGGCGTCCTGCTCAAGATGCGCACCCGCTGGCGGGCCGCCGACGAACAACAGGGCGAGGCGGAGGCCGCCGGCACGCCGGAAGGCGACACCCCTTACGGGCCCCGCCGGGCGACCGCCGCGGCCGCACCGGACCACGGCGCTGCACGCGGTGACGGAGGAGGGCGATGATCCAGGACGTCGTGGCCTGGGTGCTGCTGGCCGCCGTGGCCGCCTACGCGTGCGCCGGCGGGACGGACTACGGAGCCGGGTTCTGGGATCTGTTCGCGGGCGGCACCGAACGGGGCAAGCGGCCCCGTTGGCTGGTCGACCACGCCATGGAGCCCGTCTGGGAGACGAACAACGTCTGGCTCATCTTCGTCCTGGTGTTCATGTGGACGGGCTTTCCGGTCCTGTTCCAGACGGTCTTCACGGCCATGTGGCTCCCCCTGGCGCTCGCGGCCGTGGGGCTCGTCCTGCGCGGTGCGGGCTTCGCCCTGCGCAAGCCCATGACGCGCATCGCGCGCCGCAGGATCTACGGCGCCGCCTTCGCCGTGTCCTCCCTCCTGGTGCCCTTCTTCCTCGGGGCGGTGGTCGGCGGCCTGGCCACGGGCCGGGTCGCTCCAGGGACGAAGGCGTCCGCCGACGCATGGTCCAACGGGACCTCCGTGCTCGCCGGGCTGCTCACCGTCGCCGCGACCGCCTTCCTGGGCGCGGTGTTCCTCACCGCCGACGCGCGGCGTTTCGACGCCCCCGACCTCGTCCACTACTTCCGGCTGCGGGCCTGGTGCAGCCTCGGGGCCGTCGCCGTCCTGGCCGTCGTCGGCCTCGGCGTCACCCACCACGACGCGCGCTACGTCTACGACGGGCTCACCAGCGGCGTCGGCCTCGCCGTAGTCGTGGTGGCCGCCGTCTGCGCCGTGGCCACCGCCGCGCTGCTCTACCGCACCGCCACGGGCTGGGCGAGGATCACGGCGGTCGGCAGCGTCGCCCTCGTCGTGGTCGCCTGGGGGCTGGCCCAGCGGCCGTACCTCATCCCCACCTCGCTGACCGTGGACCAGGCGGCCGGAGCGTCGACGACACTGCGCTGGCTGCTCCTGGTCACGGTCATCGCGATGGTGCTCGTCGGACCTCCGCTGGTCCTGCTCTACCGGCTGGACACCAGCGGCGCCCTGCAGCCTCTCGCCGAGAACGACCTGCGGCGTACCGCCGCGAACCGGGATCCGGGCAGGGACCGGTGATCGTGGTGGGGTGCGCCTGCCGGGCGATGGACCGCGGCACCGCCGGGGCCGAGGCAATCAACCGCCCAGGAGTACGGCGATGTCCCCGGACCGCGGCACGGGACCGCCGGTCCGGGTGACGGGCAGCAGCGTGCCGTCCGCACGCACGAGGAACAGCAGATGGTGTCCGGCCGGGACGGCACCCTGCAGGCGACGCGTGACGAGGCGGGCGCCCTGGTCGTAGCGGCGGGACAGCTCGGCTCCGGTCAGCGCGGGGTCGAAGAGCACGTGGCCGCCCGTGTACGGGGCGACGACGCCCTGGGTGTCGGTCGCCGGCCCCAGGCGGTACACCGGGCCCTCCACACTGCCCTGCAGGTTCATGGAGGCCAGGGCGTTGAAGTCGCTCTCGTCGGTGAGGAGCAGGACGCCGGTGAGGCCCTCCAGCTCGGCGCCCGAGCCGGTGGCCGCGGCGAACAGCTCGCCGGGGGCGAGTTCGAGCCCCGCGGCCCTGATCCGGTCCCGCTGCGCATCGTGCCCCGCCCACATGACGACCTCCAGCCCGGCCGACCTCAGAGCCAGTCCCAGATCGACCACCCAGGGATCACCGCCCACGAGCAGCGGCCGGGAGCGCGACGGACGCACGACGCCCAGCCGCTTGGCGACCGGCATGGCGGTGAACCCGTAGAGCATGACGGTCACCACGATCACCACGAACGTGGCGGGAAGGATCTTCGAGGCGCCGCCCACGCCCTTGGCGGCCAGCGTGGCCGAGAACGTCGAGGCGGTCGCCGCGGCCACGATGCCGCGCGGCGCCATCCATCCCAGGAACCCCCGCTCCCCGCGCGTCAGATCCGTACCGAGCGACGCGGCGGCCGCCACCAGCGGCCGGGTCACCAGGACGAGGAGCGCGACGAGACCGAGCGTCGGCAGCACCACATGGCGCAGCGAACGGGGAGTGACGGTGGCCGAGATGGAGATGAACAGGAGGCCGATGACCAGGTGCACCAGGGTCTCGAAGAAGGGATTGCGGGCGCCCGTGTCGGAGCCGGGCAGGTTCGCCACCGCCAGCCCCATCAGCACGGCGGCGATCAGGCCCGTGTCGTCCCGGACCACGTTGCAGGCAGCCGCCACACCGATCACCGCGGCCAGCTGGACCGTGGTGCCCAGCACGGCTCCCGGCCGCAGCCTGCGCAGCAGCATGAGCACCACGGTGCCCACGACGCCGCCGGCCAGGCCCACCGCGGCACTGGTGGTGAACTCCAGCACCTCGCTGCCGAGGCCGCTGCTGTTCCCGGCCACCACGCCGTGGAAGACGAGGGCCCCCAGGATGGCTCCCACCGGGTCGATGAGCGTGCCCTCCCAGATGAGGATGTGCTGCAACCGCTCCGTGGGCCGTACGAAGTTGAGCAGCGGTCCGACGACCGTGGGGCCGGAGACGATCAGGATGGCCCCGAGCATCACGGCCGCACCGCCCGACATCCCCAGCAGAGGGCCGGCGAGCAGCGCCGCCGACCCCGCGGTGAGCAGCCCGCCGAGCCAGATCAGCCGCACCACGACCCGGCGGGTGTGCGCCCTGAACCGCTGCAGGTCCAGGCCGAGCCCGGCGTCGTAGAGGATCACCGCGACGGCCAGCGAGACCAGCGGGGAGAAGGCGGCTCCGAGCAGCTTTTCCGGGTTCACGTCATCGGTCAGCGCGCCGGCGGTGAATCCGACCGGCAGCAGGACGATCAGCGCGGGGATGCGCAGCCGGGTTGCCAGCAGCTGGGAGCCCACGGCCAGGACGACGATCAGTCCGAGGCCCGTGAACACCTGGTCTTCCGACAAGGCGGCGGCTGTGTTCACGGCCCGGCCCGCCGGTTCCGGTGGGCCGTGACACGCCGCCACATCGCCCGCTGGACCTTGAGCGTCCCGGTTCCGACCAGGATCAGTACGAAGATGTTGAGCATCAGTTGGAACAGGGATCCCAAGGCTTCGCCCCAACTGGCGAACGCGCACGAGACCCCGATGTCGGCTGCCGCCGGGATGGTGGTCACCGAGATGAAGACGCCGAGCAGTGCGCTGGTGCGGGCTTCGGTCAGCGAGACGATGCCCACGATCCCGGCGAGCACGGCCACCACCGCCGAGAAGAAATTGGGTGTGTTGATCAGGTTCGACACAGGCCTGATCCCGAGCTCGAAGGCCTGCGGCTGGAGGCCGAAGCCGCGGACGAGCAGGCCGAACAGGAAGGTGGCCGCCACGACCAGCAGGAAGCCCACGAGCAGCGCCGCAAGGCCCTCCCGGACGGGTGGGCGGGAACGGTGGTCGATGCCCAGGGCGACGCTGCTGACGGCTCCGTACTCCGGACCGACCACCATGGCCGCGACGATGAGGATCTGCGAGTTGGTGATGATGCCGACCGCACCGATGACACCGGCGATGCCCATGAAGAGGTAGAAGCTCGGGGGATACCGCCCCGAGGCCCGGATCCGGGCCTCCACCTGCTCCCATACCGGCACGCGCAGCCGGGACCCGAGCACCTCGGCCCCGGCTCTGGCCGCGTGATCGGAGAAGGCCGTGTCGATCGGGTCGAGGACGATGGACCCCCGCCGTTCGAGTCCGAGGTCGCGCAGCCCGCGCAGTACCTCGTTGGCGACTCCGGTGAGGACGTCGCACACGATGGCGTCGCCGTCGGGGTTCCGTACGCTGCCGGGCTGCAGGGAGAGGTTGAGGACACACGGCTGGGCGCTCAGCAGGGCCATGGCACGACCCGTGAGGTCCGGCGGGCTCACTGCCCGGACGTGCAGCATGTCCAAGCGAATCTCCGCGTGTGAGGGGGAGGCGCACGGGTACGCCGGGCCCGGACAGGCCACCCGTCCATTAACGCGGCGGTCCGGGGGCTCGGCAAATCGGATGCGGCCGGCTCACCGCTCGGCGCGCGCGGGCAGCGGGTGTGCCGGATGGTGAGGGCATGGGTACGTCCGACGGGATGACCGAGGCAGGCTTCCGGTCGCTCTATCGTGAACTGCGCAGTGCGGCACCCGGCGGTGCCGCACCCCTGGGAGCCCTGGACACCCTCACGCCCGCACAGACCCTGGCAGCCGTCCGCGAGGTCCGCACCGGCCGCACGGTCTCGCTCGCCGCGCCCGTGAACACCCGCGAGGCACCGGACAACGCCGAACCGGCCGAGCACCGGCTCACCGCGCCCGTCGGCGGCGTCCCGGACCCGGGCGGCCTGCAGTTCGCCCGGGACCGCATCGCCATGAACATCCACGGCGACGTCGACAGCCACATCGACGCGCTCTGCCACGTCATCTACGGCGGCACCCTGCACGGCGGCGTCCCCGCCACGGACGTGCTCTCCGAGGACGGCGCCGCGGCCCTCTCCGTCGACCTGGTCCGCAACGGCATCGTCGGCCGGGGAGTGCTCCTGGACATCCCGCGGCTGCACGGCAGCCCCTGGCTCGAACCGGGGTCGCACGTGAGCGCCGAGGACCTGGCCGCCGCCGAAGCGCGGCAGGGGCTGCGGGTCGGCAGGGGGGACATCCTCCTCGTACGCGTCGGGCACCGGCGGCGGCGCCGGGAGCTCGGCGCCTGGGACACGGCCGGCTCCCGGGCCGGGCTCCACCCGACCGCCCTGCGCTTCCTGGCCGAGCGCCAAGTGGCCGTGCTGGGCAGTGACGGCAACAACGACACGGCTCCCAGTGCGGCGCAGGGCGTCGCGTTCCCGGTACACGTGCTCGCCATCCACGCGATGGGGTTGCACCTGCTCGACTACCTGCAGTTCGAGGAGCTGTCTCCCCTCTGCGAACGGGAGGGCCGCTGGTCGTTCCTCTGCGTCATCGCGCCGCTACGGCTGCCCGCGGCGACCGGTTCTCCCGTCAATCCCCTCGCGATCCTGTGACCGGCCGGGCATCCCGGCGTTCCCGCCCGCCCGACTCGCTGGGCATCCCCTCCGGAGCTACGTTGTAGTTGCGATACGGACCCCAACTCACCCGACAGGAGCAGATCGTGCTCCGGGGAGGTGGCCTGCATGCCCGAGGCTCGGGAGTACGACGTCATCATCATCGGCACAGGTGCCGGCGGCGGCACGCTCGCCCACCGCCTGGCGCCCACCGGCAAGCGGATCCTCCTCCTCGAGCGCGGCGGCTACCTCCCACGTGAACGGGACAACTGGGACTCGACCGAGGTCTTCGTCAAAGGGAAGTACCGCGCACCGGAGTTCTGGTACGACAAGCACGGAGACCGGTTCCCGCCCGAGGTGAACTACTACGTCGGCGGAAACACCAAGTTCTACGGCGCCGCGCTCTTCCGCTTGCGCCCCGAGGACTTCGGCGAACTCCGCCACCATGACGGCATCTCTCCCCCCTGGCCGCTGAACTACGGCGACCTGGAGCCGTACTACACGCAGGCCGAGCACCTCTACCTCGTCCACGGCCGGCACGGCGAGGACCCCACCGAGGGGCCGGCCAGCGCCCAGTACGCCCATCCGCCCGTGGAACACGAGCCGCGCATCCAGCAGTTGAGCGACGATCTGGAGAAGCAGGGCCTGCACCCCTTCCACCTCCCGATCGGGGTGAACCTCCTCCAGGACGACCAGGGACGGGCGGCGCACGGGAGCGCCTGCATCCGCTGCGACCGAGTCGACGGCTTCCCCTGCCTGGTCGGGGCGAAGTCGGACGCCCAGGTCATCTGTGTGGACCCGGCCCTGGAGCACGCCAACGTCGAGATGATCACGCATGCCGACGTACGCCGGCTCGAGACGGACGCCACCGGGCGCAGCGTCACCTCGGTCGTCGCGGAACTGGGCGACGGCTCGACCGTCCGGTTCGCCGCCCACATCGTGGTGGTGGCCTGCGGGGCCGTCAACTCCGCCGTCCTGTTGCTGCGTTCGGCCGACGGCAGGCACCCTCAGGGCCTGGCCAACAGCTCGGACGTGGTCGGCCGGCACTACATGCGGCACAACAACCTGGCCCTGATGGCGGTGTCCCAGGAGCCGAACGGCACCAAGTTCCAGAAGACGCTGGCCCTGCACGACTGGTACCTGGGCAGCGACGACTGGGACTACCCCCTCGGCGGCATCCAGATGCTCGGCAAGTCGGACTCCGAGCAGATCCACGGCGAGGCACCGCGCTGGGCCGGTGCCGTGACCCCGGACATGCCCTTCGAGGTGCTCGCCCATCACGCGGTCGACTTCTGGCTGTGCGGTGAGGACCTGCCGGCGCCGGACAACCGCGTCACCCTCGACGGGGACGGCGGGATCCACCTCGCCCTCGACGAGAAGAACAACGTCGCCGGTCTGAAGCGGCTGCGGCACAAGCTGCAGGGCATGCTGGGCCACTTGGGCATGCACGAGCACCATCTGCTGTCGCACAGCATCTACCTGCACAAGGGCATGCCCATCGGCGCCACGGCGCACCAGGCCGGCACCGTCCGCTTCGGCCGCGACCCGCAGAGCTCCGCGCTCGACGTCAACTGCAAGGCCCACGACCTCGACAACCTCTACGTGGTCGACACGAGCTTCTTCCCGAGCATCGGAGCGGTCAACCCCTCGCTGACCGCCATCGCCAACGCCCTGCGCGTCGGAGACCACCTCGCGGAGCGACTGCAATGACCGGGACCCGGGCGGATCACCGCTGAGCCGTCCCGAGGAGGACAGACATGGACCGCTACCCGCCCATAGCCGACCACGGACTCGTGGGGGACCTGCAAACCGCGGCACTGGTGTCGTCCAGAGGAGTGATCGACTGGTTCGCGGCCCCGCGATTCGACTCCCCGAGCATCTTCGCGGCGCTGCTCGACCACGACAAGGGCGGTCACTTCCTGCTCGCGCCGGAACAGGACGAGGGAACGTGGAAGCAGCTCTACTACCCGGACACGGCGGTCGTGGTGACCCGCTTCATGTCCCCCGACGGGGTGGGCGAGACCGTCGACTACATGCCGGTCCACCGGGGCCTCACGGCGTCCGACCGGCACACCCTGGTGCGGGTGATCCGCGCCGTGCGCGGCACCGTGCGCTTCTCCCTCGAATGCCGCCCCCGCTTCGACTACGCGCGCACACCCCACCAACTCGACCTGGCGGACGGCCGGGCGACGTTCCGTGCACCCGGGGCGACCGCGTTCCTGCAGGCCACGTTTCCGCTCGAACGGGACGGCCAGGACGTCCGGGCCTCGGTCACGCTCACCGACGGCCAGGCGGAGGCGGCGGTGTTCACCACCGGCCGGGAGGGCAGCACGGCGCCGCCCCCGCCGGAGCGTGACCGGATCACCGAGGAGCTGTGGGAACAGGTCGACTACTGGCAGAAGTGGGTGCGCACGTCGCACTACCACGGCCGCTGGGCGGAGATGGTGTACCGCTCGGCCATCACGCTCAAGCTGCTCACGTACGCCCCTTCCGGCGCGCCGGTCGCCGCCGCCACGATGGGGCTTCCCGAGCAGGTCGGCGGCGAACGCAACTGGGACTACCGCTACACCTGGGTGCGCGACGGGTCCCTGTCGGTACGGGCCCTGCTCGACCTCGGCTTCGCGGAGGAGGCCGCCCGGTTCACCCACTGGCTCGGCAACCGCCTGCGCGCCCACGAGGGGCCGGACGGGGAGCCCCTGCAGATCATGTACCGGGTCGACGGTGACCCGCACCTGACCGAGGAGATCCTCGAACACTTCGAGGGCTACCGGGGTTCGTACCCCGTGCGGGCCGGAAACGCGGCCATGGACCAGTTGCAGCTCGACATCTACGGCGAGGCGCTGTACGCCCTGTCCGAGGGCCACGCGGTCGCCGTACAGGCCGACTACCGCGGCTGGAAGGCCCTCGCCCGGACCCTGGACTGGCTCGCCGACTCCTGGGACCGGCCCGACGAGGGCATCTGGGAGACCCGCGGCGGACGGCAGGACTTCACCTACAGCCGCGTGATGTGCTGGGCGGCCTTCGACCGCGGCCTGAAGGTCGCCTCCGAGTTCAGCCGGCCGGCCGACACCGCCCTGTGGACGAAGGCCCGTGACGACATCCTCGAACAGGTCATGGAACGCGGCTGGAGCGAGAAGGAGCAGTCCCTGGTCCAGCACTACGGCAGCCACGTCCTGGACGCCTCGCTGCTGCTGATCCCCCGGGTCGGATTCCTCGCGCCGCGGAGCGCGAGCTGGCTGTCCACCCTCGACGCCATGGACCGCGTTCTGGTGTCCGACAGCCTCGTCTACCGCTACGACCCCGCAGCCTCGCCCGACGGACTGCGCGGCTCGGAGGGGACGTTCAGCCTCTGCACGTTCCTCTACGTCGATGCCCTCGCCCGTGCCGGGCGGCTGCCGCAGGCCCGCTACACCTTCGAGAAGATGCACACGTACGCCAACCACATCGGGCTGTTCGCCGAGGAGATCGGCCCCAGCGGCGAGCAACTCGGCAACTTTCCCCAGGCCTTCACCCACCTGTCCCTCATCATGGCCGCGACCACGCTGAACGAGGCGCTCGACGCCATCCAGCGCTGAACCCGCCGCCGTCTGCGCCGGGCGCGGCGGCCTGGTCCCGGGCATCGGGCTGCTCTACCGTCGCCATCGGGCCCACCGCCCGGAGGCTCACCGGTCGACCCGATCAGGAGACACCCATGCGGATGCTGATCAACAGCCCCGAGACCGTCGTCGCCGATGCGCTGCGGGGGATGGCCGCCGCGCATCCCGAGCTGGACGTCGACGTGGAGCGGCGGGTCGTCGTACGGCGCGACGCGCGGGACGGGGGCAGGGTCGGTGTGGTCTCCGGGGGCGGGTCGGGGCACGAGCCGCTGCATGCCGGGTTCGTGGGGTACGGGATGCTGTCGGCCGCGTGTCCCGGGGAGGTGTTCACCTCGCCCGTGCCCGACCAGATGCTGCGGGCGGCCGCGGCCGTGGACTGCGGGCAGGGGGTGCTGTTCGTCGTCAAGAACTACACCGGTGACGTGCTGAACTTCGAGATGGCCGCCGAGCTCGCCGAGGAGGACGGCCTGCGGGTGGAGCGCGTCCTGGTGAACGACGACGTGGCCGTCACCGACAGCCTGTACACGGCGGGGCGGCGCGGCACCGGGGCGACGCTGTTCGTCGAGAAGATCGCCGGCGCGGCGGCCGAGGAGGGCGCCCCGCTGGAGCGGGTCGCGGCGCTCGCCCGGCAGGTGAACGCGTCCTCCCGCAGTTTCGGGGTGGCGCTCAGCGCGTGCACGACACCGGCGAAGGGCAGTCCGACGTTCGACCTGCCCGACGGGGAGCTCGAGTTGGGGATCGGCATCCACGGCGAGCCGGGCCGCGAGCGGCGGGCCGTGATGCCGGCGCGCGAGATCGCGGAGGTCGCGATGGGCGCCGTGCTGGAGGAGCTGGCGGAGGTCGGTCCGGCGGACGGCCCCGTCCTGGCGCTGGTCAACGGCATGGGGGCGACGCCGCTGCTGGAGCTGTACGGGTTCCACGCGGAGGTGGCCCGGGTGCTGGCGGAGCGCGGGGTGGCGGTGGCGCGGACGCTGGTCGGGAACTACGTCACCTCCCTGGACATGGCGGGATGTTCGGTGACGCTGTGCCGCGTGGACGAGGAGCTGCTGCGGCTGTGGGACGCGCCGGTCCGCACCGCGGCTCTGCGGTGGGGCTGCTGAGAAGCTGGGCGGACGAGGTGCGGACGAGGCAAGGAGACGGAAGTGCGTGACGTGGACTTCTTCCGGCGCTGGATGACGGCCGCCGGGGCCGCGGTGGAGCGCGAGGCGGACCGGCTGACCGAGCTCGACTCCCCCATCGGGGACGCCGACCACGGGAGCAATCTGCTGCGCGGCTTCACCGCGGTACGGGCGGCCCTGGAGGCGGACCCCGCCGCGACGCCGGGGGCGGTGCTGCAACTGGCGGGGCGGACGCTGATCTCGACGGTCGGCGGCGCGTCGGGCCCGCTGTACGGGACGCTGCTGCGGCGCACGGGCAAGGAACTCGGGGAGGCCGCCGAGGTCTCGGACGAGGAGGTGCGGAAGGCCCTGTACGCGGGAGTGGGCGCGGTGGCGCAGCTCGGCGGGGCGGCACCGGGCGACAAGACGATGCTGGACGCGCTGGTGCCGGGGGTGTCGGGGCTGAGCACCTCGTACCGGGCGGCGGCGGACGCTGCGGAGGGCGGCGCGCGGGCGACGGTGCCGATGCTGGCCCGCAAGGGGCGGGCCAGTTACCTGGGCGAGCGGAGCATCGGGCACCAGGACCCGGGGGCGACCTCGGCGGCCCTGCTGCTGACGGCTCTCGCGGACGCCGCCGACACGGGTGACGGGGCGGACGCCGCATGAGCGCGCCGGGGGCGGTCGGGATCGTACTGGTGTCGCACAGCGCGGTGGTCGCGGAGTCCGTGGCGGAACTGGCGCGGGGCCTGGCGGCGGGCGGGCCGGTCGTCCCGGTGGCGGCGGCGGGCGGCACCGCGGACGGCGGCCTGGGCACGAGCGCGGAGCGCGTCGTGGCGGCCGCGCACGAGGTGGACCGGGGCGCGGGGGTGGCGCTGCTGGCAGACCTGGGCAGCTCGGTGCTGACGGTGAAGGCGCTGCTGGTGGAGGACGAACTCCCGCCGGGGGCCCGGCTGCTGGACGCCCCGTTCCTGGAGGGCGCGGTGGCGGCGGTGGTCGCCGCCTCCGCGGGCGCCCCCCTGGACGCGGTGGCCGCGGCGGCAGAGGAGGCCTACACGTACCGCAAGGTCTGAGCCGGGGGCCCGGAACCGGGCCTGGGCGTCGGCCGGCCGGCCGGCGTGCCCGGCCCGGTCAGCGGCGGCGGAGGGATTCGATTTCGCGGCGGTCGCGCTTCGTGGGGCGGCCCGTGCCGCGGTCGCGGACGCCGACCACCTCGGCCTCGATGCGCGTCGGCGCCGGCGGACTGTTGTCGACGAAGCATTCCGCGGCCACCGGCGCACCGACCCGCTTCGTCACCGGCCGCTTGACGACGACGATGCGCTCGCGCCCCGCGTGGAACAGCCGCACCTCGTCCCCCGCCCGCACCACCTGCGCCGGCTTCGCGCGCTCACCGTTGACCCTCACATGGCCCGCCCGGCAGGCGGTCGCCGCGACCGAGCGGGTCTTCGTCAGGCGGACCGACCAGATCCAGGCGTCCACCCGGGCGGATCCCGTGGTTCCCGTGCCCGCGTCCGTCCCCGCGCCCGTTCCCGTTGCTTCATCAGCCATGCCAAAACTTTAGCCACCCGGCCCGCCTACGGCGGAATGCATTTTGGCGGATTCGCCGAGAGCCATGGCATCTGCCATGTGCATCTCCCCAAGGGAATTGCAAATGCGGGACAGGTGCCCCTACCTTGTCGCACATGCAGTCCTACACCATCGGACAGGCGGCGCGCCTGCTGGGCGTCAGCCCGGACACCGCCCGCCGCTGGGCCGACGCCGGCCGGGTCGCGACCCATCGCGACGACTCCGGCCGGCGACTGATCGACGGCCGCGACCTGGCCGCCTTCTCCGTGGAGGTGGGACAGGGCGCCCACACCGAGGACGAGGAGCCGTACACCTCGGCCCGCAACGCCTTCCCCGGCATCGTCACCGCCGTGAAGCTCGGAGACGTGGCCGCCCAGGTCGAGATCCAGGCAGGTCCCCACCGCCTGGTCTCCCTCCTGACCCGTGAGGCCGTCGAGGAGCTCGGATTGGAGGTCGGCATGCAGGCCACCGCCCGCGTGAAGTCCACCAGCGTGCACATCGACCGCACCTGACCGTCCAGCACCAGCACACGTCCCCACCCGCTCCGCCCGTCACCGGCGCGGGTCACCATCGCGCGGTCCCGGCACCCGGCCGGCCGCCGACCCGACCGAGGAGCACCAGCGCATGTCCCCGACCTTGAACCGCCGCAGTGCCGTTGCCGCCGCGCTGACCGCCGCCCTCCTCGTGCCCGCGCTGTCCGCCTGCGGCAGCAGCGACGAGAAGGCCGCCGACACCGGGGCTTCCGCCTCGGCCTCCGCCTCCGCAGAGCCCAAGGCGGCGAACCTCACCGTCCTCGCCGCGTCCTCCCTCACCGACGTCTTCAAGACCGCGGGTGCCGCGTACGAGAAGGCGCACCCGGGCACGAAGGTCACCTTCTCCTTCGCCGGCTCCCAGGAGCTCGCCGCCCAGGTGAAGCAGGGAGCCCCGGCCGACGCGCTGGTCACCGCCGACACCAAGACGATGGACGGCCTGAAGACCGAGACCGACGCCTCGTCGATCATCGCCAAGAACCGCCTGGTCATCGCGGCCGGCAAGGACAACCCGTTCAAGGTCGACGAGCTGAAGGACCTGGCCGACAGCAAGATCAAGGTCGTGCTCGCCGCGCCCGAGGTCCCGGTCGGCCGCTACAGCAAGCAGATCCTCGACGCCCAGAAGATCGAGGTGAAGCCGGTCTCCCAGGAGCCCAACGTGCGCGCCGTATTGAGCAAGGTCGAGCTCGGTGAGGCCGACGCCGGCCTCGTCTACAAGACCGACACCCTCAAGTCCGGTGACAAGGTCTCCGTCGTGGACATCCCGGACGCCGAGAACGCCGTGGCCTCCTACCCGGCCGCCACCCTCAAGGCGTCCAAGAACGCCGAGGCCGCCGCCGCGTTCGTGGCCTGGCTGAGCACCCCCGAGGCGCAGAAGATCCTCCAGGACGCGGGCTTCCAGAAGGCGTAACCGGCACCGCAGAAGCAGCCGCAGCCGCAGCCGCAGCCGCAGCCGCAATGATCGAAAGGGACTGCCTGGTCCGGGGGGACAGGCGGTCCCTTTCGGCGTATCGCCCGCCAGGCCCCCGTGCCCGTCCCCCCGTACGCTTCAGCCAGGAATCCACATGAGCAGACACCGCACCCGCACCCGGCCCCCCGTAACCCTGGCGCTCCCCGCGCTGCTCGCCGTCGCGTTCCTGCTGCTGCCCCTCATCGGCATCCTCACCCGCACCGAGTGGGGCGAACTCGGCGCCCACCTCACCAGCCCGGGTGTGGTCCAGGCACTGCGCCTCTCGCTCTTCGTCTCCCTGTGGGCGCTCGGTCTCTCGCTGCTCCTCGGCGTGCCGCTCGCCTGGCTGCTGGCCCGTGTCCCGTTCAAGGGCAAGGCCTTCGTCCGCTCGCTGGTGCTGCTCCCGATGGTGCTGCCGCCCACCGTCGGCGGTGTGGCGCTGCTGTTGGGCTTCGGCCGGCGCGGGCTGCTCGGGCCCTGGCTCGAGGGCACGTTCGGCATCACCCTGCCGTTCCACACGTCAGGCGCCGTCGTCGCGGCCACCTTCGTCGCCATGCCGTTCCTCGTGATCAGCCTGGAGGGTGCGCTCGACGGGCTCAAGCAGAGCTACGAGGAGACCGCCGCCTCCCTCGGCGCCTCGCCGGTGCGGGTGTTCTTCACCGTCACGCTGCCGATGGTGGCGCCCGGCCTGATCGCGGGCGCCGCGCTCACCTGGGCCCGTGCGCTCGGCGAATTCGGCGCGACGATCACCTTCGCCGGAAACCTGCCCGGCACCACCCAGACGCTGCCGCTCCAGGTCTACCTCCTGCTCCAGGACCAGCCGGAGGCCGCCACCTCCGTGTCCCTGTTGCTGCTCGTGATCGCCATGGCCGTACTGATCGCGCTGCGCGGCCGCTGGACCGGCACCCCGGTCGCCCGTACGCCCGCCGAAGCTCCGCAGCTCCAGGACGAGGCGGCGGCCGCCGCCCCCGAAGCCGAGCGGACGCCGCCGGCTCCGGTCCCGGCCGCCCTGCACGCCGAGGAGCCCGGCGCCCCCCACGACGACGGCCGCTGGCCCCTGCACGCCGTCGTCACCGGCTTCAACGAGCTCACCCTCGACGCCGACCCCGGTACCACCATCGCCGTCGTCGGCGAGAACGGCGCCGGCAAGACCACCCTGCTGCGCGCCCTCCTCGGCCTCACACCGCGCGCCCATGCCGAACTGCGGCTCGGTGACACCGATGTCACCGCGCTGCCCCCGCACAAGCGCCAGGTGGCCTGGGTCCCGCAGGACGGCGCGCTGTTCCCGCACCTGAGCGCGCTGGCCAACACCGCGTACGGGCTGCGCGCCCGCCGGGTGCCGCGCGCCGAGGCCCGCCGCGAGGCCCAGCAGTGGCTGGACCGGCTCGGCGTCGGCCACCTCGCCCACCGCAAGCCCGCCCAGCTGTCCGGCGGCCAGGCCCAGCGCGTCGCCCTGGCCCGTGCCCTGGCCACCCGGCCCCGCCTGCTGCTCCTCGACGAGCCGCTCGCCGCACTCGACCAGACCACCCGGGCCCGCGTCCGGCACACCCTGCGCACGCACCTGGCCGGCTTCGGCGGGGTCTGCCTCATCGTCACGCACGACCCCGTCGAGGCGGTGTCGCTGGCCGACCGGGTCCTCGTACTCGCCGACGGGCGCACCCTCCAGGACGCCCCGCCCTCGGAGGTCACCCGGCACCCGCGCTCCCCCTGGGTCGCCCGGATGCTCGGCCGCAACGCCTGGTCCGGCACGGCGTCGGCCGACGGGCTCGTCCTGCCCGCCCGGGGGCGGCTGGTGGTGGCGGAGCCGCTGCCCGAGGGGTCCCGGGCGCTGGCGATCATCGGCCCCGAGGCGGTGTCCGTGCACCGCGACCGCCCGGCGGGCAGTCCCCGCAACGTCTGGCAGGGCTCCGTACGGGAGATCACCGCGGTCGGGAGCCGACTGCGCGTGCTGGTCGGCTCGGCGGAGGCCCCCGACCTGGTGGCGGAGATCACCCCGGAGGCCGCGGCCGAACTGGGCCTGGTCGACGGCTCGAAGGTCTGGACGAGCGTGAAGGCGACCGAGGTCACGCTGGTGGAGCTCTAGGGGGCGTCTTGTCGATCAGGCCGGGCTCGCGGCGTCCGGCAACGCGCGCTCGCCGCGTTCTCGTCACTCGCCGACGTCCCCCAGCTACCGCTGGGAGGTGCCCCCACCGCGTCGACTCCCTCCTCGGCCTTGCGATCGCACGCACCGGACGCCGCTCCCTGATCCGGCCTGATCGGCAAGACACCCCCTAGGGGGTGTGGCGGACGGCGAGCCAGTCCCCCGGGGCGAAGGCGTCCACGCCCACCAGGGTGCGTCCGGTGCGCGGGGCCGTGACGGACAGCACGCCCTCGGAGCGGGCGGCCGCGAAGGCCGGGGCGCCGCGGGTGATCACGGCGGCGCGTTTGCCGGTCGTGCGGCGGAACTCGGCGAGCAGGTGCGCCGTCAAGGCCGTTTCCTTGCGGTCGACGGTGTCCGGCGCATACGCCTGTACGACGGCCACCGCGCCCGTGGCCGACTCCCGGGCGGCGGCCGCCAGAGCCTCGCGCAGGGCCCGCATCCGGTACAGACCGCCGCCCCCCAAGGTGGGCTTGGTGGTGTCGAGCGGCAGAAACCGTACGCCGCGGTGCACGAACTCCGGCCCGTCCGCGCCGGTCAGCACGAAGTCGGCAGCGGCGTCCTCGCCCCCGACGGCGAACCGCCAGGGCTGCGCCCGGACCCCGTCCTCGGTGGCCACGATCGGATCCCGCAGCACGGGCGCTGCGGCGGGCCCCGTGGGCGGGGTCCGGGCGCCGAGCGTGTCGAGGGCCAGCCGTCCGGGGCCCGTCCCCCCGACCGCCGAAAGCCGGGTCACGCTGAGCGGCGGCTCGGCGGTGGCCGGGAGCGGCAGGGTGAGCTCCCGCCAGCCGGTCCAGTCAACGACGGGCCCGCGCACCGTGACGGCGGCCCCGTCGGCGTCGGCCAGCTCCACCGCGGGCCGGGCCCCGGAGCCGTCGCCGCCCACCCAGAGCGTGAGCGAACGGGCGAGCTCCGGGACGGCGAGGGGCCGGGGCGGGGCGGCGCGCCCCTGGGCCGCGGCCCCGGGCAGGTCCAGGGCGAGCCCCGCACCGGAGTGCCCCTGGGCCGCGGAGGCGCCCGGTCCTGTCCAGTCGGCGACATCGGCCAGATCCGTGACCGGCAGGGTCACCAGCCCGACACCCAGGGCGATTTCGGCACTGAGGCCCGAGTCGGCGCCGAGCGCCCCGGCGTCGGCAGGCGCGCCCGCGCTGCCGCGTGCGGCCCCGCCCGGGCGGACCGTGGCGCGTAGGTGGCCCGTGGCCTGGGGGGCCAGGGCGGTGACGGTGAAGCCCCCGTGGCCGTCATCGGTGACGCGCCACCGCGAGCGGTCGAACTCCAAGGCCACGTCCCGGGGTTCCACGACGGCGGCTCGGCCCTGCGCGTCGTACCCGGTCAGCCGGAATCCCGTGCTCTCCCCCTGCGCCGCGAGCCCGATCCGGGCCCGGGTGGGCCGGATCCGGGTCAGCGGGCCGAGGACCTCGAGCGGGAGCGCGCCGTGCGCCGTAGTGCGCCGGGCGTGCGCCGTCGCACGGCCGGGGCGCACGGCGTGGAACACCCCGGCGGAGTCGACCGTGCCGGCCCCCTCGGCCGACCACACCGGCGCGCCCGGCGCCGGGCCCAGCAGCGCGTCGTACCCGGTGGCCTTGAGGGTCCGGGTGAGCCGGGGGAAGACCCGGGTGAGGTCCTCCGTGGTCCCGCCGACGGGTTCGACGCGGTAGCCGGCGGTCCGGCCGGAGCCCGCCGGGGCGGTGAGGACGAGTCCGTTGGGCACGGGCCGCAGCTTCCCGTCCGACGGGGAGTTCTCCAGCGCGAGCGCCGACGCCCCGCTCAGCCCGGCGAGCAGGGTGGAGGAGCCGCCGCCGTCGAGGTTCAGGGCCTCGTACGCACCGAGACGGTGCATCAGGCGGCCCAGCGCGGTCAGGGTGAGGCCGCCGCTGTCCCGCTGGCGGCCGTCCACGGTGAGGATCCGCAGCCGCCGGCCGTCGCGCGAGAACCCGACGGCCGTGCGCGGGGCGGCCGTGTTGTTCGATGCGCCGTCGTGGTTCTGCGGGACGCCGGCCACGACGAGGGCCTCGCGTCCGCCGACGGCCGCGACCGGGACCGGCCCCGAGTCCGGGACGGCCCGGGCGGCGACGGCCACGGCGTCCCCGGCCCGCAGCGCAGCGAGTTCGGCAGCGGCCGCACCACCGGCGGCGGTCAGCACGGTGGTGCCGGGTTCGGGGCGCTCCCGGCGGGCGGGGCTGCGTACCGGCGGGGCGGCCTCCGTGACCCGGCCCTCCCGGACCGTCACGGCGGCGTCCACGGCGGGCAGTTCCGCCCCCGGCCAGTCGGCGGTGTACGCGGCGAGGCCCTCGGCGGGCGGCCGGGCCGCGTTGTACCCGGCGAGCAGGCGCACCGCCCCGCCGGGCAGGGTGACGCTCCCGCCGAGCGCGATGCGCAGGACCCGCCCGATGCCGTCGGCGCCGAACCCGACGGCCGGGGCCGCGCCGGGGCCGGGGGTCGCGGAGTGCAGCAGCCGGCCGCCGCCCAGGCCGGGGCCGAGCGGCGCGCCCGTACCGCGGATGTCGAAGAAGTCGCCGTTCACGGCGGCGACCACGCGCCGCCCGGGCCCTGCCGGGTGGCGGGCGGCGGCCGCGGCGACGGTGGCCGGTCCGCGGCCGCCCAGGTACTCGGCGCGGACGCCGCCGCGCCCGCCGAGGTCGACGAGGAGCTCGTCGATCCGCAGCCAGCGGTCGGTCTCCAGCCGGTCGTACGACTCCAGGCGGATCCCGGGGGCGATCTGCCGGCCGGTACGGGCGGTCTCGAGGCCGTCGGCCTGCGCGGCGGCAGATGCCTCGGCGGGGCCGACCAGGGCTACGGCGAGCAGGACGGGCAGCAGCGGACGGAGGCTCAGCACCCAGGCAGGATCGGTCACTCGGCCCGCTCCGGGCGGGCACGACCGTTCGTGCCCCGCGGTTTCAGCCATTCGCCCGGTCACGCGGGGCACGGGCTCCGCTTCCTGCCCGGATAAGGATTTGGCGGCCGGATGTCGGGCTGACATGGTTCGGACGTGTCCCGCCGCAGGTCAGCGGGCACCCGCTTCTTCGTCACATGTTCCCGTGGGGGGTACACACCGCATGTCCTTCAACGAGCCGCCGGGTCCGCCGACTCCGCCCCCGTCGCAGCCCTCGTCGCAGCCCTCGTCGCAGCCCTGTTCGCAGCCCCCGTCGCCCGAGCAGCAGTCGCCCGCCGCGCAGCCGTACCCGCAGCCGGCACCGCCGCAGCCGCACCCGGCTCAGGCCTACCCGGCCCAGCCGTACCCCGGCCCGCAGCCCTACCCCGGGCAGCCCTACCCCGCGCAGTCCCGGCAGCCCGGACACCCCGTCGGCCCGTACCCGGGTCTGCCCTACCCGGGACGGCACCCCACCACCGACGTGCTGCGCTCGCCGCGCGGTCTGGCGGTCGCTCTCACCGCGCTGTTGTCGGTCGCGGCGGTGGTCAACCTGTTCTCGGCGGGCATCAGCGGGTACGTCTTCTCGCTCATGCAGAGCCTCATCGCGGACGCGTCGAACGTCGGCGACAGCACGCTCGAGCAGGGGGACGTTTTGACCGGCGTCGCCGGCGTCCTCCAGTTCGTGATGCTGCTGGCCACGGCGGTCGTCTTCGTCATCTGGTTCCACCGCGTGCGCGTGAACGGCGAGATCTTCCGCCCCGACGCGTTCACCCAGACCCGCGGCTGGGCGATCGGCAGCTGGTTCATCCCGGTCGGCAACCTCTTCTTGCCGTTCCGGATCGCGAAGCAGATCTGGGTCGCCAGCACCCAGCTCGCACCCGACGGCTCCTACCGTGAGGTCTCCGCCGCGCCCGTGAACGCCTGGTGGGCGCTGTGGGTCGGCTCGCTGCTGTTCGACCGCGTCTTCAGCCAGATGTACAAGCGGGCCGAGACTCCGGAGGCGCTGCGCGCGGCGTCCGCCATGGGGATCGTCACCGACCTGTTCACGGTCGGCGCCGCCGTCCTCGCCATCGTCTTCGTCCGCAGGCTGACGGCCCTGCAGAACACCAAGGCGGAGCAGGGCCCGTACGCGGCCGTCTGAGCCCGCCAGGCCGCCGCCGGACGTCTCAGGGCGCCGCGTGCCCCGGGACGGCGAACTCGCACCACACGCACTTCCCGCCGCCCCGGGGCTCCACGCCCCATTCCTCCGCGAGCTGGTCCACCAGCAGCAGGCCGCGCCCCGACACCGCCCAGTCGCCCGCCTCGCGCCGGTGCGGCAGGGCACTGCTGGAGTCCTCGACCTCGATCCGGATCCGGCCCTCCGCGGTCAGCCGTACGTTGACGTGGCCGCCGCCGTCGGTGTGGACGAGGGCGTTGGTCATCAGCTCGTCCGCCGCCAGTTCGATCTCGTCGGCCCGCCCCGCGGCGCCCCAGGCGGCCACCGCCGCCCGGATCAGGTGGCGGGCCATCGCCGGGCCCTCGGGATCTCCCGGGGTGAGCCGCAGCCGCAGCGGGCCGCCGCCGCGCGGGGCGGGAGTGCCGCGGCGGCGCAGCAGGAGCAGGGCCATGTCGTCCCCGACGCCCGCGTCGCCGACGAGGTCGCACAGGACGTCGGCGAGCTCCTCGACGTCGACCGGGCCGCTGTGGACGGCTTCCATGAGCTCCCGGATGCCGGCCTCGGAGTCGCCGTCCGACCGTTCGAGCAGGCCGTCCGTGCACAGCACCAGGGTGTCGCCGGGGTGCAGTTCGAGGCTGGTGACGGGGTAGCCGGAGCCGGTTCCCGCCTGCTCGCGCTGTGGCAGCCCGAGCGGGAGTCCGCCGGCCACCTGGACCCGGTGGCAGGTGCCGTCACCGCGCCGCACCACCGGGTCGAGGTGGCCGGCGCGGACCATCTGGAGCATGCCGGTGTTCAGGTCCACCTCGGCGTACGTACAGGTCGCGAAACGTTCCGTCTCGAGCTCCCGCAGGAAGGTCGAGGCCCGGGCCATGGCCGTGCCGGGCGTGTGCCCCTCGGCGACGTAGGCCCGCAGGACGATCCGCAGCTGGCCCATCACGGCCGCCGCGTCCGTGTCGTGCCCCTCCACGTCGCCGATCATCACCCCCACCCGGCCCTCGCCGAGCGGGATCACGTCGTACCAGTCGCCGCCGATGTCCCGCCCCATCCGGGCGGCCCGGTACCGTACGGCGATCCGCGCGCCCGGCACCTCCGGGATCCGGCGCGGCAGCATGGCCCGCTGCAGGCCCTCCGCGAGGTCGTGCTCCTGCTCGAACAGGATGGCGCGCTGGAGGCTCTGCGCGATGCCGCTGCCGAGGGCGACGAGCAGGTTCCGCTCCTCCGCGGTGAAATCCCCGTCCCGCGTGTACAGCAGCCCGAGCGCGCCGATGGCCCGGCCCTGGGCGATCAGCGGCAGGTAGACGCCGCTGCGCACGGCCAGCGGCTCGATGTACGGCCAGAGGTCCGGGTAGCGCTGTTGGAACTCCTCGCGGGAGCCGAGGAACACCGGCTGCAGGCGCCGTACGGCCTCGCTCATCGGGAACTGCGCGTCGATGCGGGTGTACTCGATCTCCGGGACGTACGAGCCGAGCTGCCCCTCCGCGACGAGGTGGATGCGGCCGCCGTCGACGATGCCGAGCATCACGCTGACCGCGCCGAGGTGGCCGAGGGCCTCGGGGTCCTTCAGGACGTCGGTCACGTCGTTGACGGTGCGGGCGTGGGCCAGGATGGCGCTGGTCCGCTCGACGACGCCGGTCATCCGGCGCCGGTCGTCCGCCTGCTCCCCGCCGGCGCCGGGCTCGCCGGGGTCGTGGGCCGCGTCGCGCAGGATCCCGATGATCCGGTACGGGCGGCCGTTCGCGTCGCGCAGGATGTGGCCCTGGATGTGGGTCCAGGCCGGGGTGCCGTCGCGGCGCCGGGTGCGGACGTACGCCCCGTAGTGGCTCCGGCCGTCCTTGAGCGCCTGGGCCACCCGGCTGTCGAGCCGGACCTCCTCGCCGGGAGACACCCGCGTCCGCAGCCCCTCGGGGGTGCCGCTGAACTCCTCCGGGCGCAGGTCGAGGACCTCGAGGGCGGTGGGATCCAGATGCATCTGCCCACTGTCGAGGTCCCAGTCGAAGGTGCCCATGCGATTGAGCGCGAGGCTCATGTCCGGCTGCGCGGGCCAGTCGACCTCGGGGCTCGCTCCCCTTTCGGCCATGCAGCCAGGGTCTCACCGTTCCCGCACGGATGCCCGCCCGCGTCAGGTCCCGGCGTCGCCGTCGGCTCCGGGCTGCTCCGTCACGGCAGGCGGTGTCGGGGTGCCGGCCCGGGGAGACGTGTTCGGGTCAGGTCCGGGCTGCTTCGACCTCTGCTTCAGCTCCGGCGCCGCCGGGGACGGCGGGGCCGGAGAGGGTGGTTCCGACGAGCTCGGAGGGGGCGCCGGCGCGGAGGACACGGACGCGGTCACCGACGCCTTCGAGGACGCGGGCGCGGACGCGGGCTGCGAGACGGACGGCGTGACGGACCCGGGCGGCGCCTTGGACTCGGGCGGCGTCGGGGTCGGCGATTCGGGCCTGAGGGGCGCCTTGGACGCGGGCTTCGACGGCGCCGTGGACTCGGGCTTGGACGGGGTCTCGGAAGGACGCCCGGGTGGGAACACGGGCTTCGTCGACGATTGCGCCGGTGACGGCGGGACCTGCGTGAGCGACGGGCTCGGCTGCATCGGCGTGATCGGCGGCTTCGGGACCACGGGCGGCGGAACGGGCTTGTCGCGCTTGCCCTGGTGGTCGGCGCGGTCACGCTCGAACCAGTGCCGCTCGTGGCGGTCGTAGATGACGAACTTCTGGACGACGGTCACCGACGGCGCGATGACGACGACGTCCTTGGGCCGGTACGAACTCCACGGCTGCCCGGACCGCTTCGGGTCGGCCTTCAGCGCCACCGGGGACCCGAGCGGGTTGCCGCACGCGCACCGCACCCGCGGCACCCCGCGGGCATCCACCAGTACCGCCGTCCCCGCCTGCAGCACCGCCTGGTAGCTGGTGGCCTTGCCGTCGCGGTAACCGTGGTTGGTGACGCGGGTGTCCATGCCCAGCTGCACCGGGGTGAGCGAGCGCAGGTAGCCGGGTACGGTCGCCGGCTGGATGCCGAGCGCCGAGGCGAAGGCGCTGTTCTTGGCGGGCTGGGCGGTCAGCGCCCCGATCTGCTTCTCGACGTCGCAACTCGCCGTTGCCTTCGTACCGCCGTACAGGCCCGGCGCCGAGCCGCTGATGCTGCGCGTCTCGATCGTGCCGGTGGTGGGCGCAGCGCTCTGCGGCGCGGCCGGTGTGGCGGTCTGCGGCGGAGGAGTGGCGTCCTTGGCCGCGGTGGACTCCGTGAACGGGTCCGGGCCGGACGCGGCGGCGGGCTGCAGGAACACCTCGCCGCCTGCGGAGGGGGCGCCGCCGGGCCGGGTCAGGACCACGGCCAGGACCACTGCGGCGGCCAGCGCGACGAGCGCGGTGGCCAGCCGGGGCCCGGACCGCCACCAGGGGCCGCCGGACGGCGGCCCCGGCGGCGTGCCTCCTGGCGGAGCCGGCGGCGGGGGTGGCGGCGGCCCCTCCTGCCCACCCGAGAGGGGGCCGGAAGGGGGACCTGCGGGGCGCTCGGCCGACGGGGGTATGGACTGCGTCGGCTCCTGCGGCTCCCGGCCGGAGGGTTGCGTGGTCACGTGCCCTACTTCCCGGGCGGAGGAGTTCCGGCCCCCTGTGGACGCTCCGCGACTCGAACGCGGAAATGTCAGGATTTCTTGCACTCTTGCGGACCATTGTCTGCGCCGCTCGGGTGGTGGCCGCAAGCCGAGCGTGCCTACGGTGGCACGGTGAGCAGTCCGTCAGCACCGAGTTCGGTACCCGGGGGCTCCGCGAGGGCATGGCGGGACGCCCTCGTCGCCGTCGTGGCGGGCTTCGCGGTGATGGCCGCCGTCGCCGCGGCGGGTCTGGCCTGCGCGGGGGCCACCGACCTGCCCGGCGGGGCGTTTCCCCGGGTGGTCGCTGCGGTCGTCGTACTGGCGGCCGGCGGGTCGGTCGAGGTGACCGGCGCGGCCGGCTTCCTGGCCGACGCCCATGCGAGCCTGTCCGTGCTCCCGCTCTCGGTGAGCCTCGCCGGAGCGCTCACGGCCGGCTCGCTCTTCCTGCGCCCCCTGCACAACCGTGCGGTGACACGGCCGGGCGAACTCGCCTCCCGCACCGTCCCGCTGGTGCTGCTGTGGCTGCTCGCCCTCACCGGCGTCGCGTTCCTCGCCCGCCAGACCTTCGGCATCTCCACCGGCGACTCCCTGGTCACCGACCTCGGCGAACTCCTCGACTCCTCCCCGACGGTCGGCTTCAGGGCCGCCCTGCCCGCGACGCTGTTCTTCGGACTGCTGTGGATCCTGGGCCTGTTGCTGATCGCCCTGCTGATCTCGCGCCGGGCGCCGCTCCCGGCCCGGCTGGTCCGCTTCCACGCGGCGGTGCGGCCCGCCGCCTTCGCCACCGTGGCGCTGCTCCTCGCGTACGTCGTCATCGGCCTCGGTGTCGGCGTGGTCGTGGCGCTCACGCAGGGCCACGCGGACCGCACGTTCGCCGTGATCCTGCTCGGCCTGCCGAACCTCGCCTGGCTCGCGCTCACGCTGGGCCTCGGCGGGGCCTGGGACGGCCGGGTCGAGGGGCTGTTCGGGCTGCCGATGCCGCAGCTGCTGGACCAGGTGCTGCGCGGACCGAAGCTGTCCCGGGTCGACGTGGGCTCGCTCGCGCAGCACGACTCCCGGGCCTGGTGGCTGGTGGCGGTGGCCGCCGTGCTGCTGCTCGGCGCGGGCTTCCTGGCGGCCGTGCGCTCCCCCGCGCACGTCCGTGTCTGGCAGCACGCGCTCCGCCTGGGCGTGGCCCTCGCCCTGGCCACCCTGACGGTGTGCCTGCTGACCGCCCTCGAGGCCCGGTTCGGGCTGTCCCTGCTGGGCATCGGCGACGTCGGCATGCTCGGCGCGAAGACGGAGCTCCAGCCCGTGCTGTGGCGCAACGTGGGCCTCGCCCTGATCTGGGGCGCGGTCGCGGGTTTCCTCGGAGCCCTGCTGGCCCGTCCGGTGCAGCGCCGCGGTCTCGTCGAGAAGCCGCCCGAGACCCTCACCCGCTGACCCGGCAGACGATCACCCGCTGACCCGTCCCCGGCCCGTCGGCCTGCCGGTCCTGGCAGGACCCGGGCGCGAACCCACCCGGCGCCGCGAACTCACCCGCCGTCCGGCGGCGTCACGACCTGCGTCGGTTCGGCCGCTTCACGCCCCGGTTCCCGGCCGGGTGCGCGCCCGGGTGCAGCGGGCGCCCGCCCGCCTGCCGTTGCCGTGTCCCCCCTTCCGCCGGGCGATTCCCTGCGGTGCGTCTGCGGGGCCGGCGGCTCCGGCTCGGCCGGTTCTCCCAGTCCCGTGCCGACCGCGTACGTCGCGAGGCGGATCCCGTCGCCGTACATCCAGCGTCCGCTGCCCTCCTCGTACAGCCAGACGGCCTCGTCGTCGACGACGATCCCGACCCGCAGCCCCTGCGTCGCCCGCCGGAAGCCCTCGGTGTCCGTGCGCCCGGCGGCGAGTTGCTCGGCGGCGTGCCGGTAGCGCTGCAGGGTCTCGGCGCCGCGTGCGAGCAGCGGCATCGGGTCCTCTTCGGCGTGCGTGACCGGCCGCCCGCCGGTCGGCGGCGGCTCCGGCACGGCGACCAGGAGCCGTCCGTCCACCCAGGCGGACCACCCGTTGGCGCACAGGATCTCCCCCCACTCCCCGCGCCGGGACAGGAGTTGCACGGGCAGGAAGGGGTCCAGGGGCACGGTGGGCCGGGAGACGTCGGGCTCTTCCCACGCGGGCAGCCCCTCACGGGGGACCACGTGCGTGGGCTGGAAGTCGAAGGGCCCGGTCAGGTTGGCCATCGACGCCTACTTTCGCATGATCGCGGGCTCGTGGCGGCGCAGCAGCCGCAGGACCAGCACTCCGAACAGGACGGACAGGCCGACGAGCATCCCGAGATCGAGCAGCCACACCCCCGCGCTGTGTGCGAAGAGCGGGTCGTCGGTGAGCTTCCCGGGGACGATCGCGCCGAGGTCGATGGTGCCGGCCATGGCGCCGAGCGCCCACCGGGACGGCACCAGCCAGGCCAGCTGCTCGATCACCGGCACGCCGTTCAGCTGCAGCAGGGCTCCGCAGAAGACCACCTGGACGATGGCGAGGAGGACCAGCAGCGGCATGGTGACCTCCTCCTTCCGGACCAGGGCGGAGACCAGCAGGCCGAGCATCATCGCGGTGAAGGACAGCAGGGCGACGGCGATCGTGATTTCGACGAGGGGCGACAGGAAGACGCCCTTGCCGCCGGGAGCGTTGGTCTTCACTCCGTAGAGGCCGACGAGCGTCATCACCACGGCCTGGGCCACGGTGATGGCGCCGAGCACCACCACCTTGGACATCAGGTACGCGGATCTGGACAGTCCTACGGCCCGTTCGCGCTGGTAGATGACGCGCTCCTTGACCAGTTCCCGTACGCCGTTGGCGGCGCCCGTCAGCACGCCGCCGACGCACAGGATGAGCAGGGCGTTGATCGCCGTCTCCTTGGTGAGGGAGCTGCCGGCCAGGGCCCGGGTCATGGCGCCCATGACGAACGGCAGGGCGATCATGATGACGAGGAAGGTGCGGTCGGCGCTGAGCGCGGCGGCGTAGCGGCGGACCAGCGTGGAGAGCTGGGAGCCCCAGCTCTGCGCCTTGGGCGGCGGGGCGACGAAGCCGGCCGCCCCGGACCGGTCCTCGTCGAGCCGGGGCTGCCGCGCGGCGTTCTGTACGTACGTGCGGTGCTGCGGGGCGGTGCGGTACTCCCCCGCCCAGTCCCGGTCCTGCTGGTTCTCGAAGGCTTCGAAGGCCTCGGGCCACTCGTCGAACCCGAAGAAGCCGAGGGCCTCCTCGGGCGGCCCGAACCAGGCGATGCGCCCGCCCGGGGCGAGGACCAGCAGCCGGTCGCACACGTCGAGGCTGAGCACGCTGTGGGTGACGACGATGACGGTGCGGCCGTCGTCCGCGAGGCCGCGCAGCATGTGCATGACGGAGCGGTCCATGCCGGGGTCGAGGCCGGAGGTGGGCTCGTCCAGGAAGAGCAGGGAGGGTTTGGTCAGCAGCTCCAGGGCGACGGAGACGCGTTTGCGCTGGCCGCCGGAGAGGCTGTGGATGGGCTGGTCGGCGCGCTGCCCCAGGCCGAGTTCGCCGATCACCTCGTCGACCCGGGCCTCGCGTTCGGCCCGGGCGGTGTCCTGCGGGAAGCGCAGTTCGGCTGCGTAGGCGAGGGCCCGGCGGACGGTGAGCTGCGCGTGCAGGATGTCGTCCTGGGGGACGAGGCCGATGCGGCTGCGCAGTTCGGCGTAGTCGCGGTAGAGGTCGCGTCCGTCGTACAGGACGCTGCCGTGGTCGGCGGGGCGCAGTCCGGTGAGGGCGCCGAGGAGGGTGGACTTGCCGGCTCCGCTGGGGCCGACGACGGCGAGCAGGCATTTGGCGCCGACGGGGAAGGAGACGTGGTCGAGGAGGGTCTTTCGGCCGCGGTCGACGGAGACGGCGAGCTCCTGGACGTCGAGGGAGACCTCGCCGGTGTCGAGGTACTCCTGGAGCTGGTCGCCGACGAGGCAGAGGGCGGTGTGGCCGATGCCGACGATGTCGCCCTCGGTGACGGGGGCGCGTTCGACGCGGGCGCCGTTGAGGAAGGTGCCGTTGTGGCTGCCGAGGTCGATGATCTCGTACGTGCCGTCGGCGAGGGCGTGCAGTTCGGCGTGCCTGCGGGAGACGACGAGGTCGTCGATGACGAGGTCGCTGTCGGGGGCGCGGCCGATGCGCACGGCGGTCCGCGTGGGGAGCGGGCGCACGGTGGTGGGGTGGCGGAAGGTGCCGGTCAGGGACGGGGTGGACACCGAGGACGGCCCGGAGCCGGCGGGGCCGCCGTTCGGGGCCTGCCCGAGGCAGCGGGCGAGCGGGCCGTCGGAGGCGTTGCCGAAGCGCAGTTCGCTGCCGACGCCGATGCTCCACTCGTGGACGCGGTGGCCGTCGACCCAGGTTCCGTTGGTGCTGTGCTCGTCCTCGAGGGTCCAGTGGTCGCCGTCGGGGCGCAGGATCGCGTGGTGCCAGGAGACGCGGGCGTCGTCGAGGCAGATTTCGCACAGGGGGTCCCGGCCGACGTGGTACGTCCGGCCCGGGCTCATCGCGGTGGAGCCCGTGTCGGTTTCCAGGACGAGCTCGGGCGCGGTCGGCACACCGGGGCGCTGGACCATGAGCAGATTTTCCCACGATCCGACCGGTCCAGCATAACCGCAGGTCAGCGGCCTCTTATGGGTAATGACAACGGTCCCCGTTGCAGCCTTTGCCCATTGCGTCACGGTGCGCTTCACTTCACGCGTCGGAACCGAACAAACGGGGGACGCCATGAGTGGGCACGACCACGCGCACGACGACCACGGCCACGCCGCCGGCCACGACCACAGCGGTCAGAGCGACCACGGCGGTCACGGTCACGGCGGTCACAGCCACGGCGTCTCCGCGGACGCCGACCGGCGCTGGCTGGCCATCGCGCTCGGCCTGATCGGCGCGTTCATGGCGGTCGAGGTGGTCATCGGCATCGTGGCCCAGTCCCTGGCCCTGATCTCCGACGCCGCCCACATGCTCACCGACGCCGTCTCGATCGTCCTCGCGCTGATCGCGATGCGGCTCGCCGCCCGCCCGGCGCGCGGCGGATTCACGTACGGCCTCAAGCGCGCGGAGATACTCTCCGCCCAGGCCAACGGGCTCACCCTGCTCCTGCTCGCGCTCTGGCTGGCGTACGAGGCGGTCCGGCGGCTGATGGACCCGCCGGAGGTGGCGGGCGGGCTGGTCCTCGTGACGGCGCTCGCGGGCATCGTCGTGAACGTGGCGGCCGCCTGGTGCATCTCCAGGGCGAACCGCTCCTCGCTCGCCGTCGAGGGCGCCTACCAGCACATCCTGAACGACCTGTTCGCCTTCATCGGCACCGCCGTCGCCGGTCTGATCGTGCTCACCACGGGATTCGTCCAGGCCGACGCGATCGCCACGCTCGTGGTCGTGGTCCTGATGGTCAAGGCGGGCTACGGGCTGGTCCGCGAGTCCGGCAGGATCTTCCTGGAGGCCGCGCCGGCGCACCTGGACCCGGACGCGGTGGGCGACCGGCTCGTCGGGCACCCGCCCGTCACCGAGGTGCACGACCTGCACATCTGGACGATCACCTCCGGACAGGCGGCCCTGTCGGCGCACGTGCTCGTCGAACCGGCCGGCGACTGCCACGCCGTACGCCGCGACCTGGAGCGGCTGCTGGACAAGGAGTACGGGATCACGCACACCACCCTCCAGGTGGACCACGTACAGGAAGCGCTGCTCAGCGTCGGCCGCCCGGGCGAGGACCCGGCCGACCCGCACTGCGCGGACGCGCACGGCCCGGTGCACCGGCAGGGCCCGCACGACCACTGACGGCCGGTCCACGGCCGCGCCGCCGGCCGATCGCCGGTGGCCGCGCTGACCCGCCCGCCCCCGGGGCATACATGCAGGCATGACGCAGAAGCGCAGCGCCGGACTGCTCCTGTTCCGTACGGCCGCCGAGCCCGGCACCTCCGGGGAAGAAGCCGTCGAAGTACTCCTCGGCCATATGGGCGGCCCCTTCTGGGAGCACAAGGACGACGGGTCCTGGGCCATCCCCAAGGGCGAGTACGAAGCGGACGAGACCCCGCTCGCCGCGGCCCGCCGGGAGTTCACCGAGGAGATCGGCCTGCCGCCACCGGAGGGACCGTACCTCCCGCTGGGCGAGGTGCGGATCCCGGGCGGCAAGCTGGTGACGATCTGGGCCGTACGGGCCGACCTCGATCCGGCGCTGATGGAGCCCGGCACGTTCACGATGGAGTGGCCCCCGCACTCGGGCCGGACGCAGGAATTCCCCGAGCTGGACCGCGTGGCCTGGTTCACTCCACCCGTGGCCGAAAGCAAGCTGACGAAATCTCAAATTCCCTTCCTGGAGAGGCTGTTGGGGCTCCTGAAGGGTTGACCCGACCTTGACTTGCCAACAAACCCCACCTGCATGGACATTGCACATATGACGAACGTCGTGCTGGTGGGAACCCTGGACACCAAGGGTGTCGAGTACGGCTGGCTGCGCGCGAGGCTGCTGCGCACCGGCGTCGAAGTGACCATGGTCGACACAGGGATCATGGGCGAACCCCGGGTGCCCGCGGACGTACCGCGCGAAGCGGTGGCCCGGGCAGCGGGAACGGAACTGTCGGAACTACGCGCGGCCGCCGACCGGGGCGCGGCCGTGACCACGATGGCCCGTGGCGCCGAGGCGACGCTCTTACGCCTGCACGCCGAGGGCCGGCTGCACGCGGTGCTCGCCATCGGCGGCAGCGGCGGCACCTCCATCGCCACCCGGGCGATGCGCGCGCTGCCGCTGGGCGTGCCGAAGCTGATGGTCTCGTCCATGGCGTCCGGGGACGTGGCCCCGTACGTCGGCTCCTCGGACATCGCGATGATGTACAGCGTGGTGGACATCGCGGGGATCAACAGCGTCTCCGCTCCGGTCCTGGCGAACGCGGTCGAGGCGGCCGCGGGGATGGCCAAGGCCTTCGAACGGGCCTCGCTGGACCGGCACCGACCGGCCCGGCTCGGCGCCGGCTCCCGCCCGCTGATCGCGGCGAGCATGGCGGGCGTCACCACCGTCGGTGTGGACGCCGCCCGCGAGCACCTGACCGAACTCGGCTACGAGGTGCTGGTCTTCCACGTCAGCGGCACCGGCGGCCGCACCCTGGAGACCCTGGCCGGGCAGGGCATCTTCGCGGGCGTGCTCGACCTGACGCTCAGCGAGCTCGCCGACGACCTGTGCGGCGGCATCCTCACCGCCGGCCCCGACCGGCTCAGCGCCGCCGGGCGGGCCGGGATTCCACAGGTGGTGAGCCTGGGGGCGCTGGACATGGTGAAGTTCGGCCCGCTGGAGAGCCTGCCCGAACGAGCCCGCTACCGGCGGGTCCACGTACACAACCCGTCCATCACGGTGATACGTACGACCCCCGCCGAGTGCGCGGAGCTCGGCCGCCGGGTCGCCGCCAAACTCCGTGCGGCGACCGGCCCCACGGCCGTCTGCGTCCCACTCCGCGGACTGTCCACGCTCGGTGCGCCGGGCGGCACCTACCATGACCCCGACGCGGACCGGGCCCTGTTCTCGGCGCTGCGCGAGGGGCTGCGCGGCAGTTCCGCCCGGCTCTACGACTACGACACCCACATCAACGACCCGGACTTCGGGAGGGCGGCGGCCGACCGGCTCCACGCCATGATCGGCGCGGCGCGGGCCGCGGCGTGACCGTCGTCTGACCACCGACCGCCGACCGATCGCCGTGCGAGATGCCCGGCAGGGTTGGGAACCGGCCGTGGCGGAAACCGTGTCCCTGGGGGTGGCCGGTCGGTGTGCGACCGGGCCTGGGGCTCGGTGACGCCACGGACGGGGGCAGACGATGAAGAACGTGTGGACGGTGCCCGGCTATGCGCAGGTCCGGGAGCTCGGCTCGGGTGGCAGCGGCCGCGTGGTCCTCGCCGTCCACGAGGCCACAGGCACGCCGGTCGCGGTGAAGTACCTCAGCGACCGGCTGCGCGAGGACCCCGCGTTCGTCGGGGAGTTCCGGGCCGAGGCCCGCCTGCTCGGCGGACTGGACACCCCGTACGTGGTCCGGCTGTACGAATATGTGGAGGCGCCGGGCGGCGCCGCCATCGTCATGGAGCTGGTCGACGGGATCTCCCTGCGGGCGCTGCTGAAGCAGGCCGGGCAGGCCGATCCCGAGGCCGCTCTCGTGGTGCTGAAGGGCTCGCTGCTGGGCCTGGCCGCGGCGCACCGGGCGGGCGTCGTCCACCGCGACTACAAGCCCGAGAACGTACTGGTCGCCCCCGACGGCTCCTCGAAGCTGGTCGACTTCGGGATCGCGGCGCGCCGCGGTACGACGCCCGGGGTGGCCGGCACCCCGGCCTACATGGCACCCGAGCAGTGGCAGGGCCGGCCGGCCTCGCCCGCGGCCGACGTGTACGCGGCCACGGCGACGTTCTTCGAGTGCCTGACCGGCCGGAAGCCCTTCGCCGGGGAGAACTTCGCGGAGCTCGCCGTCCAGCACATAGAGGCGCCGGTCCCCGAGACCGAGGCCCCCGAGCCGGTACGCCCGCTGATCCGGCGGGGTCTGGCCAAGGCTCCGGAGCAGCGGCCGGAGAACGCCGAGGCGTTCGTGGCGGAACTCGAGGGCGTGGCGCTCGCCGCGTACGGGCCGGACTGGGAGGAGCGCGGGCAGCGCAAGCTCGCCGCGCTGGCCGCGCTGCTGCCGCTGCTGTTCCCCTCGGCGGGCGCCCCGGCCGCGGGGACCACGGCGGTGGCGACGACCACGATCGCGAGCCCCTCGCGTTGGGCCCCGGGCCGGCGCGGCCTGATCGCGGGCGGCGCGGCGCTGGTCCTGGGCGTACTGACGGCGCTCACCTACAGCGCGGTCGGCGGGGAGCCCGGCGGGGCCTCGGCGCTGAACGCCTTCGCGACGTCCAGCGCGAACCCCGGGGGTACCGGCCCGACGCCCGCCCCCGGCCCGAGCGTGTCCGCCTCCCCCTCCCCCTCTCCGTCCCCCTCCCCCTCGTCGTCCCCGTCCGCGTCGTCGTCGCCCACCCCGAGCCCGAGCTACTCACCGACGGTGACGCCCACGGTCACGGCGCCGACGACGAAACCGCCCACCACCCCGCCGCCCTCGCCGAAGCCGTCGGTGGTCGTCGGCGCGGTGTCCGTCACCGTCCGCCAGACGGGGAACTCCCTCGGCCAGGCGACCGTGGCCGTCAAGGCGTCGGGCACCGCGCCGGTGACGGTGGTGCTCGAATGGTTCACCGGCGACGCGGAGGGAAGGCTGGGCAAGCCCGACGGCGCGCCGGACACCCTCACGTACCAGCCGGGCGCCGCGTCGCTCGTCCAGGCCCACACGTTCTCGGGCACGGGCTGCTACTGGGGCGTGCGGGCCACCACCAAGCCCGCCGCCGGCAACGGTTCCTCGACCTCCCAGGTCTTCGTCAGGCGGTGCACCATCTCATGAGCGACAGCGACGACTACAGCGCCACCGTCCTCGGCAGCCACTGGTTCAGCGGGCCGCAGCCGCAGCCGCAGGAGGCCGTGCCCGACCGGGTCGAGGGCTCGGTGCTGCGGTTCGGGCCCGGGGTGACCGCCGCCATGCCGGCGCCGTTCCCCGTGGTCGCGGAGCCGGTGCCGGCCCGTCGGCGCGGGGAGTGGCGCCGGTACACCCTGGCGGCCGTCGTCCTGCTCGCGGTGCTCGCGTACCTGGCCTGGCAGCGGTACGGCCCGGCCCTCGAGGTGCGGGACGTGACGGTCGCCGCCGCCGACCCGCAGGGTCCCGGCTGCGATTCCACCGCCGACGTGGTGGCCGTCGTACGGACCAACGGGCGGCCGGGGACCCTCACGTACCGGTGGATCCGCTCCGACGGCACGCAGTCGGAGCAACTCACCGAGCGGGTGCCGCGCGGGAGGAAGGAGGCCCGGCTGCACCTGTTGTGGACCTTCCAGGGCCGGGGCACGTACGCGGCCGAGGCGAAGCTCCAGCTGGTCTCGCCCGGGCAGCGCACCGCGGCGACGCAGTTCACGTACCGCTGCACGGGCTAGCAGACGGCGGCGGGGGGACCGACAGCCCGGTCAGAACCTGGCGTGGGCGGTGATGTCCGCCTCGAACTCGCCCGTCATCGCAGGGGTGACCGTCGGCCTGCACTGCGCGACCGCCGCCAGGTAGTCCTGCGTGGAGGCGCCGAGCTGGGCCGCCGCCGCGCCGCGCGCGCCCACCGCCTCCAGGTCCCGCTCGAAGGACACCTGCGCCGCGATCCGCGCCGCGTGCTCGATGTCGGCCGGGGTGAACAGCTCGCTGGCCGCCACCAGGGCCGCCACGTCCACGTCCGTACGGCCCGCCGTGTAGCGGGACCAGATCGCGGCGCGCGCCCCCGCGTCCGGGGTGCCGATCGGGATCAGGTAGTCGAAGCGCCCGGGCCGCAGGAACGCCGGGTCCAGGGAGCGGATGGAGTTGGTCGCGCACACCAGCAGCCGCTCGCCGCCCTCCCGGAATCCGGGGATCAGCTTGAGCAGCTCGTTGGTGACCCCGTGGATCCCGCCGGGCTGCGCGGGCTCGGTGCGCACGGGCGCGATCTCCTCGACCTCGTCGATGAAGACCAGGACCCGCTCCAGCTCGGCGATTCGGGCGAACGCGTCGCGCAGTGCGGCGGCCAGATTGCCCTCGTCGGCGAGGCGGGACGGCAGCAGTTCCACGAAGGGCCAGCCGAGCCGGGAGGCGATGGCGCGGGCGAAGGTGGTCTTGCCGGTGCCGGGCGGGCCGAAGAGGGTGATGGCGCGCGGCGGCCGCACGCCGTGCGCGGCGGCCCGTTCGGGCTCGGCGAGCGGCAGCACCACGCGCCGTTCTATGAGGTCCTTCTCGTGCTCCATGCCGGCGACCTTGGTCCACAGGTCGTTGGGCAGGAAGCGGCCGCCGAGGTCGTCGAGGAGGCCGGCCGCCGGTCCGTGCAGCGGCTCGGTCTTCTCGAAGTAGGCGACGGCGGGCTGGCGCGTGTAGCCGGCGTTGAGCAGGCCCTCGCCGAGCAGGTCCTCCTCGGGCAGGACGTACGCGATCCGGCCGACGCGGGCGGCGATCAGCCGCCGCTCCAGCTCGACGAGCAGGGCGCTGGCCAGGCCCCGGCCGCGCCAGCCCGCGGCGATCGCGATCCGCATCACCCAGGCCCGCTCGCCGGTGACGCAGGCGAGGGCGGCGCCGATCGGGACGCCTTGGTGGACGGCGACCACGCAGGGCTGCCGGTCTGTGAGGGCGCTGATGCATTCGGCGAGCGAGAAGACGGACTCCTGGCCGAGTTCGGCCGTGGTGTCGATCAGATGGACGACAGCGGCGAGATCACTCTCGCGGTAGTCGTGGATGAGCCAGTTCACCGGGTACCGCCCCTCGTTCGTGCTCCTGCGGCGAGGCTAGGGGCGGTCGGGGCCGGCGATCACGCTCCGCGGTGCACAACAGCCGGTCCGGAAACCGTCCGCGTCGTCCATAGACTGGTGGTTTCCGCCCGCGCCGCGCACCGAGGACCCGATCAGTTTCATGACTTCCCACATACCCGAGGCCGAGGGGTCCGCCGACAGCTCCGCCCGGAGGTCCGCTGCCGGGCGGCGGACGATCGTGTGGCTGGTTCCGGTCCTGTGGACGTTGGGGCTCGGGCTGTGGGGGCTCTCCCGGCAGGACAGCGTGTGGCGGGACGAGGCGGCGACCTGGCAGGTGGCCGGGCGGTCGGCGGGCGAGATCCTGGACATGCTCGGCAATGTCGACGCCGTGCACGGCCTGTACTACCTCCTCATGCACGGGCTCTTCGAGCTGTTCGGGGCGAGTACGGCCACGCTGCGTCTGCCGTCGGTGCTTGCGGTGGCGGCCGCCGCGGCCTGCGTGGCCCTGATCGGGCAGCGGCTGGCCGGCTTCTGGGCGGGGCTGGGCGGCGGCCTGGCGCTGGGGCTGCTGCCGGCCGTGCAGTTCTACCTCCAGGAGGGCCGGCCGTACGCGCTGGTCGCCGCCGGTGCCGGACTGTCGACCCTGCTGCTGGTGTCGCTGCTGTCCGCGCCGCCGGAACCCCGGCCCGGGCGACGGGTCTGGCCGCGGTGGGCGGCGTACGGGCTCGCGGTGCTCGTGTGCGCGCTGCTGAACTGGCTGTCGCTGCTGATCCTGCCCGCGCACGCGGCGACGCTGTGGTGGGTGCGGGCCGACCGCGGTGTGTGGCTGCGCTGGGCGGCGTACGGGGCGTGCGCCGTCGCGGGGGCGCTGCCGCTGGTGCTGTTCAGCCGGAGCCAGTCCGACCAGGTGTCGTGGATACCGCCGCTGACCTGGCACATGATGATCGGCCCGGCGATCCTGCTGGCCGTCGGCGGCCTCGGGGCCTGGCTGGACCGGCCGCGCGTGGGCCGGCTGTCGGCGGCCGCGGTGGGGCTGCCGCTGCTGGCGGTGCCGCAGCTGGGGCTGATCGGGATCTCCCTCGTCCAGCCGCTGTTCCTGGACCGGTACGTGCTGTTCGGCATGCTGGGCCTGGCCCTGCTGATCGGCGCGGGGCTGGACGCAGGCGTGCGGGCCGTCCGGCCCCGGTTCCCGAGGGCGGCGGGCCTGCTCGTGCCGGGCGTGGTCGGGATCGCGGTGCTGGCGCTGCTGCCGGTGGAGCTGGGCAAGCGGGCTCCGGCCAGCCGGGTCGACGACGTGCTGGCGGTGGCCGGCGAGGTGGCCCGGCTGGGGCGGCCCGGGGACGCGGTGCTGTTCGTGCCGGCCGCCCGGCGGGACACGGCGCTGGTTTCCCCGGAAGCCTTCGCTGGGCTGGTGGACGTCGCCCTGGAGCGGAGTCCCGTGGCCTCGGCCACCCTCAAGGGCGAGGAGGCCGACCCGGCGCGGATCCGGGCGGCGCTGCTCGGGCAGCGGCGGGTCCTGCTGGTGACGGACGCGGCGAAGGTGGCGAAGCCGTCGGGGGCCGCGCGGGACGCGGCGAAGGCGGCGGTGCTGAAGGAGCGGTTCGCCGTGGTGGAGGACCGCCAGGTCCGCGGCCGCCGGGTGACCGTGTACGAGCGCCGCTGACGACGTACGGGCGCCGGTGGCCGCCGATGCCGCTCAGGCGGCGTGGGGGTGGGCCGCCGCGGTGTGGGAATCCAGCCACGAGAGCGAGGCCTCGGCCAGGTCCGGCCAGCCGTGGTCGACGGTCAGGGAGTGGCCGCGGTCCTCGAAGCACTGGTACTCGGTGGTCGCGTGGGAGTGCCGGTACTGCTTGTAGGTCGAGCGGGTCAGCAGGTCCGGGACGGTGTGGTCGAGCCTGCCGGACAGCAGGAGCAGCGGGCCGCGGGTCTCGTTCTCCGTGTCGACCTTGGTCGGGGAGTGCGGGGTGAAATTGCCGAGGGCCAGCTGGAACAGCGGGCGGGCGGTGCTCGGGATGGTCCACTCCTCGAAGAGCTCCTCGGCCTCCTGCTCGGAGACGGCGTTGGCGAAGCCGTAGCGGAACTGCTCGCGGTTCAGCGAGACGGACCGGCGGGTGTTGCCGGGGTTGTGCAGGACGGCGAACGTCGACTTGGCCTGGGCCGGGGCGATGGCCTTGACGCCCTTGATCTGCCCGGGGCAGATGGCGACGGCGGCCTCGGCGAGGCCCTGGCCGAGCAGGTGCTGGGCGATGAACCCGCCCACCGAGTGCCCGACGAGGACGGGGCGGACCGGCAGGGCACGGATCACCTTGGCGTGCGCCTCGGAGATCTCGACCAGGCCGACGCCGGCCTGGTCGTCGGGTCGGCGGCGGGCCTCGGTCACGGTGCCGGGGACCCCCGGCCACTCCGGCAGGACGGGCTCGTAACCGGCTTCACTGAAGGCGTCGGCCCAGCCCTCCCAGCTCGACGAATGCAGCCAGAGGCCGTGGATGAACACCACGGGCGTTCGGCGCTGTGCGGTCATGGCGGGACACCTCCTGGACCCCCCTGGCGCCTCTGCCAGTCTCGCCCGTGTGGCGCGGCCCCGCCTGCGGAGCCCGGATTCACAGCGCATTCATATGGAATACCGGGCTCCGGGCATAGCTTCTGAGGGGAGTCTCGGTGCATGATCCCGTGCATGCTTCCCCGACCGGCCCACCGCGCCCGTACCCGGCGGGCGTCCCGGATCCTGCTGGCGCTGGCCGCGATGGCCGCCCTGGTGAGCGTGGACCTGCCCGACGCCGTGGCCGTGCCACCGCTCGGGGTGACGGCCGAGGCCGGGTCCGACCGGGCGGCGGCACGGGTGGGCGCCCTCTTCGCGGGCGCCCTCGACGGCGGGCACTTCTGCACCGCCGCGGTGGTGCACAGCGACGACCGCAATGTGATCGCCACCGCCGCGCACTGCCTGGACGACCCGGACACCACGCTGTTCGCGCCGGGCTACCGCGACGGCAAGGCCCCGTACGGGGTGTGGAAGCTGACCGGCGTGCACGTCGCCCCGGGCTGGACGGACGCGCGGGACCCGGACGAGGACATCGCCTTCGCGACGGTCGCCCCGGCGGACGGCGGCACCGGGCGCATCGAGGACGCGGTGGGCGGCTTCCCGGTGGCCACCGAGCAGCCGGACGACGTGACGGTGACGATCCTCGGCTACCCCAGCACGGACGAGGCCCCGCTGCACTGCGCCAACGCCACGAGCCTGTTCTCGCAGACCCAGCGCCGGATCGACTGCCCCGACCTCAGCGGCGGCACGAGCGGCAGCCCCTGGCTGGCGGACGGCGCCGTGGCCGGCGTCCTCGGCGGCTACGAGGGCGGCGGCACGGACGCGGACGTCTCGTACAGCGCGGTGATGCGCGACCAGGCCCTGGAGCTCTACCGCGAGGCCGCCGTCTCCGCCGGCTGACGACCCACCCGGCGCCCTCAGACGGGGCTCCGTTCCTCCTGGATCCCGACGGGGGGTGCGAACCAGGTCGGGTCGTCGCGTCGGGCTCGGTGGATGCGGTCCAGCGCGAACTGCTCCAGCGGAGGCAGGGCGTCCGGTTCGAACCAGGCCACCTCCAGCGACTCGTTGTCGTTGGCCCGGGCCTCGCCGCCGGTGGCCCGGCAGCGGAAGGTGATGTCCTGGAACTGGCAGACGTCGCCGTTCGGGTAGGTGATCGGCTCGAGCATCTGGACCAGCACCACCCGCTCCGGGACGCAGTGCACCGCCGTCTCCTCGTACACCTCGCGCACCGCCGTCTCCGCGGGCTGCTCCCCCGGCTCCGCAATCCCGCCGACCACGGCCCACCGGCCGGTGTCGGAGCGCCGGCCGAGCAGCACCCGCCCCCGGTCGTCGAAGACGATGGCCGTGACGCCGGGCAGCAGGAGCAGCTGGTTCCCGGCGGAGGCGCGGATCTCGCGGATGAACTCAGGTGTGGTCATCCCCCGACCCTACGAGGCCGCGCGCACCGGCCCGCGTCAGGCTGCCCGGCGGGCCCTGATCCGGCGGGCGAGGGTCCAGCCGAGGCCTCCGGCGGCGGCCAGGAGCAGCACGTACTCGGGCAGCGGGCCGAAGCGGGTGGCCGGGGTCTGCGTGGAGCGCAGCGGGATCTCGGCGACCAGCGCGTCCGCGGTGAACATCTCGGTCTGCCGGACGATCTCCCCGTCGGGGCGGATGACGGCGCTGACACCGCTGGTGACGGGGACGAGCACGGTCCGGCTGTGCTCGACCGCGCGGACCCGGTCCATCGCGAGCTGCTGGTAGGTCATCTGCGACCGGCCGAACGTGGCGTTGTTGCTCGGTACGGCGATCACCTGCGCACCGTCCTGGACGGTGGAGCGCACGGCATCGTCGAAGGCGGCCTCGAAGCAGGTGACCATGCCGACCCCGCTGCCCGCCATGTCGAAGACGCCCGGGTCCTTGCCGGGGCCGAAGTCGCGGCGCACCCGGTCCACGTCCGAGCTGAAGAGCCGGACGAAGGACCGCATCGGGATGCGCTCCCCGAAGGGCTGGATCTTGCGCTTGTCGTACGTGTCCGTGGGGCCCTTGACCGGGTCCCAGAGGATCATCGTGTTGCGCAGCGGGCCGGTCTCCGGGGCCAGTACGGAGCCGATCGCGACCGGCACGCCGATGGCCTTGACCGCATTGTCGATGACGCCGTAGGCGTCCGGCTGCGTGTACGGGTCGATGTCGGAGGAGTTCTCCGGCCAGACCACGAAGTCGGGCTTCGGGACCCGGCCGGCCTTGACGTCCGCGGCGAGCTGGACCGTGCGGTTGGCGTGGTTGTCGAGGACCTGGCGGCGCTGGGCGTTGAAGTCGAACCCGGCGCGCGGCACGTTGCCCTGGACGACGGCGGCCACGGCGGTGCCGTCCTCGGCGGCGTCGGACACCAGCGGGCGGGCGGCGAGGGCCGCGCCGATCGGGGCGGCGACGGTGAGGGCCGCGAGGGCCGCGGTGGCCCGGCGGGGGTGGCTGCGTGCGATGCGCAGGGCCTCGTACAGCCCGAATCCGCAGAGGGCGACGGCGAAGGAGAGCAGCGGGGTGCCGCCGAGGGCGGCGAGCGGCAGGAAGAAGCCGTCGGCCTGGCCGAAGGCGAGCTTGCCCCAGGGGAAACCGCCGAACGGGGCCCGGGCGCGCAGCGCCTCGCCCGCGATCCAGACGGCCGCACCCCACAGGGGCCAGGCGGGGAGCCGGCTGACGAGGGCGATCCCGAGGCCGGTGAGGCCGATCAGGAGGGCCTCGAGGGTGACGAGGGCGATCCACGGGACCGGGCCGACGCCCTCGCTGGTCCAGACGAGCAGCGGCAGCAGGAAGCCCAGGCCGTGCAGGAGGCCGAGGCCGAAACCGGCGCGGGCGCGGCGGCCGTGCAGGCAGCCGCCGAGGACGGCGAGGGCGACGGGGGCCAGCCACCACAGCGGGCGGGGCGGGAAGCTCAGGTAGAGCAGCACACCGGAGCCGGCGGCGAGGGCGGCACGCACCGGCCAGGAGGCCGCCCGGCCCTTCCAGGGGGACACGGCGGCTTCGGTTCCGGTGGCTCCGGCTTCCGCTCGGGCTTCCGCTTCGGCGGTGCGGCCGGGGTCTCGGGTGATGCTGCTGCTCATTTGGCGGAGTGTACGTCCCCACGCGCCGGGGACGGGAGAGCAACTCAGCGGGCCAGGGCGCGCAGGTGGGTGCGGATGACCCGGACCGCGTTCTCGGCGTCGTCGACGGTGACGGTGAACACCTTGCCGTCGCCGAGCCGCAGCTCCACCCCCTCGCCCCGCCGGACGATGACCGCGGTGCCCTTGTCGGGGCGCCAGCGGTAGCCCCAGCCGCCCCACTGCTGCGGGGTGATCCGGGGGAGGAATTCGGCGGAGGCCACCTCCGCGAGCCTGATCTTCCGGCGCGGCAGCCCGACGTGGCCGCAGCGGACCTCCAGCGCCTCGGCGTCGACGGTGACGTCGACGTGCACGAAGGCGAGGGTGCCGTAGAGGATCAGCAGTCCGACGGCGAGGCAGCCGATGACGGACATCAGCAGCGGGGCGATGCCGGCGGTCCACGACGAGTCGACGGCGAGCTGGATGCCGAGTGCGAGACAGGCCGCGCCGGCGGCGGCGAGCAGCCACTGCGCACGGTTGGAGGCCCGGCCCGTCCACAGCGGACCCGGGGGGTGACCCGTCATGTGTAGCAGCGTACTCACGTTCCGCATGTACGCCACCGCCTCTCGCCCCGCACGGCGCGGGCGCGTCGGATCACGTGTGATCTCGTGTGATCGCGTCTGCCCGGCCTTGACCTCAAGCAAACTTGAGGTCCTACGGTCGTCCGCATGACCACTCACGAGGCAACACAGCACGCGGCACAGATCGTTCCGGAGCGCTACCGCACGGCGGTCGTGGCCCACGTCATGGTGTCCGACGCGGCCGCCGCACTCTCCTTCTACGGGCGGGCCTTCGGCGCCGTCGAGGACTTCCGGCTCGACCACCCCGAGGGCGGGGTGATGCACGCCGAGATACGGATCGGCGGGGCCGTGCTCATGCTCGGGGACACCTCCGAGGGCCCGTTCACCGCGCCCTCGGAGCTGGGCGGCACCTCGGTCGCGCTCCACGTGTTCGTACCGGACGTGGACGCGCTCGTACGGACGGCGGTGGCCGAGGGCGCGGAGCTGCTCCAGCCGCCGGCGGACCAGTTCCACGGCGACCGGACCGCCATCGTCCGCGACCCGTTCGGGCATCTGTGGGTGTTCCTCACCCACCTGGAGGACGTGTCCTGGGAGGAGCTGGAGGCGCGGCGCGCGGGCGCGTGACCAGAAGGGACCCGGAGCTTCCGGGGCTGCAGCCGGGAAGGAGGCCTAGGAGCGCGTCGCGCAGGGGCGGGGCGCCGGGCCGTCATGAAGCGGTGCAGGTTCCGCGAGCCGAAGGCGACGCGCTGGGCGCTGCGGCGCCGCTCGCCGTCGTACGCGCGCAGGGCGGCGGACCCTCCCCGCCGCCGGCCTCGACGACCTGGAAGGCTTCGCACACGGTGTACTGGCCTGCGTACGCCCCGAACCGTCCGAGGAGGAACCGTGATCACTCGACTCGACCGCGCCGTGGGCGCCGTTCTGGGCTCGGCCGTCGGTGACGCGCTCGGCGCGCCCTACGAGTTCGGGCCCGCCGGCGAGTTGACCGCGCGCGGCGAGGAAATGCGCGGGGGCGGCGGCTGGGACCCGGGCGAGGCGACCGACGACACGCAGATGGCCGTCCTGGTCGGCGAGTCCCTGCTGGAGCACGGCGGCCTCGAACTCCCCGACGTCTTCGCGCGGTTCCAGCGCTGGGCGGTCGGCGAGCCCAAGGACATCGGGCTCCAGACGGAGGACGTGCTGACCAACGGCGAGGCCTGGGACCTGGCCGCCGCACTGCACTTCCAGATCAACGCGCGGGCCGCGGGCAACGGTTCCCTGATGCGGGCCTCCACCTCGGCGGTGTACTTCGCCTCCGCCGGGCGGGAGGGCACGATGGACGCCGCCCGCCGGATCGCCGCGCTGACGCACGGCGACCGGGCCGCCTGGGAGGGCACGGCCCTGCTGCACGAGCTCGTACGGGTGACTCTCGACGGGGGCGATCCGCTGGCCGCCCTCCCCGAGGCGCTCGCCGCGGTGCACCCCGACCACCGCGAGCGGTACGGGGTCGTCCTCGGCCCCGACTGGCATCCGGGACTGGCCACCGAGTTCAACGGAGCGGTCTGGCCCTGCCTCGGCTCGGCGGTGTGGGCCCTGCGGACGACCACCGGGTTCGCCGAGGCCGTACGGGCCGCCGTGGACCTGGGCGGGGACACCGACACGGTGGCGGCGGTCACCGGCACCCTGGCCGGCGCCCGCTACGGGCAGGCGGCGATCCCGCCGGAGTGGACCGCTCCGCTGCACGTACCGCTGCCCGGGTTCGGGGACAGGGTGCTGGACGCGGACGGGCTGCGCGCGCTCGCTCAGTCGCTCGCGGGGCGGACGTAGCGCTCGGGGAGCAGATCCGCCACGGGCACGGACCGCAGCGCGCCGCCGGACCCGAGGATCACCCGCAGCCGCGGGTGGAGGTCGAGGAGCACCTGGCGGCAGCGGCCGCACGGCGGGAGCACCCCGCGCTCGCGGTCCCCGACGGCGACGATCGTGTCGAGCTCGCGGATGCCCTGCGCGACGGCTGCGCCGAGGACGACGAGTTCGGCGCAGGGGCCTCCGGTGAAGTGGTACACGTTCAAACCCCCGACGGTCCGGCCGTCACGGGCGCGGGCCACCGCCGCCACGGTGTGGTCCTCGCCGTGGCAGCGGGTCCGGGGCGGCCGCGACGAGGGCGAGGTCCTGCGGGGTCATCGCCGGATCATCGCCCGACGGCCGCGCCTTCTTCCGCGAGCAGCCGCCCTTCGGCGTACCCGAGCGCGGCGGCGGGGAGCGCCCCCTCCTGCCCGCTGAGCAGGACGGTCAGGGTGCCGGTACGGGGCAGGCCCGGCTCGGGGAGAACGCCGAGGCGGCGCAGCGCCTGTACGGCGACGGGCTCGGCGGAGCCGTGGTAGCGGAGGTCGGCGCCGCCGGTCCGCTCGGCCAGGGCGGCGCGGATGGGCGCCTCGACGAGCTCGTAGTGCGTGCAGCCGAGGACGACGTCGGTGACGTCGGCCGGGGTCAGCGCGGCGGCCGCGGCGACGGTCTCGGCGACGGCGGCGCCGTCCCCCGCCTCGACGGCGTCGGCGAGTCCCGGACAGGGCACCTCGGTGACACGGGCTCCGGCGGCGAAGTCACGGATCAGCCCGCGCTGGTACGGACTGCCGGTGGTGGCGGGCGTGGCCCAGATGGCCACGCGCCCGCCCGCCGCGGCGGCGGGCTTGATCGCCGGCACGGTCCCGATCACCGGGATCCCGGGCTCGAGGGCCGCCCGGAGGGCGGGCAGCGCGTGCACGGAGGCGGTGTTGCAGGCCACGATCAGCGCGTCCGGCCGGTGCCCGGCGGCGGCCTGGGCGACACCGAGGGCGCGCCCGGTCAGATCGGCGGGGGTACGCGGCCCCCAGGGCATGCCGTCGGGGTCGCTGGAGAGGACCAGATCGACGTCGGGCCGCAGCCGCCGCATCGCGGCAGCCGCCGCGAGGAGGCCGATTCCGGAGTCCATGAGGGCGATCTTCACCTGGTCACCTTAATCGAAGCCGCCGGGAAAGCCCCCCATGTGAGGCGGGGGCGGGGTGGGGTGGAGTGGGGCGAGGGCAGCAGGGGACCAGCCGGCCGGGAGCGTCAGGGGCTCCGGGGGTGGGGTTCGCGAGGACCGAACGACCGGGGGGCGGCGGGCCCGGCGGGATCTGAGCGACGGGCGCCAGTCGACGGGATACCGGGCGCGGCGGGGTCTGAGCGGCCGGGTCCGCGCACGCGAAGCCGTCGTGCCCGCCGGCGCCGCCGGCGGGCGGAGCCCGCGGAGGCGGGATGGCCGGATGCGGCGGGGGCATGGGCCGGGTGGCCTGTCGAGCCGGCGCCGGAAGGGGCGGCCGAACGTCGGGGGCAGGTTCCTGTGCTCGGCACCGGAGGCCGGTCGGGGGGAGGGGGGCGGGGGGAGGGGGGTCCACGGACGCGGCGACGGAAAGGTCGATCGGGAGACCGGTGGCGGGGTCTTCGCACTCGGCACAGTGAGAGCCGATCGGGACGCACGGACGGCGGGTTCCGCACAGCCGACATCGGGAAGGCCGGCCGGGACGCACGGACGGCAGCTTCCGCACAGCCGACATCGGGAAGGCCGGCCGGGACGCACGGACGGCGGGTTCCGCACAGCCGACATCGGGAAGGTCGATCGGGACGCACGGACGGCAGCTTCCGCACAGCCGACATCGGGAGGGTGGTCGGGGGGCCGGAGCGCCCTTGAGGGACCGGCACGACACGGAAGGACAGTGGACTGACGGGACGCCCCCGGACACTTACCGACGCCGCTCGCACAGCCCCCCGCCCCCTGCCGGGAAGCCCCCGAAGGATGGCCGGGGGGGTTCGGATCCGGTCCAGCCCCGATCAGAGATGCCGAGCAGGGGCCCCTGGTCATCCGGAGTCCGTTCACCAGGACACCGAGGTGGAGCAGGATGTTGCCCCGGGGAGGGCACGGCTCCCTGAAGGGCCCATAGGCACCCTTTCCGCGTCCGGGCGGGGTCAACCTGCACCAGACAGCGACCAGATGCCCATGCCGGTAGGGGTGGGCCCGCAGGCGCCCCAAATCGCTACGCGCTCCTCTCTGCTTGGCGTCCGACGGCCGTCTGGGGCCGGTCATAAGCCGCCCACGACCGGCAGAGGTCAGCCTGGGATGCGAGTGCGGGTCGTTTGTCCCGTTTTGGCGACCGGTTGAGGGGTGAATGGGCGCCTGCCGGAGTGAGAGGTTGAGAAATCCGGCATCAGGCTCCCTCTCGCCCACTTTTCACCCCAACTAGCGTGCAGACGCCCGGAACCCCCCCTGGGAGGCGTCTGGGCGGCCTATGTCCAGCCCCAGACGGCCGTCGGACGCCGAGAGATGAGAAGCACGTAGCGATTTGGGGCGCCTGCGGGCCCACCCCTACCGACAGGGGCATCTAGTCGCTGTCTGGTGCAGGTTGACCCTGCCCGGGTCCGGAAAGGGCGCCTATGGGCCCTTGAGGGAGGCGTTCCCCTCCCCCTGGCCTCGATCCTGCTCCACCTCGGTGGTCCTGGTGAACGGACTCCGGATGACCAGGGGCCCCTGCTCGGCATCTCTGATCTGGGCAGGTCGGAATCCGAACCCC
>NZ_JBVIGX010000034.1:0-27118 GCF_055570595.1 Streptomyces sp. NPDC031132
TGACCGACAGATCAAACGCAAGGCATAAGAGCCAGTCGTAGCGCGAGTCAGGCCACCGCCCAGAGCGGCACCCGAACATCCTCACAGTCGTAGCGAGTAGCCACCGCTCGATGCTGCTTGAGCCTGTTGATTGCGCGCTCGAGGGTGTTGCGCTTCTTGTACCGGTCTTCGTCAAAACTGGGCGGCCGCCCGCCGCGTGAGCCCTTGCGCAGGCGGGCGGCCTGGCTATTGGTCTTCTCCGGAATCGTGTGCCGGATGCCCCGGCGTCGCAGATAGTTCCGGACGGGTCCGTTGCTGTATGCCTTGTCATCGGCGACGCTGTCGGGCTTCTTGCGGGGCCTGCCCGGACCAAGTTTCGGGACGCGGATCTTCTCCAGAACAGGCTTGAACTGCGTGCAGTCCGCCCGCTGACCTGGTGTGACGATCAGAGACAGCGGGCGGCAGCGGCCATCCGCGCTCAGGTGGAGCTTGGTGGTGAACCCGCCGCGCGAGCGGCCCAGGCCCTCACCTCGCGCACCACCTCCACCAGGCGGTCGTGCAGACTCTGCCACGGCGTTTCGTCCAGATGTTCTGGCGCCTCGGCCCCCTTTGAGCTGGGCGCCGACGGCGGGTCGGTGCGAGCGCCCGCCGCATGCTGATGCGCACGAACGATGGTTGAGTCGACCGAGACGTCCCAGTCGATCTCACCCGCCGCATCAGCCGCGGCCTGAACCTGCTGGAGCAGGTGCTCCCACGTCCCGTCGGCCGACCACAGCCGGTGCCGTTCGTAGACGGTCTTCCACGGCCCGAAGCGTTCCGGAAGATCACGCCAGTGAACACCGGTCCGCACCCGGTGCAGAATCCCGTCGATTACCTGCCAGTGATCCCGCCACCGGCCACAACGCCTGTTGCTGACCGGCAGGAACGGACGTAGTCGTTCCCACTCGGCATCACTCAGATCACCCCGCCCCATACCCGGAACAACGAGCGGCCCAGATGGGTAGTACCGGCGTCTACGCTCGGGGAATGGACCGCTACGAGAAGACGGCGCATCTGGAGTGGTGGGCCAACCCATCCACCTGCGTGGCTCGCATCCCGATCAGAGCGACAGCCACCGCCGGCACGGGTGCGTGGGAGGCAGTGTTCTCGCCCTCTCTCGACCACGGCGGCCGCGAGAACCTGAGACAGCTCATCGACGCGGACCCCTGCTTCACCCTTCGCTTCGACGCCTCAGCCGTCGAAGTCCAGGCAGAGGACTTCGACGGCATTGATCACCTTCGGCTGACCGTCGTCCCCGAGCCGTAAAGGCTGGACAGCCCCCGACATGATCGGCCGGACAAGTCCTAATCGTGTTGACCGCCCCCGGCAGGCAGTGCTGGAGTCGGCACGTGGACAGCATCCCCGCCAACCGGCGGCTCTGGAACCAGATCAGCAGGGCCTATCAGCACGAGCACGACCCGCAAATCGGCGCCGAACCCCGGCTGTGGGGCATGTACTCCGTCCCCGACGTGCACCTGCACGCCCTGGGCGACGTCACCGGCAAGCGCGTCCTCGAACTCGGCTGCGGCGCCGGCCAGTGGTCCAGGGCGCTCGCCGCAGAGGGCGCCACCGTGGTCGGGCTCGATCTATCCGAAGCCCAACTCGCCGCAGCGTCCCGCGCGATGGGAGCGGCCCGCTACCCGCTGGTGCAAGGCGCCGCCGAACAACTTCCCTTCGCCGCCGACAGCTTCGACCTGGTGTTCTGCGACTTCGGTGGGCTCAGCTGGGCGCCCCCGCACCTGGCCGTCCCGCAGGCCGCACGCGTCTTGCGCCGAGGCGGGCGCCTGGTGTTCAACGTCGCCAGCCCATGGTTCGAAGCCTGCTACGACGAAGCCGCCAGACGCGTGACCACGACGCTGCAGCAGGACTACTTCGGGTTGAACACCATCGCCGAAGACGACGGCGCGACCAGCTATCAGCTCACCTACGGCGACTGGGTCAAGGTCCTGCGCGGCGCGGGTCTCATCATCGACGACCTCATCGAGCCGCGGCCCGAACTCGGAAGACCCAACGGCTACAACGAAACCGACCCACCCGACTGGGCACATCGCTGGCCGGCGGAACTGCTCTGGGTAACCCACAAACCGTAAGTCCCGCCGCGCCGAGACGCGACATCCCCTCGCCGGACAGGCCCTAGTCCGGCCCCTGGTAGCACTTCCAGGGTCTTCGTGTTCGCCGGGTACGGGCAGTGGGTGCGGCCCGTACCCGGGATCTGCCAGGGCTGGTTCAGATGAAGCCAATCGACAGCCGGGCAGTGGCCTGGTCGTTCGAGGCCGGCGGCGGTGCGATCGGTTCGGGTCCGCGGCCTTGGTGGGTGGGTCGTATCGGGCGTACGCCTTTCAGCCCGTCGGCGGCCCACTCGGCGTCCATGACCGGCATCCTCACGGCCACCCGCAGTCCTGCCAGGACCCATGTCGCCTCTGTTCCACTCGAGGACCGCCCCTTCGCTGTTTCCTTATCTTGCTGTCAGCGGGGAGGAACGGGCGGATCGTCAAGACCGAGCATTTGATGCGGATGGTCTCCTTCCACGACCTGACGCGCGGTCGATTCCGTGCCGTCCCGGTACGCCTGGTGAATGGTGCCGCGCTTGCCGTGGCACACGTCCCGGGCCAGCTTGTGGCGGGACTCCTGGACGGTGAGCTGCCGGTTCATCTGCCGACGGTAGGTGTCGTCGGCCGGGTCGAGCATGGCGGCAGCCCGGGACCTTCGCCGCCTCTGATCAGGACCTATGGCCCCAGCGTGGAGGACCAGTTCGGCTCGCTCGGCCTGGTTCTCAACGCGATCGTGCTGTGGACGACGAAGTACATCAACGCCGCCGTGGAACAGCTCCGTACCGAGGGCCACGAGCTCCGGGACGAGGACATCGCTCGCCTGTCCTGCCAAGCACCGCAACCTCGATGGGCTCGCCCGCTACAGCTTCACTCCTGTGTCACGGCGGCCGGCGCCCTGAGGCCCCTGCGCGACCCGGAGGCTCCGGAAGTCGATGACGATGAGGACAGCGGGCAGTAGCCGGTGGGTGCGGCTGCCGGGCGCCGGTCAGCCGGCCGGAGGCGTCCAGGCGGTCTCGGCTGCCTGGACGGTGGGGTGGGTGGGGAAGACCTGGTCGAGGCCGACGATGCCGAAAATCCTGCTGACTCTGTCGGGGACGGCGGTCAGGACGATGGTCGAGTGGGCGGCGAGAGCGACGTTGCGGGCGGCGATCAGGACGGTGATGCCGCTGGAGTCGCAGAAAGTGAGGCCGCCAAGGTCCACGACGAGCTGCTGGCCCTCCTCGAGAGCCAGTCCGGGGAGCAGGTCGCGGATCTGTGGTGCGCTGGCGTGGTCGAGTTCGCCGGCCAGTTCGATGACGGGGCCCGAGGTGGTGGTCCGGGTGTGAACGCTCAGCTGGCTCATCGCTGCTCTTCACGGTGGGGGCGGGGCACGCTGACGGCCAGGATCGCGGTGTCGTCGTCCACCCCGGTGCCGAGGGTGTCGAGGAGTTCGCGGATGGCGGTGATGGTGTGCTGGGCGGTGGTGGGGGCCAGGGTGCGTCCGAAGTCGAGGAGGGCGTCGTCGCCGTAGCGGTCGCCGCGGTCGGCGGTGTGGGCTTCGGTGAGGCCGTCGGTGTGCAGGAGCAGGGTGTCGCCGGCGTCGAGACGGACGGTGGTGGTGGTGATGTGGGCGTCGGGCAGGACGCCGATGAGCTGTCCGCCGGGGGTGGGCAGGTAGTCGGCGGTGCCGTCGGCTCGTATCAGCAGGGCGGGCGGGTGCCCGCCGCTGGCCAGGGTGATGGTGAAGCCGCCCTGGTCGCCATCGGGGGTGAGCAGGCCGAAGAGGACGGTGCAGAACCGGGGGTCGGTGCCGTTGTGCTCGTGGTTGAGGACGGTGTTGAGGTTGCCCAGGACGGCGGCTGGGTCGGGGTCGTAGACCGCGGCGGCACGCAGCGTGTAGCGGGCCAGGGAGGTCACGACGGCTGCGGCGGCGCCCTTGCCGCACACGTCACCCAGGAACAGCCCCCACGTGCCGTGCGCGAGGGGGAACAGGTCGTAGAAGTCGCCGCCGACCTCGTCGGCCGAGGCGACGTGATAGTGCGCGGCCACGTCCAGGCCCGGCACGTTGGGCAGGGCCGGCGGCAGCAGTGTCCGCTGGAGCGTGGTGGCGAGTTGCTGGAGGCGTTCGCGTTCGCGCTCGGACTCCTGGCGGGCGCGCAGGAGCTCTTGTTCGTAGGCGCGGCGGTCGCGGGCATCGAAGACGGTGGTGCGGATCAGCAACGGTTGCCCGTTACTGCCGGTCTTGACCGTCGAGGTCACCAGGACCGGCAGACGGCTGCCGTCGGCCGCCTTCATCTCCAGCGCGATGCCGCTGATCTCGCCCTGCATGCGGAGCAGCGGCGCGAAGTGCGTCTCGTGGTAGAGGCGCCCGCCGACGGTGAGCAGTTCGGAGAACGTCCTGCGGCCCACTAGGTCCTCGCGCTCGTAGCCGAGCCAGTGGAGGAGGGTGGTGTTGACCTTGGCGATCTGCCCGTCCAGCAGCGTGGAGAGGTACCCGCACGGGGCGTGCTCGTACAGGTCCTCGGCGCTGTCCTCCAGCAGCGCGGAGAACGTTTGGTCGTCGTCCGCACGCTCGTCCGGTTCGCGGTCCTGGTCGCCGTCGGTCTTGCACATCACCGCAACGACCCGGCGAACACGGCGATCGCCTCAGCGGTCTCCTCAGGGGCGCTGAGCTGGGGGCAGTGCCCGGTGGCGTTCAACGTGACGAGCCGGCTGTCCTTGATCTGAGCCTGCACGAAGGCCCCGACCCCGGGTGGGGCGATGGCGTCGCTGGAACACTCGGCGACCAGCGTGGGCACCCCCACCCCGGCCAGGTCGGCGCGGTTGTCGGACAGGAACGTCACACGGGCGAAGACCCGCTGAATGGCCGGGTCGGTGGCGCAGAAACTGCTGGTCAGCTCCTCGCCCAGCTCGGGACGGTCGGGGTTGCCCATGATGACCGGGGCCATGGCGCCCGACCAGCCGAGATAGTTCGCGTCCAGGGACTGGAGCAGCTCCTCGATGTCCTCGGCGCTGAAGCCGCCCCGGTAGCCGGCCACAGGGTCGTCGATGAAGCAAGGGGAGGGCGCGAGCAGCACTAGGCCCGCGAAGTACTCGGGATGCCGGGCGGCGGCCAGCACGCCCATCATCGCGCTCACCGAGTGCCCGACGAATGTCACCGGCCCCAGATCCAGCTCGCGGCAGATCTCTAGCACGTCCTCCACGTATCCGTCCAGGCTGGAGTACCGTTCCTTGCTCCACGCCGACAGATCCGAGCGGCCCGCGCCCACGTGATCGAAGACCACCACCGTGAAATCGCGCTCCAGCACCGGCACCACCAGACGCCACATGTTCTGATCGCACCCGAATCCGTGCGCCAGCATCACCACCGGCCCGTCCGTCTGGCCAGACACCCTCACGCGGTTCCTGCTTCGCACGTCCATGCGGCACATCCTCGCAGATACGCAGATACGCAGATGCGAGAAAGCCGCCGTCGGCCCTGGCCACGAACACGCAGAGCGATTCTCATAAATGGTCGTCTTTCGCGCGCTTCGGCTATCGGCCGACCGAACGAGCCGGCGGAGGGGGAGGGGCCGGGGCCGGCGATCGCCAACCGGCTCCGCCGGGCCGCAGGCCCCGGCCCTCCTGAGCGGATGGCCCGGACGCGGTGCGGACGTTGCCGGCGCCGTACGGGGCCCTCTGCACACCCTGTCGTCACGTCGCGGCGGCCTCGGACACCCCAGTCCGCGGTTTGTGACCAGGCGGGCCGCGCCGTCGGCCGGCTGGTACGACAGTCCCACGACGGCGGTCACGACGGCGGTGCGGCCGGTATCGACCGCCAACGCCTCGCCCGCGCTGCCGCCCTGCTCGAGGGGTCCTGAGGCACATCCCCGACAGGGCGTGGAGGCCGACTCCGACTCACCCGTCCGGGCGCGGGGATTTGCTCGCCGTACAGGGGAGGGATCAGTGCATCCGAACCAGCGCCGGAATCAGAACTGCAGGCGTGGCATACAGCCGAACGGGAGAGGTGCGGATGAAACATCTGTGGACGGCGCCGTCTCGTCGAGCCGGACCCGAGTCCGGCACCCCGCGTGGCGGTAGCGCCCGTGCCGGCGCGTGCCGCACCGGCACCCCCGGTACGGGCAGTGCCCCGACCACGGCGCAGGAAGCCGTCACGGCCGGCGAGGCCTTCCTCCACACGCACCTGCGCACCGCACTGCACGCCGTCCGGCAGACCGACCAGGTGTTCGCCGACGAGGTCGCGGACCGCGTGGCCGGCCTCGTGCGCAGGGGAGGCAAACGCCTGCGCACCGCGTTCGTGTGGTGCGGGTGGCAGGCTGCGGGCGGCCGCGGCGACCCCGCTGACGTGCTGCGCCTCGGCGCCGCCCTCGAACTGCTCCAGGCCTGCGCCCTGGTGCACGACGACGTCATGGACGGCTCCCCGGTCCGGCGCGGCGCGCCCGCCGTGCAAGTCGACTTCGCGCGCATGCACCGCGAGGAGCTGGCACATGGCTCGCCGGACGCCTTCGCCACCGGTGCCGCCATCCTCGCCGGGGATCTGGCCCTGGCCTGGGCAGACGACCTCCTCACCGAAACTGCCCTGGGGTCCCCGTACGGCGGGTGCCTGCACCGCGAGTGGCGGGCGATGCGCACGGAGATGGCCGCAGGCCAGTACCGCGATATCCGAGCCCAAGCTCTGGGGTCGTCCGACGTCACCGAGGCGGTCACCGTCGCCACCCTCAAGAGTGCGTTCTACACCGTCGTACGGCCCCTCGGTCTCGGCGCGGCCCTCGTGGGCGCCGACGAGCCCACTCTCAGCGCGCTGCGGTCGGCCGGCCGCAGCGCGGGCCTGGCCTTCCAGCTCAGCGACGACCTGCTCGGTACGTTCGGTGATCCCGCGGCCACCGGCAAGCCGGCCGACGACGACCTGCGCGCTCGCAAACTCACCTATCTGCTGGCCGTCGCGGCCCGCCTCGCCGAGGCCTCGGGCGACGTACAGGCTGGCGTCGTCCTCGCGCCTGGCGCGGAGCCCCGCTCGGACGCCAGCATCGCGCAGATGCGCTCCGCCATGGAACGCACCGGGGCACGGGCCGCCGTGAGTGCGGAGATCGCCGAACTCGCCGCGGCGAGCGTGGACCAATTCGCGGCGACCGGCGCGCCCGCCCGCATCGTGCGTGAGTTCGACGCCCTGGTGCGGCGGGCCGCGGGCGGGGCAGCGAACACCGCACCCCGGGAGGCCCGGTGAAGACCGTACCCGGTCCGACCGGGCACGTCGTCGTCGTGGGAGCCGGGCTCGCCGGGCTGGCCTGCGCTCTTCACCTGCTGGGGGCCGGGCGCAGCGTGACCGTCGTCGAACGCGAGAGCGGGCCCGGTGGCAGGGCGGGCCGTACGCAGACGGGCGGATACCTGCTCGACACCGGACCCACCGTTTTGACGATGCCGCACCTGGCCGACGAGGCCTTCGCCGCCGTGGGTGACGACCTGGCCACACGCGTCGAGCTCCTGCGCCTGGACCCAGCCTACCGGGCCGTTTTCGCAGACTCCTCCCGTCTCGACGTCCACACCGACGGCGAGGCCATGGAAGCCGAGGTCCGCAGCTTCGCCGGCGGCGCCGAGGCGGCCGGCTACCGGCGGCTGCGCACCTGGCTGGAGCGCCTGTACCGGGCGCAAATGCGCCGCTTCATCGACACCAACTTCGACTCGCCCTTCCAGCTCCTGCACCCGGACCTGGCCCGGCTCGCGGCACTGGGCGGCTTCGGGCGCCTCGACCGCAAGATCGGCAGCTTCCTGTCCGACGAGCGGCTCCGCCGGGTCTTCTCCTTCCAATCCCTGTACGCCGGGGTCCCGCCGGCCCGCGCCCTCGCCGCCTACGCCGTCATCGCCTACATGGACACCGTGGCCGGGGTTTGGTTCCCGCGCGGCGGCATGCACGCCCTGCCCGCAGCCATGGCCGCCTCCGCCGAGCAGGCAGGCGCACGCTTCCACTGGTCCTCCGAAGTCACCCGACTCGAACACGCAGGCGGCCGAGTAGGGGCCGTACATCTGGCCCAAGGCGTACGAATCCCCTGCGACGCGGTCGTCCTGACACCGGACCTGCCCGTCGTGCACCGCCTGCTCGGACGCGTACCCCGCCGCCCGGTACGCCTGCGCCACTCGCCCTCCGCAGTGGTCCTGCACGCCGGCACGGACCGCACGTGGCCGGACCTGGCCCACCACACGATCTCCTTCGGCGGCGCGTGGGAGCGCACGTTCGACGAGCTCACCCGCACCGGGAGCCTGATGAGCGACCCCTCGCTGCTGATCACGCGCCCCACCACTCACGACCCCGCACTGGCGCCGCCCGGTCGGCACCTCCACTACGTCCTGGCACCCTGCCCGAACACCGACACCGGCCCCTCCGCGACCGCCTGGCACACCCTGGGCCCGCGCTACCGCGACTCTCTGGTCGCGGAACTCGAACGCAGAGGCCTGCACGGATTCGCCGACAGCATCGAGCGTGAAGTGCTCGTCACCCCGGCGGACTGGGCCGGCCAGGGCCACGGCGCCGGGAGCCCCTTCTCCGTCTCGCACACCCTCGCCCAGACCGGACCGTTCCGGCCCCGCAACCTGGTGCGCCACCTGGACAACGTGGTCCTGGCAGGCTGCGGCACCACACCGGGGGTCGGAGTCCCCACAGTCCTCATCAGCGGAAAGCTCGCCGCCGCCCGCATCACCGGCGTCCGACACGCCGCCCGTACCACCGGAGCCCACCCCACCGCACCCCGGACCGCCGCAGGAAGGCCACCCGCGCGATGAACAGCCGCGAACTGGACGCCGCGGGCGTCACCGACCCGCACCTGAGGTCGGCGTACACGCTGTGCCGCCGCCTCAACGCCTCCCACGGACGCACCTACTTCCTCGCCACCCGCCTCCTGCCCGCCGAGCGCCGCCCCGCCGTCCACGCCCTGTACGGATTCGCCCGCTGGGCCGACGACATCGTCGACGACCTCGACCGCCGCGAGACCCCGGCCGTACGCGACCGCCAGCTCGCCCGCCTGGAGGCAGCCCTCGCCCACGGCCTCGGCTCGGGGACCAGCACGGAGCCCGTCGTCCGGGCCCTCGCCGACACCGCCGCCCGCTACCGCATCCCGCACGCCCACTTCACCGACTTCATGGCCTCGATGCGCGCCGACCTCACCATCACCGACTACCCGACTTACCAGGACCTGCGCGCCTACATGCACGGCTCGGCCGCGGTCATCGGACTCCAGATGCTGCCCGTCCTCGGCACCGTCACCGACCCGCAGGAGGCGGCACCCCACGCGGCCGCCCTCGGTGTCGCCTTCCAGCTCACCAACTTCCTCCGCGATGTCGGCGAGGACCTCGACCGGGGCCGCGTCTACCTGCCCGCCGATCTGCTGGCGGCCCACGGCGTGGACCGCCAGCTCCTCGAACACAGCCGCCGCACCGGCCGCCGCGACCCGCGTATCCGCGCCGCGTTCGTCGCGGCGGACGCGCTGACCCGCACGGTGTACCGGGAGGCCGAGCCGGGCATCGCCATGCTCGATCCGCGCGTACGGCCCTGCATCCACACGGCCTACGTCCTCTACGGCGGCATCCTCGACGCCATCGCCGCAGACGACTACGCCGTCCTGCACGGGCGCTCCGCCGTCCCCCGTCGGCGCAGGGCCGTCACGGCCGCCACCGGGGCCGCCCACGTCGCGGCCGCCCGCCTCCGCCACCGCATTCCGCGCCGCAGGCCCCTCCCGGCACCCCACGACCGCATCCACTCCCCGCAGGGAACCCACGAGTGAACGGGGACGCACGTCACCTACGCCGGCGGACGCCGCTGCGACTGCGGACCGGCCCTGGCTGGGCCGCGCAGAGCCCGACCTGGCAGCAGGCCCGGCCGGCGCTCATCGCCGCCGCCCTCAAGCGGGCCCAGGCCCGACCCGGCGGCAACTGGTTCGTCGTCGGGGCTTCCCGCAACGTTGCCACAGACGGCCGCCCCGCCGGCAGGACCGTCGGCGGTACGGAGATCGTCCTGTGGCGCACGTCCGCCGGCGACCTGCGTGCCGGCCCGGGCGCCTGCCCCCACCTGGGGGCGCCGCTGCGCGAGAGCCGCGTGGTGTGCGGCAGGCTGGTGTGCCACTGGCACGGCATGGCCCTGGACGGCACCCCGTTCGCCGGATGGCAGCCCTACCCCGTGCACGACGACGGCCTCCTGGTGTGGGTACGGCTGGACCGGACCGGCGGCGAACAGGCGACCGACCGACCGCCGCCGGTCCTCAGGCCGGATCCCGGCCGGGCCGTGGACGCGGTCGTCACCGTCGTCGGGCGCTGCGAACCCGAGGACGTGGTGGCCAACCGCCTCGACCCGTGGCACGGATCGTGGTTCCACCCCTACTCCTTCACCGACCTGCGCGTGATCAGCGCCCCCCAGGGGGAGCAGGACGAACCCTTCGTCGTGGACGTCTCGTTCAAGGTGGCGGACCGGCTCGTGGTGCCCGTACGGGCCGAGTTCACCGCCCCCGGCCCGCGCACGGTCCTCATGCGGATCACCGAGGGAGAAGGGCGGACCTCCATCGTCGAGACCCACGCGACACCCCTGACCCCACCCGGCGCGGCCGTGCCCAGAACCGCCGTCGTCGAGGCGGTGGTGGCCGCCTCCGACCGTCCCGGCTTCCGCCTCGCGCGGGCCCTCGCCCCGGCACTGCGGCCGCTGATGTCCCGGGCCGCGGGCCGTCTGTGGCGCGACGACCTCGCCTACGCAGAGCGCCGATGGACGCTGCGCAACGCCGGTACCTTCCCCGGCTGACGGAGGGCGGACGGCCCGATCGCGGTCGCCGCCCGGTGCTCAGGACCGTGCCGCGACACCCGCCAGGAGCCGCAGAGCGCGGGAGCGGCCGGCCCGCGGCACGGTCCACAGCACCTGTCCGCGCACGCCTTGGTCGGCGAGTAGGGCATTGGCGGCGAGGAACCCGGTCGTGGCGGCCCGCTCCATCAATGCCACGGGGAGACCGCAGCGCACCGCGTCCCCGGCCAGCGTCACCCGCGCGTCCGGCGTGCGGACCGCCGGGCGGCGCCGGTAGCCGCCGACCGGAAAGAGGGGGCAGTCGGACCGCCATTCGTGGCGGGAGTCGATGATGCGCGCCTCGCGGGTCTCTGGGTAGATCTCCCGCAGCTTCGCTGTGAGGTGCGCCTGGACCTCCTCACGGCACGCGGCGCCGTCGACCGCGTAGGCGTGCAGTTCGACGACCGAACCGCCCGTGCGCCTCGCCCAGCGGGCCGCCTCGCCTTCCCAGCGGTCCAGGACGCTGATGTTGTCCAGGCCGTCGAAGCCGCAGGTCCCGAGGAAACCCGCACGCCTCGGGTCCACCGGCCGGTCCAGCCAGAGCCGGGAGACCAGGAACGGGGGAGCGGTGCGCAGGCTCGCGATCTTCTCGCGCCACGCGGCCGTGCCGAGGCCCGGCGAGCCCGCCACCGTATGACGCAAACCGGGCACGTCGAGGGCCAGCACCGCCGCCTGGTGGCGGAACGTCCCGCCGTCGGTCCGTACTTCGAGAGTGCCTTCGGGGCAGGGGCGGACCCCGTGCACGGCGGTGCCGGTGCGTACGTCGGCTCCCAGGTGCTGCAGATAGGCGCCGAGGGGGTGCCACAGCGCCTGCGGGAAGGGCTCGGTGGGCACGTCGAAGAGCAGGCCCTCGGACGAGCCGAGGAAGTAGATGTGGAACATCAACAGCAACTCCGCCGCCGACAGTTCCCCCGAGTCCGAGAAGAAGCTGCGGGAGAACACCTCGAAGGCCAGGTGGCGTGCGGCCGCGGGAAAGCCGATGCGATCGAGGAATTCGGCGGCGCCGACGCCGTCGTAGCGCTCGTACACCTCGGGTACCCGTACGTCGAGCAGCGGCAGCGCCGCCCGCGGGTCCATCGCCGCCAGGTCCCGCCAGCCGAACGTCGGGCTCAGCGCGACGAACCCCAGGGCACTCCACGGCGGTGTGCGCGGCACCCGCGCGAAGCCGTCCGTCGCCCCTCCGCTGTGCCGCAGCGGATAGTCGGACAGCGGCGCGAGCCGTGCGAGGGCAGGGTCCGTCCGCCGCAGCAGCCCCCGCAGGTTGTAGTACTGGCGGAAGAACGCGTGGAAGCCCCGGCTCATCGTCACCTCGGAGCCGTCCGCCAGCCGGGTGGGCCACCCCGCGAGCCGACCGCCCAGCGAGGCCTCACGCTCGTACAGCGTGACCCTTGCTCCGCGTTCGGCCAGCGCGGTGGCCGCGGCCAGTCCCGCGATACCCCCACCCACCACCGCCACGCCCGGAGCATCCCGACGCTCGAAGCGGTCGCGGCCCGGCGCGGGCAACACGACCTCCGCGCGCCGGTCACGGCCGCGCCGGGCCGCGCCGGGACCCGTACCTGAGGCGCGCCCGAAGCCCTGGAGCAGGGCGCTCACCGCGGGTCCTGCGGCAGGCCGGACCCGTTTCGGGCCGTGAAGGTGTGGACGATGCCCGTCTGCCAGCCGGCCACGGGCGCCGTGCGCACGGAGGTGAACCCCGCCCGGCGCATCCGGTCCGCGAAGACGGGCGCGGTGTCGAAGGCCGGCACGCTGTCGCACAGGTGCCGGTACAGCTCCCGGTCACCGGCCAGAGTGCCTGCCGGCAAGATGACGCACCGGCTGACCGCCTCCCACACGGCCCGGTGCCCGGCCCTCCCACTGAGGCTGTACTCGTGCGCCGCCAGCCGCCCACCGGGGCGCAGCACTTCGCGGACCGCGACCAGTACCGCGTCCGGGTCGGTGACGTTGCGGAAGAGGTATGCGGCGAACACGGCGTCGTAAGGACCGGTGCCCTCGGCGGCCAGGCCCTCCGCGGCGACGTGGACGAACCGCACGCGGGCGGGCCACGGCTTGGACCGCGCACGCTCCAGCATCCCGGCAGAGGCGTCGACGGCGGTGACGCGGGCGAGCGGGGCGGCGCGCAGCAGCGCGCGGGTGGAGGCTCCGGTGCCGCAGCCGAGGTCCAAGAGGTGCAGGCCCGCCCCGCCGCCGGGCAGTTGCAGGCGGCGTGCCGATCGGTACAGCTCGGCACGGTGGCCGGGGTTGAGGGCGGTCAGCCGGTCGTAGGAGCGCGAGGCGTGATCGAAGGCGTGGGACAGGTCGTGGTCGCGGAGCAGCGTCACCGCGGATTCTCCTCGGGTCGCGGGGCACCGATGGCCCCTGGGCGGGTGCGTCGGCGCAGGAAGGGCAGTTCGGCCGCGGTGCGCAGCATCGGGGCGACGGGCGTGCGCAGTCCGATGCCGAACTCCTCCCGCGGCGTGGTGCGCCCGTCGAGGAAGCGCAGCAGCCGCTCACCGGGGACGGTGCGGAAGAGGTGGGTGAAGAAGGCGGGTCCGTCGATGCGGCCCGCGTCGATGCCCCGCAGGAGGACCGCGTCCATGGCGAGCGCGCGACGGCCATACGGTGGTGGCACGATCTCGCGGCGTCCCGCCCGCATGGCGGCCGCGATATCCCGGCTCTGCCGCTGCACGGCGGAGAAGGTGTAGCCGGTGGCGGGGCGGGTGGCACCCCCAGCGGCCCCGATCCGGAACACGGACGGCCCCACGCGGCGCGGAAACCGTGCGTCGGTCATGGGGATCACGCCCTGCTCGGCCGACACGACCGTGGACGGACCCAGCCGCAGCACGCGGTCCGCGTAGTGGCGCAGGGCGGCCTCGTACCCGGCTGATGTCAGGGGCTCACGCGAGAACTCGGTGTACTCGACGAGTGCGTGATCGGGGGCGAGGGGCAGGACGTAGCCGAACGCCAGACCGTGCCGGGGCTGCGGCACCCGGAAGTCCATCAGATCGGCGACCTCCGGGTCGAAGCGAGCCGAGGCGGTACGCACGAACCAGCCCCGGAAGTGCTGCAGCAGAACCGTCCGGGCAGGCGGGAGGACGGGCAGCGGCCGGGAGTCGAACACGTACCGACCGCGCAGCTCCAGCCGGCCGCCGTCCGCCAGGGTGCACACCACCTCGGCACCCCCCGGGCGCTGGCGGATCTCGTGTACGGTGCCCCGCACCAGCCGGGCCCGCGGATGGCCCGCCAGCCCGCGGTGCACCAGTTCCTCGAGGGCACCCGAGCGGATCATCCGGTAGGTCATGGGGGAGGGGTCGATGACCACGGTGCTGCCGTCGGGGCCGCGCACGCGCAGCCGCTCCCAGGACGCCGCGACCGCACCGTCGAACTCGCCGGGCCCCTCGGCCCAGTGGCACCAGGTCCGCTCGGGAGGCCGCAGCGGCCCCTGGAGTGGCTCCACCACGGCAAGGTCGCTGATGCCGCTGCGCGCCAGCCGGTGCGCCAGGCTCAACCCCGCCGCGCCGCCACCCACGATGACGACCTCGGCGCAGGCGCGGGCGGCAGGCGCCACCTCGGCCGGGTGCGGAACGGGCCCCTCTGCTGCCCGGCTCACCACGCTGCCCGTTCGGTCCTGTCGACCGTGGGCGGGGCCGGTCCGGATCCGGTGGTGCACATGCCGTGGGCCCTCCCTGTTCCAGCCGGAGCGCGGGTGACGCCCAGTCTGCCGGGAGCGAGCCCGACTGGCCGCTTCCCCACGCCGACTTCCGCCCGAAGGCCCACCCCGGATGCACCCGCCTCCGCCATGCCGGAACAGCCTCATCGGATGTTGGCGGGGGCTGCGGCGACCAACCCCTCGGGATCGTCCTGTCGGAGGGGTTGGAGGTCTGCCTCCTCCTATCGGCTGAGGCCCGGATCTGTGTCGCGGCGATCCAGGCGCTGGATGGGCGGGGGACCAGACGGCCCGCGCCGATATCTGCGTGGCCCTGCCCAGGAATGACGCACAGGCCAGACCTCATCTAGTGACCTGAGTCAGAGATTCGGTGGCAGTAGGCGGCGACTTTGTCGAGGATCTCGTCGGCGGTCTTCGTCCACACGAAGGGCCGGGGCTGGTCGTTCCAGTTGGTCAGCCAGGCCCGGATGTCGCGTTCGAGGGCCTGGACGGAGCGGTGGACTCCGCGTTGGAGCTTCTTCTGCGTGAGCTCGGCGAACCACCGCTCCACCAGGTTCAGCCACGACGCACTGGTCGGCGGGAAGTGCAGGTGGAACCGTGGGTGGGACAGCAGCCACCGCTTGATGTCGGGCGTTTTGTGAGTCGCGTAGTTGTCCAGGATCAGATGAACCTGCAGGTCGGCCGGGACTTCCTTGTCGAGCTTGGTGAGGAACTTCTTGAACTCCGCTGCCCGGTGGCGTCGGTGAAGGGATCCGATGACCTTGCCGGTGGCGACCTCGAGGGCGGCGAACAGGGTCGTGGTGCCGGCCCGGACGTAGTCGCGGGAACACCGGACACCATCGGCAGGACCGGCTGGGACCGGTCCAGGGCCTGGACCTGCGACTTCTCATCCACGCACAGGACCAGGGCCTTCTCCGGCGGGTCGAGATACAGGCCGCGGCGCCAGCGCGAACGCCCGCCAGATCCGCGAGACCGTCGACTGCGACATTCCCGTGGCCGCAGCCATCGACCTCGTCGACCAGTGGGTCGCGTTCTTCGGCGTCTCTTCGAGCGTCTTGACGATGACCCGCTCGACGTCGGCGTCGGTGATCTTCCGGGGGACGCCGGGCCGCAGGTCGTCGCACAAGCCGTCCAGTCCCCGCTCGATGAAGCGTCGCCGCCAGGTGCGGACCGTGTCCGGAGCGATCCGCAGCCGGCGGGACACCTCCATGATCGAGTGGCCTTCGGCGCACTCCAGCACGATCCGCGACCGCTGGGCCAAGGCCTGGGCCGTCATGTGACGACGTAACGCAGTCTTCGGACCTGGACGACTCATGTCCGACTAGCGGCGAATCTCTGACTCAGGTCACTAGGGCCTTCTTTCGGATCAGGGGGCGGACCAGATGAACGGTGATCCGCCCCCCGGAGGCGGCGGACCGCTGGACCTGGCTGATCCTCGGGGCCTACACCCCACTGCGAGTGGCCCGGCCGCGGGCCCCCATCCCTCGGCGGGTGCGCCCGGAGCCCGGTCCGGGCGCACCCGCCCATGCGTTGTCCCGGCCCGTGTCGCCCGACTACGCCGAAGCCTCGGCTCCTGCGCTGGGGGCGAACCCACTCCCCTGCTCGGCGAACACCTTGATCGCGGCGCCCATGAACTCCACCATCCCGGGGTGGTAGGAATCGTGGAAGGCCCTCATGGCCTCGTCCTCGGCGTAGAAGAACGACATGCCGACGTAAGCCTCCCTGGAGGGGGTGTAGAACCGGCAGACGATGTCGAAGTGCCTGCGTACGAGCTCCTGGACCTGCTGGTCTCCGGGCAGGGAGCCGCCGTCCAGGAAAACCGTGATCTCCCGGTACAGGACGTCCCAGTCCCGGTGGACCAGCTCCCTGTCCACATGTTCCCAGTCGTTGGTCCCGGCAAGGCTTTTCGCCTGCTCCTCGGCCAACGACCGGCGACACTCGTCCTCGTAACTGTTTCCCACGGCACCGGTTCCCATCGTTTCTTCACCTCTCCGGTGGATCCCCAAGAGGCCGCCGACATGTCGACGTCGACCGGCCGCCGATGATCAACTTCCGGTCCAGGCCGAACGGTGACACACAGGCACAGGGTCGGCAAACCATTTCTTGGACCCTCCGGCGCTCCGTCTCGGTCAGCCGACGGCGGACTCCACGACGAGTGTCGTTCCGGGGCAGGCAGACAGGTCCAAGCTCTTCACCCAGAACCTGGCCACGGACGGCATCGCGCACAAGAAGATCCGGCCCTACCGGCCCCAGACGAACGGCAAGGTCGAACGCTTCAACCGCACCCTGCTGGACGAATGGGCCTACCTGCGGCCCTACACCGCCAACGCGGAGCGGACAGCAGCCCTGGCAGACTTCCTCCACACCTACAACCACCACCGCTGCCAGACCGCACTCGACGGCAAGTCACCCATCAGCCGCGTCAACAACGCTGCGGGTCAATACACCTAGGCAGTGTCCGGCGGATCATGTGACTGTCGGATTGTTGACTCGTTCTGTCTGGCATGGGGCGGGGTGATCTGACGAATGGCGAGTGGGTCCGGCTGGAGCCGCACTTGCCGGCGTCGGGGCTGCGTGGAGGACGGTAGAACGACCACCGAAGAGTGATCAACGGGATCTTGTTCCGGGTCCGGACGGGCACACCGTGGCGGGACCTTCCCGAGCGTTTTGGCAGTTGGAAGACCGTTTATGAACGGCACCGGCGCTGGTCGGCGGACGGCACGTGGGACCGGGTCCTGTGTGCCGTCCAGGCCGACGCCGACCTCGCTGGCCGGATTGACTGGAGCATGGTCAGCGTCGACTCGACGTCCTGCCGGGCCCATCAGCACGCGCCCGGCGCTCGCAAGAAGAAGCCACGTGTCCCGAAAAAAGGACGACGCCTCAGCACCACCGCCCCGACGAAGGACTCGGACGGTCTCGGGGCGGCCTCACCTGCAAGATTCACCTCGTGGGTGAAGGCGGCTGCAAACCTCTGGCCTTCCTGGTCACGCCCGGCCAGTGGGGCGATGCGCCGCAGATGATTAAGGTCCTCGAACGCATCCGCGTTCCCCGCCCACAGGGCGGTCGCCCTCGCACACGGCCGGACCACCTGGGCGACGACAAGGCTTACAGTTCACGCCGCAACCGCCGCTACCTGCGAAGACGCCAGATCAAGCACACTATCCCGGAGCCGAAGGACCAGCGGGCCAACCGCAAACGACGCGGCAGCAAGGGCGGCCGGCCCACCAGCTTCAACGGCGACATCTACAAGCGCCGCAACGAGGTCGAGCGGACGATCAATCGACTCAAGAACTACCGAGCCGTCGCTACCCGCTACGACAAGAGAGCCTTTGTCTTTCACGGCACCGTCACGGCCGCGGCGATCCGCCCGTGATCAGCCAAACAAGACCTAAACAGTGAAGGGGTCTTCCAGCGTCGGGATGGACGGAGACAGCAGCGCCTCCGTGTGCTGCGTGACCGTGCCCCGAGCAAGCCTGAGTACGCGAACCTCGTTCTCATAGCCCGGGTCCTCGTCATCGCGCATATGCAGGAGGCCGTAGGAGCCGGGGGCGACCTTCGCGACATGTTCGAACAGGCCGACGACATCTGGCGACGAGCGGTGATTGGAATTGCCTCCCAGGTGGATGAACGGCTCGCCGTTCATCCACCTGAGATCGAGGAGGTAAGGACTGGCCATCTGAGCGATGCGAAGCCGAAGCTCATCGACGACCTGCCGCAGTCGGACGTCATCGTCGTCACCAACTGCGGTCTCCCTGACAGTGATCCAGCCGTGGTACTCGAACACACCGCGATTCTAAGCAGGTCAGCTGGATTTCGACGGCCGCGACCACGGCATGATCCGCCGGACACTGCCTAGTGACGTGAGTCAGAGATTTTCTGGTAGATCGCCGGGCCCTCCGGTCGCGGCGGGCCTCCTTGCCAGCATGCAAGGTTCGCTTGGTTCGAACGTTCTATCTAGAAGAGAACTTCCGACTCAGGTCACTAGTTGCTTGGCCAGTTGGTGGCCGCCCATTTCCGAGCACCGCGCGACGATCCGTTCCAGCACCTCGGGGTTCGCAGAGGCCTCGTCAGCGCCGGCGGGCGTGCATGAGCGCCCGCCGGGAGGACAGCTGATGAGCGCGCAGCCGACCACACACCCGCCGCCCCATACGCGCCCGCTCCCGGGGCGCCGACTGAACTCTTTGCCCAGCTCCGGGCCGACCGCCGCGCCGAGACGTGGGTGCGGGCGTTCGAGCGGGACTTGGCCAAGGCCTTGGAGGACGCCCGTCACACCTTCAGCCTCACTCCCTGTACGAGGTGCTGCGCACCTGGCGACTGCGCGTCGCCGCGGCCCGGTCGTCGACGCCTTCATGGACTCCGGCCGGCTCACGCTGCTGGCTACATCCCCCGAAGCCACCCTCTTCGGCTCGGGGTGCCGCCGGGTTACTGCCAGAACAGGTTTTCGATGATGATCTGAGGTTCGACGGTGCGGTGGATGAAGGTGTAGCGGATCCAGCCGCGATTGTGGTCGAAGTAGGGGATGTGGGGGCCGCGGGGCTGGGTGGAGCGGGTGGGTTCGGTCGGCGATCACCGCCTGGCCCTAACCGCAGGGCTGGACCTGGGAGACTAGGGATCATGAACGACCATCGACCGCTCTCGCTGCCCGCCTTCTCCGAGCCCGCTCCCGTACCCGCCCAGGCGGGTGGGCGCCGGCTGATGCCGGTCGAGCAGGGCGCCTACTTCCGCCAGCCGCCCGGCGAGACCGAGCCCGAGCCCGCACCCGCCCCGGCCCGACGTCCGCTCGCCCCCGGCGGCCCCACCTTCTCAGACCCGGACCGCCATATCTGAGCGCTACCACCACGGGTTGCGCCACGTCCAGGACCAGCTCAGCACCTAGCCCCACCGCCCCGTGTGCCAGGCGCCTCCATCTGGACAGTGGTCGTAGCCGGCCCGGCTCCCGCCTCGGATACCGTGTTCCTCTACGGGGTGCCATAACGGATGTGCCGCCCCTCACCGGAGGTAGTCAGCGTATGAGTTCAAAGCGCAGCAAGAATCCAGCCCTGCCCGTACTTGACGACGCATACCGACTCGCGTCGGTCAAGGACGCCGAAGAGTCCACCCGTGACTTGACCGCGCGGCTGGCCACCACCGAGCTGCGCCGCGTTTCCCACCCGGGCCGGGTCACCTGGGAGCCCACCGATCAGGCCGAGCCCGTACCGGTCCCGCCGACTGTGGTCGACGGTGACGGGGACCTGTGGCTGCGGGACCGGGTCACTGGCACCTGGACCATGCCCGAGTTCAACCCGAAGGAGTTCCCGGCCCGCTGTGGCGAGGTTCTGACGTGGAACCAGCTTGCCCGCGAGTTCGGCCCGCTTACCGCACTGGCCGACGACCGCCGCATCGGCGGCGGCCGGCGCTGACCGCGCAGCCTTCTGGGATGACCGCGCCCCTGAAGCGCCCGTTACGGGTAGCTGGGAGCTCCAGCTCACCGCCGAGCTCGACGATGGCGGCGAGCAGGTGAGCGTGGTGGTCGGTCACGACGTCTCCATGGTGCGGCCGGATACGTCGTCGCTGTCCATGGGGTCGGGGTGGAAGAAGCGGGTGTAGCGGAGTCCGGTCTCCAGAGTGATGTTGAACACCGCGCATAGGCGCTGCGGGTCAGCGCCGGTGACGGCGGCCTCTTGCAGAGTCCGACCAGCGGCATCGGTCCGGCGCCGATGAGGGTGTGTGTGGAAGAGCTCTCGGAGACGGGCCGGTAGCAGCCGGGGCATGGCAGCAGTCATCGACTCCGTCCGCCGGCGGAGCGTCCGGGCCGAGCCGCGGCACGATCCGCAGGAGGTTCTCCCAGGCCTCGGCCCACAGCCCCATCGGCCGCTCCGCGGACCGCTCGAAGACACGTCACCGCCCGGGCCTTCGCTGGTATGAACCCGCGCCAGCGTGCCGACACCCTCGTCTTGGTTCGGGAGGACGCCAGGACGGTCCGGGCACCGGGCTCGTCGCTCACGCTGTAGACGTGCCCGCGCCCGGCCTTCAGGGCCGCGCCCATCTCGGTCAGGCCCTGGCTCTCGTCGTCGTTGCGCAGACGCAGTTGCCACGAGGCCGGAGCCCCGTCGATCTCGGCAGGGGAGGAGGTGATGAGGATGGCGTTGCCGGAGCGGCGGACGTCCAGGTGCAGCATCCCCAGGACGGAGTGGAACGCGGTGCCGAACCACTCCGTCGGCTGCCCGCCCTCACCGCGCGGCGCGCGCGGCTTGTGCAGCTTGTGTCGTCCCATGCTCCGCCTCCAGACGTGATCCGTGCCTGGGCCGATCGGTCCGCTGAACCCACAACCGCTGCCCGGCGGCCCAGGCACGCCACAGGCCCGGCCTCCACCCGTTCAGCGGACCTGGGCAAGCCGCCCCGGCATGGGTGGCCGGCGGCCGCACCCGACCCGCATGAAGGTTGCATCGGAAGGAGGCTGGACAGTTGTCTGCAGGGTGGCGCTAGGCGGGGGACCGCAGGTGTGACCGGAGGTGGGACCCCCCGAATTCGGTGATCTTCCGTTCGTGCAGGTCAGGGGCCGTGGGCAAGCCCCCTTCGGAAACGACACCTCTTTCTCCGCGATAGCCGGGGAAGAGGTTCTACGCAGTGACGGGCGCGGCGGCGCGTGCTGGAAGCAGCCGGCCACCCTGGAGCCTGATGTGGCGGGGCCCTCTGGCCGCATCGGCAAGCCGTATGCGCCTGCTTCAGTCGCAGTTGAGTCTCGTCGTGTATGTCGGTCCCAGCGTCGTGTCCTTGCTCGTGTTTCCCTCTGTCAGGTTCTCCAGCCCCCAGTTGGGTGCGGGTCTGGCCGAGGAGGAGGGGCTCGGTGCGGTCGCGGTGTGGCTTCGTCCAGGGGCTGCGAGCCAGTCGCCCCTGATACGACCCACCATGCGCCCCAGGCCGCAAGCCCGAGCAGCAGGGCTATAACGAGACACGCAGTTGATCCATCGGACCGGATCGGCGTGGAGGGCCTGCTGCTCAGCGTCCCCCTGCACCTGTTGGGCCGGCGCGCGGGGAGCGTGGCTCTGGTGCAGGCGGACTACGCGCTGACCGCCCCGGGCGGGATCGTCGCCCTGGCCACCGTCTACCGTGCCCTGGTCGGCCGACACGGTGGCCCGCCAGATGTTCGTCTCCGAGCACACCGTGCAGGACCACCTCAAGTCGTTGTTCACCAAGACCGCGACGAACAACCGCAGAATGCCGCTGGCCCGCGCACTAGGAACGTGAACCGTGGGCCACTACCCCGCCTGCTTGAGGCAGGTCCGGTCCCTCGCCGGCAGCTTGCCGGTGGCCAGGTACCGGTTGACCTGGTCGTCCACGCACGCGTTGCCGTAGCGCCCGAAGAGGGCGTGCCGGTTGGCGCCCTCGAGGGTGACCAGCCTGGAGCTCGGCAGCTGCTTGTGCAGCTCGACGCTCCCCTTGTACGTCGTACGCGGGTCACCGGTGGCGGCGACGATCAGTGCAGGGGCATCGTGCCGCACCTGGGTCGGCGCTTCGCGCGGCGAGTCCCAGAAGGCGCACGGGTTGATGTTGTTGGTCAGAGCGCCGAACAGCGGGTGGGCGATGCGGTTGCGCTCGATGTCCCGCCAGTAGAGCTCGGGATCGCGCGCGGCGGCCACGTCCCCGCAGATGACGGCGGACTGCGCGCCGGTGGGCTCGCCCTCACCGCGCAGCACGTACCGGAGCTCCGGGACGAGCATTGGCGGCACCGTCGTCGGCTGGCCCTCCGCGGCTTTGGCCAGTACGGAAAGCAGCTCGCCGAACGACGCCCGCGCCGGGGTGGTGTCGTCCGCGATGCCCGAGAAGAGGAGGAGCGGCACCTGGCTGTCGTCGATCCGGAAGGCATCGGCTCCGGCGCCGATGGTCAGCGGACCGCGCGCGGCCGCCGCGACGATGCGGTCGACGGCGGCGAGCACCTCGGCGCGGCTGCGGCCGAGGCCGTAGGTGTCGTGGTGCTCCGCGGCCCAGGCGGCCCAGTCTGACAGCGCCTTCTCGTTCTCGCGCTCGGTGCCCTTCAGCAGCCGGGGGCGGTAGTCGCTCGGGTTGATCGCCCCGTCCAGCACCATCCGGTCGTGGCGGCCGGGGAACATCTGCGTATAGACCGTGCCCAGGTAGGTGCCGTACGAGTAGCCCAGGAAGGAGATCTTCCGCTCGCCGAGGGTGCCGCGGATGACGTCCATGTCGCGGGCTGTGTTGCGGGTGGTGATGTGCGGGAGCGCCGTGGCGTCGGTGGCCCGGCACTTGTCGGCCAGGCTCTTCTGCAGGGCGACCTGGCGGTCGAAGCCCGCCCGGCCGGTGCCGGCGGACAGCCAGGTCATGCCGACGGGCAAGCCGCAGTCCAGCGTGGTGCTGCGCCCGATGAAGCGCGGGTCGAAGCCGACGATGTCGTATCGCGCGCCGACCTCCTTCATCGACGCACGGGCCTGCGGCGGGGACTGGAGCGCGGGACCGCCCGGACCGCCGTTGTTGAGGAGGATCGCGCCGATGCGGTGGCGGGTGTCGGTGGCCTTGAGTCGGGAGATCGCCACGGTGATAGCGCGCCCCCGGGGGGCGGCGTAGTCCAGGGGCACGGTCACGTCCGCGCACTGCACGCCTGCCTGGTCCAGATCGCGGCCCGTGGTGTCGTCGGGGCCCTTGATGCAGCTGCCCCAGCCGAGGTGCTGGCGGTAGTACCGGTCCAGTCCGGCCCCGGAGCTGTCCTGGGCGGGGGTCTCGGCGGCCGTGGCCAGGACGGGGGAGGACGTGAGGCAGGCGGCGAGGGTGAGGCCTACGGTCAAGGCGCGGCGTGCGGCGGGGCTGACAGTGGTCACGGGGTCTCCTTGAGCATCGTGCGCTTCGTGTGATCGCATGCCCCGAGGCTAGGAACCCGCCTGGTACGGCACATCGCCCAAGGGCACGAGGACCCCGGTCCCGTCCATCCCCTGGTCCGGGACCTGCGGCCCGGTCCGGCCTCCTCCTCCGGGAGGAGACCGTCGGCGGGGCTGCGCTGTTAGGACCTGGGGGAGTGAACACGGCGACCGCCGCCCCGTATCTGCAGGCGCCCGATTGCGGCATAGCTGATCGCTTGACAACGACACCCGCATACGCCAGGTCCCTGGGACGTGCCACGGAAGGCACCCGAGAGGTGCACTGTCAGTGGCAGGGGGGATCATTCCGGCTATGACCGCAGAACTGATCACCTGGCTGCACGAGCAGATCGACGCCGACGAGGCGGCAGTCGCAGGCCAACCCCCCGAAGCCTGGCTGCCAGAAGGACTCACCGCCGACAACCCGCTATCCGCGCTTTACGCGCCGGCCCGCACCATTGCCATGCGCCGGGACATGCTCGCCGCCTGGAGCGACCCGGACCACGCCGACCCGGACCACGCTGACCTCGGGGACCAAGACGCCCTCCGCAGCGACTGGACAGTACGAGTCCTCGCAGCGACCGCCTACTCCGATCGCCCGGGATACCGCGAGAAGTGGGCCCCTGACGACGAGTAGATCATTGCCGGACGTTAAGGACTCACCAAACACTGAGCTCTTTCAGAGTGGCCACTGATCGAGTGACCCAGGCCGAGTCAGGATGAGGACCGCAACGCACAGGGCTCCCGCGCCGTTGAGGGAGGTGTTCGAAGTCTCAACCCATCGGTACTGGAGCCCTGTTGGTTCCTCATCCTGCCGCACTCGACCTGCCTCATGCTCTGGTCGAGCGGGTTTCCATGCTCATCGTCACCCGTGAGGGTGGCCGCCGCTGCAAGCTGCCGCCCCATCAGCGTGCCCTCGTGGGCCTGGTCTACCTCCGCCGGCACGACACGCTCGCGCAGATCGCCGCCGGCTTCGGCATATCCGTCGACGCCGCCCACGCCTACGCCACGGCCGTCGTCCAGCACCTGTCCGGCCGGGCACCCGGCCTCCTGCGGGTCCTGCGCGAGGCCGATCCGGACTACGTCCTGCTCCACGGGACGCTCGCCGAGTGCGACCGTGTCGGCGACAGCCGGGCCGACTTCTCCCAGAAGCACCGCCGTCACGGAGTGAACGTGCAGGTCGTGGCCGATCCCGCGGGCGATCTGCTGTGGATCTCACCCGCACTGCCCGGCCGCACCCACGACCTGACCGCCGCCCGCACCCACCGCATCATCCGGATCTGCGAACGCCAGGGTGTCCCCGTCCTCGCCGACCGTGCCTACATTGGGGCCGGCCCCTGGGTGACCACACCGACGGCTCCCGAACCGGGACCTGACCACGACCCAGCAGACGATCAACCGAGCCCTGTCAGCGGCACGGGCACCCGTCGAACGAAGCGTCGCGCGACTCAAGTCCTGGCGCATCTTCCGCAAAGCCCGGTGCAGCCCCCACCGTATGACGGCCATCGCCGCCGCCGTCCTCGCTCTGGAGCATCAACGCTGAAAATCCTCACTGGGTCGACCTCGACGGATTCACCGCTCCCCGTAACCGGACAATGAGCAGTGCCCCCCGGCCGTTCTTCGGTTCCGGGGGGCACTTCCGTTCACGGCCTCGGGGCCTCACGACCAGACAAGTCGACCTTCGGCAACGGAACAGACCGGATAGTCCCCCGCACCGATCCTCGTCAGCATCTCCGCCACGGAGTCGAAGTAGTCAGCCAATGACGCGTACTCGCCGGTGACCGTGGGCGCACCCACGAACCATCTGCCGATACGTCCGTCCCTCGCGTCGATGAACTGTCCCATCCAGCCGTCCCGTTCCGACTGGAACGGGATCCACTCCTCGCGCCATTCGCCCCCACCGGACAAGGGGTGATTCGCGTAGAGCTTCTCCATCGCCCGGATGCCCAGAAAGAAGCTCCCCTCGTCCGGGAACCCGGCGTAACCGCAGCAGGCCACGTCGTCGTCCACATCGTCCTCGGGAAGATCCAGGTTGTTCTGCAGCAGCCACGTCCGCAGTTCCTGAGGCAATGAGACACCCATGCGCTCCTCGGCGGCCGCGAGCATCCGCTCTGGGGCCGGGCCGGGAAGGTCCGCGTGATCGGCCGGAGCATGCTCCCGGAGGAGATTCATTACGCGGGACCAGCTCTCCACCACACTCATTCCCCGCTGCCCCTCTCTGCACGGATTCGCTATGCCACTCGACGGGCTCACCTACCGTAGTTCGAACACCTCCCTCAACAGCGCGGGAGCCCTGTGCGTTGCGGTCCTCAGCCTGACTCGACCCGAGTCACCCGGTCAGTGGCCACTCTGAAAAAGCTCACTTGCTGCAGCCACACTGCCCGCCTGTCGTGATCAGCTCGTCCGCGAGGCGCAGCGCCGCCGCGGGTGAGCTGCCGCCCCTCCGCCCTACTACCCCTCCACAACCCGTCTGTGAAGCCAACCGCCAAAGCGCCGAATGAGACGACGTCTAAGGCTCGGCGTGGAGGCGACAGCACGCCGCCGGTGCTGGGACGCTCAGATGTTGAAACTGGAGACGCGCGGAGCGGAGACCGGACTACGAGCAGCGCGTCGCGCGCATCCGTACGCGGGGTCCCCGGGCGACACAAGGGCCCAGGGCGCCACATTCTGGACTCCCTTCCGCTGCGGGCTCTGATGCGCCGTCTGCTGTGGGCACCGGCCCTGGAGCCCGCGCGTAGCCGGGGACCGTACACAGCATCCGTAACTCCCGCCGCGGCCCCCGTCCGGCAGCGGCAGACGGAGTCCGCCGCCCTCGGGCAGGGCTGCAAGGTGCGGCCGCCGCGCGGCGTCGGTCGGGCCGGAGGACTCATCCGGAGCGGGACCGCACTCGGGGACCTCCGGGGCCCGCACCAGGTGCAACCGCGGCTGCCCGCCGCCCACGGCACCCCCTGCGGTCTCGTCGGGATCGGGGTGCAGGAGGCGTTCGGCCACGCCGAGCCCTGCACGCACCTCGTCGAAGTAGACATTGTCATCAGGCTCCTCAGGCTCCTCAGGCTCCCCGGGCTTCTTGGCGGGGCGGCGGTGGGCGACACCGGCGAGGAGGCGGGCGGCGTCGCGGTGGCCGTGCCGGGCGGCCTCGGCCACCAGGAACCGCGCCTCCTCGACCCAGTCCGGCCCGGCCCGCAGCGCGAGCGTGGCCACGCCGCGCGGCAACGAGCGGGCGACAGCGGTGGCTCCGAGCGCCTGGGTTATCAGCCGGCCGGGGGAGTCGGCGCCGGAGTCGGTGATGTTCTCCGCGGAGAGCCACCATTCGTTGCCGCCCCTGCTCGACCTGCGTTTGTCGATCTGGACCTGGTAGGTCACCGAGGACGTCTCCCCGGCCGACGGGGCCGACGTCGGGGCCGGCATCCGGTCGTAGAGCAGGCCGCAGCAGTGAAGAAGATCTGCCAGACCGTCAATCACGACCTCACTCGCGGGGGAAGGACGGTGTACCTGCCAGGCCAGTCGGTCGGGACCGTGTGCCCCGCGCGCTGACGGTTGGTGCTGGTCGCCTCCACCATCGTCCGCGCGATCCGGCAGCTGGAGCGACTGCTTGACGAGGTGGAGCAGGAGGGCCGGCCATCGCTGCCGGAGAGCCGCCCGGTCCCGGCCGTGGAGATGTGAACCCGGCTTCCACCGCGGGGGGGGGGGGGGGGGGGGGGGGGGGGGGGGGGGGGGGGGAGGGGGGGTGGGGGGGGGGGGGGGGCGGCCGCGGCCCCCTCGCATATCA